>NZ_JBEXKX010000070.1:0-36146 GCF_040609695.1 Amycolatopsis sp. NPDC004625
TTCGTATTAGTTTTCTTTTTTTTTTTTTCCTTATTTTCTTTAACTTGTTAGTTTTGTTTTTTTGGGGGGGCGGCCGCGCGGCGGGCGGCCGGGCCGGGCCCCCCCCCCCCACGGACGGTGGAGCGTCAGGAGGAGGCGGTCGCCTGCTCGGGAGCGGCCTCGGCCGGGGCCGCCTCGACGGCCGCAGCGGCTTCGGTCGCGTCGGCGGCGGCGGTCTCGGAGCCGGCGAGCAGCTCCTTCTCCCACTCGGCCAGCGGCTCGTCGGCGGCGACGCCCGGCTCCGGCTTCGTGTCGGCGGACGCACCGTTGCGGCTGGAGCGGGCCATCAGACCGGCGGCCGCAGCCTCGGCGACGACCTTGGTCAGCAGCGCGGCGGAGCGGATCGCGTCGTCGTTGCCCGGGATCGGGTAGTCGACCTCGTCCGGGTCGCAGTTGGTGTCCAGGATCGCGACGACCGGGATGTTCAGCTTCCGAGCCTCGCCGACGGCGATGTGCTCCTTCTTCGTGTCGACGATCCACACGATGCTCGGCACCTTGGCCATGTCGCGGATACCGCCGAGGGTCTTCTCGAGCTTGTCCTTCTCGCGGGTCAGCGTCAGGATCTCGCGCTTGGTGAGACCCTCGAAGCCACCGGTCTGCTCCCGCGACTCGAGCTCCTTCAGGCGCAGGAGGCGCTTGTGCACGGTCTGGAAGTTGGTCAGCATGCCGCCGAGCCAGCGCTGGTTGACGTAGGGCATGCCCACGCGCGAGGCTTCGGCCGCGATGGCTTCCTGAGCCTGCTTCTTGGTGCCGACGAACATGATGGTGCCGCCGTGCGCGACGGTTTCCTTGATGAATTCGTACGCACGGTCGATGTAGGTCAGCGTCTGCTGCAGGTCGATGATGTAGATGCCGTTGCGCTCGGTGAAGATGTAGCGCTTCATCTTCGGGTTCCACCGGCGGGTCTGGTGCCCGAAGTGCACACCGCTGTCGAGCAGCTGCTTCATGGTGACGACGGCCATTGCCGGAATCACACCTCTTCTGTGTCGTGCGCGCCGAGTGTGTCGGCGCGCTGCTCGGTTTTGTCGCTCCCGGCCGGGTGGCCGTTCGCCCTGGTGCCCGTGCCGGCGCCCGGACCCCGGGGAGGACCCCGGGGACCGCCGGACACCGTGCGACTCGCCGGCTGACAGAGTTCGAAAAACCGGGGAACGCGCACGTGCACGCGAAGTCAGCCCGCTCACGCGGACCGCGCAGAAGATTCTACCCCCTGCCACCACCCCACTCCCCACCGGCGGCCGCTCACCGGAGCAGTTGTCCACATCGGGTCCGGTTATCCACAGATTCGGCAGCAGGCCCCCACGCGGCGCCCGGGTACCGCACGCTGGAGCCATGGAGTCGATCATGCGGTCCCGACGGTGGCTGGTAGCGGTGTTTGCCCTGTTCACGGGCGTGTTCGGAAGTTTCGGAGGTGGGTTCGGAGGGGGTGGTGCGGAGGTGCGGGCACCGGCGTTCGGAAGTGAGCTGCCGACGCCGGCGACGCTGGGGACAGCTGCTGCCTGGACGAGTGGAACGGGATGGCCGGGCGGCCCGGCACCGCCGGACACCCGAAGCTCCGGGTTGACCGCCGCGCCTGGGGCTGACGACCCGGCACCGTC
The DNA here is from genome assembly GCF_040609695.1 of Amycolatopsis sp. NPDC004625. NCBI lineage: Bacteria > Bacillati > Actinomycetota > Actinomycetes > Pseudonocardiales > Pseudonocardiaceae > Amycolatopsis > Amycolatopsis sp. NPDC004625. Next base: position 1,635 of record NZ_JBEXKX010000070.1, read on the forward strand.
GGCCGCCCGACTCTCCGGCATGACTGCTGCGCCTGGGGCCGACGACCCGGCACCGCCGTTCACCCGGCTCTCCGGCTTGACCGCCGCGCCTGGGGCCGGCGACCCGGCACCGCCGCCGGACACCCCGTTCGCCGAACCGTCGGCACCCGTGCCGTGGCTCGATGCGGTCCGGCCGTCCTCGATCGGCGATGAGCCGGGCTTGGGCAGTTCCCCGGTCCGCCGCCAAGCGCGGCTCTCCTGGCCGTTGTCACCCGTTCCGGTGGTCACGAAATACTTCGACGCCCCCGAAACGCCCTTCGGCGCCGGCCATCGCGGAGTAGATCTGGCGGCCGCACCCGGGCAGGACGTGCTGGCGGCCGACGCGGGTGTCGTCGTTTTCGCCGGAATGGTGGGCGGGCGGCCCGTGCTGTCCATCGACCACGACGGCGGCCTGCGGACCACCTACGAGCCCGTCGCGCCGAAGGTCGCCGTGGGTGAACAGGTCTACCGCGGGCAGGTCCTCGGCACCGTCGTCGCCGGGCACCCCGGCTGCCCCACTGCGGCGTGCCTGCACTGGGGCGTGCGCCGGGGCGAGGAGTACATCGATCCGCTCGCACTGACCGGCGAGGCCGGCGAATACCGGCTCAAGCCGTGGGGAGGTGGTTGATCAGGCGCCGGTCTGCTCGACCAGCTTGGCGCGCAGCCGCATGACCGCCCGCGTGTGCAGCTGGCTCACCCGCGATTCCGTGACGCCGAGGACCTTGCCGATCTCGGCGAGGGTCAGGCTCTCGAAGTAGTAGAGGCTGACCACGATCTTGTCCCGCTCGGTGAGCTGCGCGATCGCCTGGGCCAGCTGGCGGCGGTTGTCCTGGTCGACGAGCACCGCGACCGGGTCGACGGCGTCGTCGTCGGGCAGCGTGTCGACCAGCGAGCCGCTGTCCTTGCCCGCGGCCACCAGGTCCTCCAGCGCCACGACGCTGGTGAGCTGCAGCTGGCCGTAGAAGTCGCGCAGGTCGTCGAGGCCGATGCCGAGTTCGGCGGCGAGTTCGGCGTCGGTCGGGGTGCGGTGCAGGCGGGCGCCGAGGCGCTCCATCGCGCGCTCGGCCTCCTTGGCCTTGCTGCGGACCGCGCGCGGCACCCAGTCCTGTGAACGGAGGTCGTCGAGGATCGCGCCGCGGATGCGCTGCATGGCGTAGGTCTCGAACCGCAGGCCGCGTTCGGGGTCGAACTTCTCGATCGCGTCGACGAGCCCGAAGATGCCGGACTGCACCAGGTCACCGACGTCGATGTGGGTCGGCAGGCCGGTGCCGACCCGGCCGGCGACGTACTTGACCAGCGGGGCGTAGTGCAGCACGAGCCGATCGCGCGACGCCTGGTCGGGGCTGTCGGCGAACTGCTGCCACAGCGCCGCGATCCCGGCGTCGACGTCGTAGCCGGCCCGGGTTTCCGCGGGCACGCCGGCCTCACCGTGAGTGGTCACTCCGGCGGCTTCGGTCACGTGCGGGCCTGCGCTCATTGCACAGTCGTTCTCGGCATGCGGCTCAGTGTTGTCTCCGTGCTCGTGCGGATGCGCGTGCGCCGCCGGGCCTGCTGCTGACGACCCCGGCGAGCCTCCCCCGGACCGCCTCAGGCCCTGGGGTGCGCTCGGTCATGGATCGCTTTCAACCGGTCGACGGTCACATGAGTGTAGAGCTGCGTCGTGGCAAGCGTAGCGTGACCAAGCAGTTCCTGAACGCTCCTGAGATCGGCACCCCCTTCGAGCAGATGCGTCGCGGCCGAATGCCGCAGGCCGTGCGGGCCCATGTCGACGGCTCCGGGCACGGCGCTGACGGCGTCGTGCACCACGCGCCGCACCGCCCGCGGGTCGACGCGTTTCCCCCGCACCCCGAGGAAAAGCGCGGGCTCGGCGCTCTCACCACCCGTTTCGGCGACGATCTTCGGCCGCCCCTCCTCGATCCAGTCGCCCAGCGCCTCGGCCGCCGGGACGCCGAACGGGACGACCCGTTCCTTGCCGCCCTTGCCCAGCACCGTCACGACACGCCGGGAGAAGTCAGCCCCGCCGACGTCCAGCCCGCACAACTCGGACACGCGGATGCCGGTGGCGTAGAGCAGCTCGACGATCGCGCGATCACGCAGGGCGACCGGATCGCGTTGCGCCGCCCCGGCCGCCGACGCCTGCATCACCTCCCCCGCCTGCCCGGCCCGCAGCACCCCGGGCAGGGTGCGGTGCGCCCGCGGAGCGGCGAGTCGGCCACCGGGGTCCGTCGCCAGGACGCCGGTGCGGTGCGCCCAGGCGGTGAACGTCCGCGCCGAGGCCGCCCGCCGGGCGAGCGTCGTCCGGCTCGCCCCACCGGCCTGCTGGGCGGCGAGCCACGCCCGCAGCCGCCCGAGGTCGAGATCCGCCGGCTCGCCTCCGCCGTCCACGACGAACCCCAGCAGCGCCACGGCATCGCCGACATACGCCCGCACGGTGTGCGCCGACAGGCCCCGTTCGAGCCCGAGGTGCCGTTCGTAGCCGGCGAGGACGGCCCGCACGGGTTCGGGCAGCGCGGCCCGAAGCGCGCGCAGATCGGGGCGGCGGGCCCGTCCGGAGTGTGATGACGGCATGGATGTCACGCTGCGCGAACATCCGCCTCCGGTCAAGGATCGCCACGCGTCCGCACCGGACCGGCCGAACACCGCCGGCGTTTTCGCCCGGATTCCGTGGTGGTCACGCGCTTTCCTTCCGTCGTCGCCAGCCCGCTTCCCCGCGGACGGCGAATCCGTCTATTTCCAGCTCCGGCAGCAGCGCTCGCACCCGCCGCAGCGGCAGGCCCGATTCGGCCGCGATCTCGAAGTCCGACCGGTCGGCGCGCACAGCCAGTGCCTCGAAGGTGCGCAACGCCTCGGGCCCCAGCCGATCGGTACGCCGTTTCGGCCGGCTCGCGGTGACGTCTTCCACGGCACCGAAGCGGCCGACGGTCTCGAGAACCTCGTCGACGGTCGAGACCAGCGTCGCCCGGGCATCCCGGATCAGGTCGTGACAGCCGGCGGACATCCCCGAGGACACCGGCCCCGGGAGCGCCATCACCACCTTGCCGAGCGCACCGGCGGTGCTGGCGGTGTTGCGGGCACCGCTGCGCCGCCCGGCCTCGACGACCAAGGTGCCCTCGGTGAGGGCGGCGATGAGCCGGTTCCGGACGAGAAACCGGTGCCGAGCCGGCGGAGTACCGGGCGGGTACTCGCTGACGACCGCGCCGCCGGACCCGACGATCCGTTTCAGCAGTGCGATGTGCCCAGCCGGATACCCGGCATCCACGGCGCAACCCAGCACGGCAACGGTGACACCGGACGCGGCGAGCGCACCTCGGTGCGCAGCCCCGTCGATGCCGTAGGCGGCGCCCGAGAAGACGGGCACACCCCGGGTCGCCAGCCCGTAGGCGAACTCGGCGGCGTGGTGTTCGCCGTATTCGGTAGCGGCACGGGCACCGACAACGGCCACGGCCCGATCAGCGGCGTCGCCGAGCGCAACATCCCCGGACACCCAGAGAGCCAAGGGCGGCACGGCTTCGGCCACCCCACGCCGGGCGGCGAGGTCGAGAGCAAGCAAAGGCCACGCCGGCCACTCATCGTCTTCGGGCACGACAAGGCGAGCACCTACCTCGGCGGCCCGAGCAAAGTCCTGGGCGACAAGGTCATAGTCCCGCCGCGCCTCGGTCACCTTCAGCACATCAGGCGGACAATCACCAAGCCGAACCCGCGCGGCGGCCGCTACCGGCCCATGCGCGGCAACAAAGGCGACAAGAGCAGACGCCGGCGGTTCGGCCACCCGCAGCAGGTAGGCACGCGCTCGCCGCAGCTCGTCGGCGCTCATGCCACCACCCGCTCGCAGAAGGCCAGCGCCACCCCGGTCTCCACCAGTCGGCCCGCGGCAAAGAGACCGGCCCGGCCCGATGCCAGCCGCTCGCGTGCCTGGCGCAGCGACGCACGCACGACCGGAAGGCCAAGCCAGCCCTTGTCGGCCGACACCCGGCGGACGAACACCCGCAACAACTCCGCGCGAAACCAACCCTTATCGGCCGACACCCGGCCGACTAACAACCGCGACAAGCCCACGCCAAACCAACCCTTGTCGACCCGCGGCCGGCCGACCACCGCACCCGATGCAGTTGCTTGCCGCGACATGGCGGTGCTCATGCCGCCACCCGCTCGCGGAAGGCCAGGGCCGCGCCGACCTGTTCGGCGCCTGGGCGCGGTTCGGCGTCCAGGTCTGCCAGGGTCCAGGCGATGCGCAGGCAGCGGTCGGCGCCGCGGCCGCTCAAGGCGCCTCTGTCCATGGCTCGGTCGAGCACGGCCGTTGCGTCGGTGGGGAGGGCGAACTGACGACGCAGGGCCGGGCCGGGCACTTCCGAGTTGGACAGCCAACCGTGCTCGCTCCACCGTTGCGCCGCGCGCTCGCGAGCGGCCAGCACCCGCTGGCGGACAGCGTCGGACGGCTCCGCCGTGCCGGCGTCGTGGGCGCTGATGGCGCTCAGCGGCCGCAACCGGACCCTCAGGTCGACGCGGTCCAGCAGCGGTCCGGAAAGCTTGGCGAGGTAGCGGCGGCGGGCACTCGGCGAACACACGCAGTCGGTGTCTTTCGGCGGCGCACACGCACACGGGTTGGTGGCCAGGACCAGCTGGAACCGGGCCGGGTAGGTGATCGATCCCTTGACCCGGGCGATGCGCACCTCGCCTTCTTCGAGGACGGTCCGGAGCGATTCGAGGCACTGCCCCCCGAACTCGCAAACCTCGTCGAGGAACAGGACGCCGCGGTGTGCCCGGCTGATCGCGCCCGGGGACGCGATTCCGCTGCCGCCGCCGATCAGGGCCGGAACCGAGATCGAATAGTGCGGAGCCACGAACGGCGGGACGGTGACCAGCGGGGAGGACTTCGACAGCGAACCGTCGACCGAGTGCACCGCGGTGACCTCCAGGGACTCGTCCTGCGTCAGCTGCGGGAGGAGGCCGGGAAGACGCTTCGCGAGCATCGTCTTGCCCACCCCGGGCGGGCCGGTGAGCAGGAGGTGGTGCCCGCCGGCCGCCGCGACCTCCAAGGCCCAGCGGGCCTCCGGCTGACCGACGACGTCCGCCAGGTCCGGCACCTCCGGCGGAGCCGCCGGGGTGGGTGGCTCCGGACGTGCCAGCTCGCCTTCGCGCTTCAGCCATGCCACGAAGTCCCGCAAGTGCGGCGCGCCCGCGATCTCGATGCCGTCCACGAGGGCTGCCTCGACGAGGGAGTCCGTCGGCACGACGGCTCGCCCGTATCCCGCCGCCCTGGCGGCCAGCAGGCCCGGAAGAATGCCGCGGACCGCCCGGATCCGGCCGTCCAACGCCAGTTCGCCGAGCAGCACGGTGCCGAGCAGCCGCGTTGCCGGCACCGCACCGGAGGCCGCGAGCACCGCCGCCGCGATCCCCAGGTCGAAGGCGGACCCCATCTTGGGCAGGTTGGCCGGGGACAGGCCGAGCGTGACCTTGCCGTCGGGCCACGGCTGCCCGGAATTGCGGACGGCGGACCGGACGCGGTCCTTCGCCTCGCGCAACCCGGCGTCGGGAAGGCCGACGAGGGTGATCCGGCTCAGCCCGCCGCCGAGGTCGGCTTCGATCTCGATGACCCGGCCGTTGATGCCGAGCAGGCCCGCTGACCACGCTTTGGCGATGGGCATCAGAACGCCGCCTCGATGTGCTGGAGGCGGGGCTGGGTGCCCGGTTCCGCCAGGATCGTGACCACGTCGTAGCGGACCGGGCACCAGCCGATGCGGAACTCGCGTAGCCAGCGTTGGGCCGCTCGGCGGACGCGGCCGGCCTTCTCCTCCGTGACCGTTTCGGTCGGGAGGCCGAATTCGGTGCCCGAGCGGGTTTTCACCTCGCAGACGATCACGCGGGTCCGGTCGGTGAACACGAGGTCCAGTTCGCCCTCCCGGCAGCGCCAGTTGCGGGCCAGCAGGACCAGGCCGCGGTCCTGGAGGTAGCGGAGGGCGACATCCTCGCCCCAGGCACCCAGGTCGCGGCGGTGTCTTGCGAGCTCGTCGGTGCCCGTCATCTCTTCGCCCCCTCGTCGGTGCACGTCACCAGGGCGGTCCTGGCGATCACAGTGCGTGTGCCTTCGACGATGGCAGGGGGCGAGGCGGCCGGGCCAGAGCGGAATCGCGGACCTGTGGACAACCGGGGTGCTGGGGACAACTCACCCACGGATCGCCGTTGGGGCGCCCGGATTGTCGGTGGGGTGTGCTACGGGCGACGCGCCCGCGAAAAAACACCGCGCCGGCTCGGTCGAGCCGGCGCGGTGGGGTCGAACGTCAGCCCGAGAAGGGGCCGTCCTCGGGGAGGCGGAGGTCCGGCTTGTCCAGTTCCTCCACGTTGACGTCCTTGAACGTGATGACCCGGACGTGCTTGACGAAGCGGGCCGGGCGGTACATGTCCCAGACCCAGGCGTCCGACATGCGGACCTCGAAGTACACCTCGCCGCCGCCGTCGCGGACCTGGACGTCCACCGCGTTGGCCAGGTAGAACCGTCGCTCGGTCTCCACCACGTACGAAAACTGGCCGACTATGTCGCGGTACTCGCGGTACAGCGAGAGCTCCATCTCGGTCTCGTACTTCTCGAGATCCTCTGCGCTCATGAAATCCGCGCCCCTCCTCGGGATCGTGCTGGTGCTCCGCCGGCAGAGCGTTCATTGTGACCCACGCCCGGGGCCGGGGCATGCAGCGGCAGGCTGAGTTGCGGTTCCAATGCCTCGTCGAGCACCGCGGACAGGCTCGCCGCGCCCGGGGTCTCGACGGCTTTCTCCAACGCCGCATACGTGAGCAGGACCGGCCGCGCCGGGCGCAGGCCGCGCTTGATCGCCACCGTCGCCACGTTCGTGTAGGACCAGCGGTGGACGTCGCTCGGGCCGTGCTCGCGCAGCGCCGCCAGGTGGTCGGACGTGCTGTAGCCCTTGTGCACGTCGAAGCCGTAGTGCGGGAGTTCCTCGTGGTAGCCCGCCATGATGCGGTCTCGCGTCACCTTCGCCAGCACCGACGCGGCCGCGATGCAGGCCACCGAGCGGTCGCCCTTGATGACCGCCGCGTTCGGGGCCGTGAGGCCCGGGACGCGGAACCCGTCGGTGAGGATGTACCCCGGCTGCACGCGCAGCGCGGCCGCCGCCCGGCGCATGGCCTCCAGGTTCATCACCCGGATGCCGTAGAGGTCCACTTCTTCGGTCGGGACGACGATCACCGAATAGTCGACGGCGCGGGCGAGGACCAGGTCGTAGACCCGGTCGCGCGCCTTGGCCGTCATCAGCTTCGAGTCCGTGAGCTCGGTCAGCTTCGCCGCGTCGCCCTGTTTGAGCACGCAGGCCGCGACCACCAGCGGCCCCGCGCACGCCCCGGCGCCGGCTTCGTCCACGCCGGCGACCGGGCCGAGGCCACGGCGATCCAGGGCGCCCTGCAGACCCCAGAAGAGGTCGCCGCGCACCACGGCTCGCGGTGGCCGGATCGGCTCGGCCGCCGTCAGGGGAACGGGAAGTGTCAAGGCTGGATCACCCGTCTGCCGGCAAGGGGCTAGGGTTTCCGCCCGGCCGCCCGGCGCAGTCCGGACTTGAGCTTGCGTCCGAGGAACAGCGCCGGCCACGCCGCCGCGATCCCGGCGCCCAGCGGAAGCCCGCTCTGCCAGGCCGGCGCGCCCAGCGCCACCGGCTGCGCCGACTCCTGCGGGTTGTGGTCGGAGATCCCGCCCCACCGGCTCGGCGGCAGGACGATGATCCGCGCCTTGCCGATGACGTTGTCCACCGGGACCGCGCCGTTCACGCCGCCGCCGCCCTGGAACCGGGAGTCGTCGGAGTTGTTGCGGTTGTCGCCCTGCACCCAGAGCATCCCCGCGGGGACCTTCACCGGATCGAAGGTCTTCTGCTCCTGGTTCGCCGGGTTGTCCCAGTAGATGTACGGCTCGTCGAGCGCCTTGCCGTCCACGATCATGCGGCCCTGCGGGTCGCAGCACTGGACGGTCTGCCCGCCGACCGCGATCACCCGCTTGACGAAGTCGCGCTCGTCCGGCGGGGCGAACCCGACCAGCGAGCCGAGACCGCGCAGGCCCTGCACGATGATGTTGCTCGACTCCTGCGGCGCGATCTCGTTGTTGATCCACGCGGGCGGGCCCTTGAACACGACCACGTCGCCCGGGGCGGGCTCGGTGAAGTCGTAGGTGACCCGGTCGACGAGGATCCGGTCGCCGGTGCACCCGGGACACCCGTGCAGGGTGGCCTCCATGGAGCCCGAAGGGATCATGAAGACCTTCGCGAGGAATGTCTGGATCAGGATCGTGAGCACCAGGGCGATCACGAGCAGGATCGGCAGTTCCTTCCAGAACGACCGTTTCTTGGCGGGCTTGGCTCGCCGCCGACGGGATCCCCCGCGCTCCTCGGATCGGGACAGCCGGGGCTTGTCCTCTTCGGAGCGGTCGGGGTCATCCTCGGGAGCGTTCTGGGACACGGGTTCGGCCACGTCGTCAGGCTACCGGTAACCGGGTGGTGACTCAGTTAGCCGAGGCCGTCTCGCGGTTCTCGCGGCGCTCCTTGATCTTGGCCTTCTTGCCGCGGAGGTCGCGCAGGTAGTACAGCTTCGCGCGCCGCACGTCACCGCGCTTGTGGACCTCGATCTCGGCGAGGTTCGGCGAGTGCACCGGGAAGGTGCGCTCGACGCCGACGCCGAACGAAACCTTGCGCACGGTGAAGGTCTCCCGGATGCCACCGCCCTGACGGCGGATGACCACGCCCTGGAAGACCTGGTTGCGCTCGCGGTTGCCCTCGATGACGCGGACACTCACCTTGAGCGTGTCGCCCGGGCGGAAGTCCGGGATGTCGGAACGCAGCGACTGCTTGTCCAGCGCGTCCAGGGTGTTCATCGGTGGTCCGTCCTCGTCTTCGGTATGGCTTGCGTACAGATCCCGGGCGCGCAACGGTGCCGCTGCGGGCGACCCGGGGGGCTGATGGCGGGCTCGTGGACGAGGAGGTCCACTCACGCCAACCTGTCAAGTATTACAGACCGGGATCGGGCCGGGCGAACCGGCCCTCGGCCTGCTCGGGGTCCAAGCCCTCCAGGACCCCGCGGTCGTGCTTGTCGAGACTACCTTCCGGCAGCGCCGCCAGGAGATCGGGGCGGCGACGGGCGGTGCGCTCGAGGGCCTGGTCACGCCGCCAGCGGTCGATCAGCGCGTGGTTGCCCGACCGCAGCACGTCCGGCACGGCGAGCTCCCGCCACACCTCCGGGCGCGTGTAGCTGGGCCCTTCGAGCAGGCCGTCGGAGAACGAGTCTTCGGCGGCCGAACGCGCGTTGCCGAGCACCCCGGGCAGCAGCCGGACGACGGCCTCGACGATGACCAGCACCGCCGCTTCGCCGCCGACCAGGACGTAGTCGCCGATCGACACCTCGTCGACCGGCATCCGCCGGGCCGCGTCGTCGACGACCCGCTGGTCGATGCCCTCGTACCGGCCGCACGCGAAGACCAGGTGCTTCTCCGCCGCGTACTCGTGCGCCAGCTCCTGTGTGAACGGCCGCCCGGCCGGCGTCGGCACGACCAGCCGCGTCCCGGGACGGCAGACGTCGTCCAGCGCCGGGCCCCAGATCTGCGGTTTCATGACCATGCCGGGCCCGCCGCCGTACGGCGCGTCGTCGACCGCGCGGTGCACGTCGTGCGTCCAGTCGCGCAGGTCGTGCACGCCGACCTCGATCAGGCCGCGGTCGATCGCCCGGCCCAGCAGCGCGGCGCGCAGCGGGTCGAGGTATTCGGGGAAGATCGTGACGACGTCGATCCGCATCTCAGGCGTCCAGGAGCCCTTCCGGCGGGTCGAGCACGACCCGGCCGCCGGCGACGTCCACCGTGGGGACGATCGCGTGCACGAACGGCACCAGCACCTCGCGGCCCTCGACGTCGAGTTCCAGCAGCTCGCCCGCGGGCGAGTGGACGACTTCGACGACCTTGCCGACGACCGTGCCGTCGGCCAGCTCGGCCCGCAGGCCGGCCAGCTCGTGGTCGTAGAACTCGTCCGGGTCCGACGTGGGCGGCAGGGTGGCCGTGTCGGCCACCAGCAGCGCGCCCCGCAGCGTCTCGGCGACGTCGCGGGTCAGCACCTCCTCGAAACGCACCAGCAGCCGCCCGCTGTGTTCGCGGGCGGCTGCGATGGTGAGTTCCCTCTTGCTGCCGTCACGCAGCTTCGTCGTGACGGCCGCACCGATCTTGAACCGCTCTTCCGGCGAGTCCGTGCGCACGTCCACCGCGAGTTCCCCGCGGATGCCGTGCGCCTTCGCGATGCGGCCTACTACGACGTCCATCCTGACCGTTTCGATGAGGCTCAGCGGTCGGTGTCGACGACGTCCACGCGGACGCCGCGGCCACCGATGCCACCCATGACGGTGCGCAGGGCGGTCGCCGTGCGACCACCCCGGCCGATCACCTTGCCGAGGTCGTCGGGGTGCACGTGCACCTCGAGCGTGCGGCCACGGCGCGTGGTCAGCAGCTCGACCCGGACCTCGTCCGGGTTGTCGACGATCCCGCGCACCAGGTGCTCGAGGGAGTCAGCCAGAAAGCTCACTCGGCCTTCTCACCCTCGGTGGCTTCGGCCTTCTCGGCCTCGGCCTTCTTGGGGGCCGACTTCTTCTTCGGCGTGGTGGCCTCGGTGGAGGGCTCCTCGCCGGCCGCGGCCAGCGCCGCGTTGAACAGGTCCTGCTTGGACGGCTTCGGCTCGGCCACCTTCAGGGTGCCCTCGGCGCCCGGCAGGCCCTTGAACTTCTGCCAGTCACCGGTGATCTCCAGCAGGCGCTGGACCGGCTCGGTCGGCTGCGCGCCGACACCCAGCCAGTACTGGGCGCGCTCGGAGACGACCTCGATCAGGCTCGGCTCTTCCTTCGGGTGGTACTTGCCGATCGTCTCGATGGCCTTGCCGTCCCGGCGGGTGCGCGCGTCGGCGACGATGATGCGGTAGTACGGCGCACGGATCTTGCCGAGGCGCTGCAGCTTGATCTTGACGGCCACGGGTGTGGGTTCTCCTCGAGTCTCTCTGGTACTGGGCTGGGCGCACGCGGGCCGAGTGGGGACACGGACGCGGGCACCCTGAGGTCAGGAGCTTTCGCACGGTGAGAGGGTCCGGCGGAAGCAGGCAGTGACCCATTCTGCCAGACGGCACCCGCGGCCCCCGAAAGAGGCTCAGAAAGACGCCACCCCGAGCGCCCCGAGCAGGATGGTCAGCGCCGGGAGGAAGTTGTTGACCTGGTGCGCGACGATGCTGCCCGGCAGCCGCCCGGTGACGAGCCGCACGAGGCCGATCGGCACGGCGATGACCAGCAGCAACGTCGTCCGCAGCGGTTCGAGGTGGCTGGCCGCGAAGACCGCCGTGGACAGCAGGAACGCCGCGACGCGCCCCCAGCGCTCGCTGCGCCACTGCAGCTGCTCGGCCGCGCCCCAGAGCAGGCCGCGGTAGATGATCTCCTCGCAGATCGGGCCGAGCAGCCAGAGGTAGACGAACATCACGACCGCGGCGGAGATCGACATCCGGCGGTCCTCGACCAGCGCGCTGATCGCCGACGTCGCGTTGGCGTCGCCGACCAGGTGCGTCCAGAGGTAGGCGGCGACGGTGGTGAAGACGAGGCCGACGCAGCCGTACCGGACCCCCGTCTTCACGTCGGCCCAGCGCCACTCGAGCCGCAGGTCGGCGACGGGCCCGTTGCCGCGCACGAAGGTGATCAGCACCGCCACGCCCGCCGCGATCATCGTCGGCAGCATCGTGCCGAGCAGCACGACGCGCATCGGCAGCGGACCGGGACCGGTGTCGCCGACCAGGGCGGACACGAAGGCCGCCGACGCCAGCAGTACCGCTTCGACGAGCAGGAAGGCGCCGAAACCCCACCGGTGCCGCGGCGGGGCCGGCAGGAAGGCGGGTTCCTCGGGCTCGGGGAACGGCGTCGGGCCGGCAGCCGGGTCCCGGGGCTGGGAAGTGGTCACGCCTTGCCCTCCGCGTCGCTCGGCTCCTGCGTCGAGCCTAGCGGCCGGGATGTGATCTCACAGTATCCGTCCAACTACTGTCCATCGAACTTCGCAACGGCTAGTGCGCGACGAACAGCAGCACGGCCGGCGGCAGGTTGTTGGCGGCGTGGGCGATCACGCCCGCGCTGACCCGGCCGGACAGGTGCCGGGCCAGCCCGATCGCGAGGCCCTGGCCGAACAGCGCGATGGTCCGCGTCGGTTCGCCGTGCAGCTGGGCGAACACCAGCGAGGTGAGCACGAGCACCACCCACGGCGGGACCCGGTGGAACGACAGCGCGTTCCACAACGTGCCGCGGACCAGCAGTTCCTCGGTGATCGGGGCGCCGGCGATGACGATCACCGCGGCGAGCACCAGCCACACCGTGTCGCCGTCGAAGGTGTCGGCGAGGTCGGTCAGCGGGCTGTCGGAGACGTCGTCGGCGCCGTAGACCGCGATCAGCATGAGGTTGAGCAGGTAGCCGACGACCAGCGCGAGCACTCCGCACGCAAGGCCGATCCGGACGTCGCGCCAGGTCGGTTTGAGCCCGAAGTCCGCGCGCAGCCCGTCGCCCCAGAGCCACGACGCCGTCGCCGGGCCGAGGCCGAGCAGCAGGTTGGGCACGAACGCCAGGAGCAGCAGCGGGCCGATGTCGCGCAGCTCGAGGGGGTCGAACTCGCCGACGTTGCGGTTGACCGCGGCGGCGATGATCAGGTTGGTCAGGTAGTAGCCGGCGATGCCCGCGAAGAACGCCACGAAACACCAGTGCGCCCCCAGCACGCGCCGTGCGCCGTCGTCGTCCGTCACGCCTCCACGCTAAAGTGCCGACCCCGCAAGGAAAAAAGCGGGGTCTACGCGTAGACGACCCCGCCGAGCACGATGTGCGACGGATGCCGGAGGACACCCAGGTCCTCGCGCGGATCGGCCGGGTAGACGAGCAGGTCGGCGGGCGCGCCCTCGGCGATGCCGGGGTGGCCGAGCCAGTCGCGGGCGGCCCAGGACGCGCTCGCGAGGGCCTCCTCGCGCGTCATGCCGGCGCCGTGGAGCGCTTCGATCTCGTCGACGAGCCGGCCGTGCTCGACCATGCCGCCCGCGTCGCTGCCCGCGAAGACGCGTACGCCAGCTTCGATGGCCGAAGCGACCATCGCGCCGACGCCGGCGTGCAACGCGCGCATGTGCGCGGCGTACGCCGGGTACTTGCCCGCCTTGTCCGCGATGCCGGGGAAGTTCTCGATGTTGATCAGCGTCGGGACCAGGGCGACGTCCTGTCTCGCCAGCTCGGCCAGCTGGTCGGCGCTCAAGCCCGTGCCGTGTTCCAGGCAGTCGATGCCGGACGCGATCAGGCCGGGCAGCGCCGCTTCGCCGAAGACGTGCGCGGTGACGCGGGCGCCGTTCTCGTGCGCGACCTTGACGGCTTCGGCCAGGACGTCGTCCGGCCACAGCGGCGCGAGGTCGCCGACGCCGCGGTCGATCCAGTCCCCCACCAGCTTGACCCAGCCGTCGCCGTCGCGGGCCTGCCCGGCGACGGCGTCCGGCAGCTGCGACGGGTCGTCCAGCTCGATGCCGAGGCCGGGGATGTACCGCTTGGCCAGGGCGAGGTGCTGCCCGGCGCGGATGATCGTCGGCAGGTCGGCGCGCCGCTGCAGCGGCCGGACGTCGATCGGCAGGCCGCAGTCGCGGATGAGCAGCGTCCCGGCGTTCCGGTCGGTGATCGCCTGCTCGGTGGCCTCCTCCAGCGACACGGGACCGCCGACACCGATGCCGGGGTGGCAGTGCGCGTCGACCAGGCCGGGTACGAGGAAGACGTCACGGCCCAGCGTTTCGGCGTCCGGCACCGGCTCGAACGAGATCCGGCCGCCGGTGATCCACAGTTCCCCCGGCTCGCCGCCGGGCAGGACCACCCCGGCGGCGTGCAGCGCGCGGCTCAATTGTCCTTGGGGTTCTTCGGGAGCTTGAACTTCGTCGGGTCGAAGCCCGGGACGTCGTTCATGCCGCCCAGCTGCGACAGGTCGGGCATCCCGCCCGGCATCTGCCCGCCCGGGGGCAGCATCGGCATGCCGCCGGGGAAGCCGCCGCGCACCCTGGGAGGTGTGGGACCGCGGCCCTTCTTGCCCTTCTTGCCCTTGCGCGACTTCGAGCCGCCCCCGCCGCCGAAGCCGAACCGGCCGGCCATCTGGGCCATCATCTTGCGGGCCTCGAAGAACCGGTTGACCAGGTCGTTGACCTCGCGGACGGTGACACCGGAGCCGTTGGCGATGCGCAGCCGCCGCGACCCGTTGATCATCTTCGGGTCTTCGCGCTCGGCCGGGGTCATGCCGCGGATGATCGCCTGCAGCTTGTCCAGGTGCTTGTCGTCGACCTGGGCCAGCTGGTCCTTCATCTGGCCGGCGCCGGGGAGCATGCCGAGCAGGTTGCCGATCGGGCCCATCTTGCGGACCGCGAGCATCTGCTCGAGGAAGTCCTCGAGGGTGAGCTGGCCGCTGGAGAGCTTCTCGGCGGCCTTCTCGGCCTGCTTCTGGTCGAAGGCCTGCTCGGCCTGCTCGATCAGGGTGAGCACGTCGCCCATGCCGAGGATCCGCGACGCCATCCGGTCCGGGTGGAAGGTGTCGAAGTCCTCGAGCTTCTCGCCGTTGGAGGCGAAGAGGATCGGCTGGCCGGTGACCTCGCGGACGCTCAGCGCGGCACCACCGCGGGCGTCACCGTCGAGCTTGGTGAGCACGACACCGGAGAAGCCGACGCCGTCCTGGAACGCCTGGGCCGTGGTCACGGCGTCCTGGCCGATCATCGCGTCGACGACGAACAGGACCTCGTCCGGCTCGACCGCGTCGCGGATGTCGGCGGCCTGCTTCATCAGCTCTTCGTCGACACCGAGGCGGCCCGCGGTGTCGACCACGACGACGTCGTGCTGCGCGTGCTTCGCCTCGGCGATGGCGCGGCGGGCGACGTCGACCGGGTCGCCGACGCCGTTGCCGGGCTCGGGCGCGAAGGTGACGACGCCGGCGCGCTCGCCGACGACCTGCAGCTGCGTGACGGCGTTCGGGCGCTGGAGGTCGCAGGCGACCAGCATCGGCGTGTGGCCCTGCTTCTTCAGCCACAGCGCGAGCTTGCCGGCGAGCGTCGTCTTACCGGCACCTTGCAGACCGGCGAGCATGATCACGGTCGGCGGGGTCTTGGCCAGGTTGAGCCGCCGCGTCTCGCCGCCGAGGATCCCGACGAGCTCCTCGTTGACGATCTTGACGACCTGCTGCGCGGGGTTGAGCGCCTGGGAGACCTCGGCACCCTTCGCCCGCTCCTTGATCTTCGCGATGAAGGTCTTGACCACGCCGAGGGCGACGTCGGCCTCCAGCAGCGCGATGCGGATCTCGCGCGCGGTGGCGTCGATGTCGGCGTCGGACAGCCTGCCCTTGCGCGTGAGCGTCTGCAGGGCGGCGGTGAGCCGATCGGAGAGGGTGTCGAACACGGGTGTGCACGCTCCAGCTGGGTCGATGGTGGCGCGCCGGACACAGCCGGCCCTGTCGAGGGTAGTCGCTCCGGCTGTCTCCCTCCGCGGGTGTGCGCCCAGTAGTACGCGTGCGTTAACTACCGTTCGACGCACTTTCGGGTGGGATGCCGAAAATCGGTGGTGCGCGGACCGAATTTTGGTAAACATAGGTGCATGACCTCAGTCCCCGTCCTGCGCGAACCGGCCGCAGACATCGACGAGCCCGTGCCGCTGCGGCGGATCGCCGGGCTGTTCCGCCCGCACCGCGGGCCCCTCGGCGCGCTGTTCGCGCTGATCGTCGTGCAGGCCGGCCTCGGCGTCGTCTCGCCGTTCCTGCTGCGCGAGATCCTCGACGACGCCCTGCCGCACCGGGACACCCTGCTGATCAGCCTGCTGGCGGCCGGGATGATCGTCTGCTCGGTCGGCAGCGGCTCGCTCGGCGTCGCCACCACCGGCCTGTCCAACACCATCGGGCAACGGGTCATGAACGAGCTGCGCGTCTCGGTCTACGGCCACCTGCAGCGGATGTCGCTCGGCTTCTTCACGCGGACGAAGAGCGGCGAAGTGCTCTCGCGGGTCTTCAACGACATCGGCGGGGTCGACAACGTCATCACCACGACGGCCGGGTCGATGGTGCAGAACGCGACCACGACGATCGCCATCGCCACCGCGCTGATCCTGCTCGACTGGCAGCTCGCGGCCCTTTCGCTGATCGTCGTGCCGCTGTTCCTGCTGTTCACGCTGCGGCTGGGCAAGAAACGGCGGAACCTGGCCCGCGGCCGCACCCGGAGGATGGCCCGGTTGACGACGATGGTCGAGGAGTCCCTGTCGGTCACCGGGGTGCTGCTCGCCAAGACGATGGGCAACGAACGGGCGATGCGCGAGCGCTTCGGGGCGGAGTCCCGGGAGATCGCGTCGCTGGAACGGGCGGCCGCGCTGGCCGGCCGCTGGCAGACGGCGTCCCGGGCGATGAGCCTGACCGTGATCCCGGCGCTGGTGTACTGGATCGCCGGGCTGGCGCTGGCCGGCGGCGCGTCGCCGATCTCGCTCGGCACCGTGGTGGCGTTCACCAGCATGCTCAACCGGCTGGTCGCACCGGCGAGCGCGATGCAGTCGATCGGGCAGAACGTGGCGACGTCGAAGGCACTGTTCGGCCGCATCTTCGAGGTGCTGGACCTGCCGGTGGAGATCGCGGACAAGCCCGGTGCGCGCGAGCTGCAGGTGCGGCGCGGAGACGTCTCGATGCGCGGCGTTTCGTTCCGCTACGACGCGGACGGCCCGCCGACCCTGCACGAGATCGACCTCGACGTGCCGGCCGGGACCACGACGGCGCTGGTCGGCTCGACCGGCTCGGGCAAGACGACGCTCGCCTACCTCGTCGCGCGGCTGTACGAGGTGAGCAGCGGTTCGGTGACGATCGACGGCACCGACGTCCGGGACGTCACGCTGGCGTCGCTCGCGGCCGGTGTCGGGCTGGTGTCGCAGGAGACCTACCTCTTCCACGACACCGTGCGGGAGAACCTGCGCTTCGCCAAGCCGGACGCGACGGACGACGAGATCGAGCGGGCGGCGAAGGCCGCGCACATCCACGACACCCTGGCCGGCCTGCCCGAGGGGTACGACACGGTCGTCGGCCAGCGCGGCTACCGGTTCTCCGGCGGCGAGAAGCAGCGGATGGCGATCGCCCGGATCCTGCTGCGCAACCCGCCGGTGCTCATCCTGGACGAGGCGACCAGCGCGCTCGACACCCGCACCGAACGCTCGGTGCAGGCCGAGCTCGACCGGCTCGCGGCGGGCCGCACGACGCTGACGATCGCGCACCGGCTGTCCACTGTGGAACACGCGGACCAGATCGTGGTGCTGCACGAAGGGAGGATCGCCGAACGGGGAACACACGAAGACCTGCTGACGCGCGGCGGGCGTTATGCCCGGCTCGTCCGGGGAACCCTCTAACCTGGGGCCATGCAGCCCGACACGGTCCACGCGGACGCCGAACTCGCCGACCTGTCCCGGCGGGTGCGCGAAGGCGTGGGGCGGCTGAACTGGCGGATGCGCTCCGAGGCGGACCACCACATCCCCGGGCCGGCGGTGCTCGCGGTGCTGAGCCGGCTCTACCGCGCGGGCACGCAGACGCCGACCGAGCTGGCCGAGGCGGAACGGCTGCAGCCGCAGTCGCTCACCCGGATCCTGGCGTCGCTGACGTTGCGGGAGTGGGTTGACCGGGTGCCGGATCCGGACGACCGGCGCCGTTCGCGGATCAGCATCACCTCGGAGGGGCTGGCGGTGCTGCGCCGGTACAGCATCCAACGCGAACGGTGGCTGGCGGCGACGCTCGAGTCGACGCTGTCGCCCACCGAGCGGCAGCTGCTCAGGCTGGCGGCCGACCTGCTCATCCGGGTCGCGGACGCCTGAGGGATCCCGCCGAGGCCGGGTGCCGGCCGGGTGCACCGGACCGCGCGGCAGCAGGGGTCACCCACCCGGGTTGGCCGGGCTGGTCGCGCCCCTCCTGGGCTCGGGGCTGACCCGGCGGCAGCGGGCTCCCCGCCACCTGCCCGGGCTCGGAGCCGACCGGGCGGCAGCTGCCCCGACCGAGCACTACCCGGGGTGCGGACGCCTGAAAGCTGCCGTGGAGACCCCTCGATCCCTCCACGGCAGCCTTCGGACACCCCCTTGCCCACACCGCCTCCCCCGCGGTGCGAGGCGGGTTCCGGAACGGGCTGCTCCTCCTCCGGCCCGCCCCGGAACCCTGGTGCCCGGACGGCTCACCTCCCCAGGGGCCGTCCGGACTTCCTTCCTGGCCGGTGGTCCGGTACCCGCCGGCAGGACAAAGTCTGCCGCGCCGGGAGCGGCGAGTTGAGTGCGAGAACCCTCAATTACCCGTGGGTAGTAATACTCAGCCGGTCGTCTTCGTGCTTCTGCGCGTCGCGGCTCGCTTCGCCGTCGTACGCGCCTTCGCCGCCCTCGTCGCTGCCGCCTTGGCCTTCGCGACGGCCGCGTTGCGCGCGCCCTCCGCTTCGGCGGCGGTTTCCTGCAACGCTGCCAGCAGGCGCGTGACGCCCTCGGTCTGCTCCGCGGCCGTCGGCTGGACGACCTCGGCGCCGTCGATCTTCGCCTGGACCAACGCCTGGAACGCTTCGCGGTAACGGTCGGGGTAGCGGCCGGGGTCGAATTCACCCGTCAGCTCCTCGACCAGGTTCACCGCGCGCCGCAGCTCGCCGGGGCGGATGTCGACGTCCGCGTGCCGGAAGGGGAAGTCGGGCTCGCGCACCTCGTCCGGCCACCGCATCGTCTCGAGCACGATGACCTGGTCGCGCACGCGCAGCGCGCCGAGCGTCTCGCGGCGGCGCAGCGCCACCGTGACCAGCGCGATCCGGCCCGACTGCTGGAGGGCCTCGCTGAACAGCACGTACGGCTTCGTGCCCGCCGGCTCGGGTTCGAGGTAGTAGCTCTTCGCGAACCAGATCGGGTCGACGTCGGCGAGCGGGGCGAACCCGCGGATGGCGATCGTGCGGCCCGGCATCGGGAGCGACGCCAGCTCGTGGTCGGACAGCAGGACGACGTCGCCGCCGGGGACCGGGTAGCCGCGGACCATCTCTTCGGGCGGTACCTCGGCGCCGTCGACCTCGCAGACCCGCTTGACCCGCACGCGGCCGCCGTCGGCTTCGTGCACCTGGTGCAGCGGGAGCTCGCGCTCTTCGGTGGCGCTGTACGCCTTCACCGGAACGGCGTAACTGCCGAAGCCGATCGTGCCTGTCCACACCGCACGCATGCGCACCACCTCCGCAGCTCCCAGGCTAGACAGCCACCTGCGCGGATCGACAGCTACAAACGGGTGTCAGGCGAGACGGATTCGCTCACACATTCGAAGGACGGCGTGACCTCGTCGAGCGCCTCCGCGGAACAGCGGGAGGCGATGGCCGCCGCGCGGAGCACCTCGGTGACCACTTCGACGTCCAGCGGCGGGGCCGCGGCGAGCGCGGCCGATCCGCCTTCGACGCGGGCGGCGAGGCCGGCGAGTGCGTGGGAGATGGCCTCCTGGCCGGCCACCAGCTGAGCGACGACGTCGGTGAGTTCGCCCGTCGTGGCACCCGGTCCGCCGCAACGCAGGCCGGCGGCGAGTTCCTCGGCGCAGGTGCGCAGGTGGGTGGCGACAACCGTCGGCGGCAGCGTCAGCCGATCTTGCATCGATCACCTCTCGGGCCGGTCAGAGGAGTCATAGTGCCACCGCACGCGGCGTCACCGGATCCGACACACCGCCGCTCACATATTTGACCGAGCGTTCTCGATGGCAGTAGGGTTTCGATCATGTCCCGGGTCAAGGAGTTCGACGTCGGCGAAGCGTGCGAAGGCGCCCTCACGCTCTTCCGCAGTCAGGGGTACGAGGCGACGTCGGTCAGCGATCTCGTCGCACACCTCGGCGTCGCCAAGGCCAGCCTGTACGCCACCTTCGGCACAAAGCACGACCTCTACGTCACGGCGTTGAAGCGCTACGCCGAACAGGCCGACGCGCGAGTGGTGGCGCAGTTGTCCGAGCCGGGTTCCGGCGTGGCCGCGGTGCGCCGGCTCTTCGACGGCTACGTCGCGGAAATCCTCAGCGACGAGGCGAGGATGGGCTGCTTCGTGGTCAACGCGGCGATCGAGCTGCTCCCCCACGACCCCGACGTCGCCCGGCTCGTGGAACGCAGCTGGGACACCCTCGAGGTCGCCCTCACCATGGCCTTGGAACGCGCGCGAGCCGAGGGTGAACTCCCCGACGGAAGCGACCCGGCGACGCTGGCGCGGTTCCTGCTCACCGTGCTGCAGGGGTTGCGCGTCCTGGGCAAGGGCACCGACGCGGCGAGCCGGGTGCACGCCGCCGTCTCGCAGGCCATGCGCCTGCTTATTCAAGAACGTTCAGACTAGATAAGGAGTACACGATGGGGGCACGTTTCGCGGGCAGGGTCGTCCTCGTGACGGGCGGCGGCTCCGGGATCGGACGGGCGACGGCGCGGGCGTTCGCGGCCGAAGGCGCGGCAGTGGTCGTCGCGGGGCGGGACGAGCGGCGGCTCGCGGCGGCGGTGGCGGAAATCGGCGGCGACGCGAGCGCGGTGACCGTCGACGTGACCGACTCCGGGGACGTCTCGCGGATGGTCGAGACGGTCGTCGCGCGGCACGGCCGGCTCGACGTCGCGTTCAACAACGCGGGCATCCTCGGGTCGCCGGCGCCGGTCGCGGACCTCGGTGAGGACGACTTCGGCGCGGTGCTGGCCACGAACGTCACCGGGACGTGGCTGTGCCTGAAGCACGAGGTCGCGCACATGCGGGCGCACGGCGGCGGCGCGATCGTCAACATGGCGTCGAACATCGGCGCGCACGGCAGGCTGCCGAACATGGCGGCCTACGCGGCGTCGAAGGCCGCGGTGAGCGCGCTGACCAGGACGGCGGCGCGCGACCACATCGGCGACGGGGTCCGCATCAACGCGGTCAGCCCGGGCGCGACCGACACGGACATGTCCCGGCGCCCCGGCGAGACGGACGGGGACCGCGCCGCGCGGCTGAAGGACGCGATCCCGCTGGGCCGGGTGGGCGCCACGGCCGAAGTGGCCGCCGCGGTGCTGTGGCTGGCTTCGGACGAGGCGGCGTTCACCGTGGGGCACGACCTGGTGGTCGACGGCGGCGCGACCGCCTGAGCGGCCCACCCGGACGCGGCGACCGTTCACGACTCACGGTTGCGCATGGCGGCTCTCCTTCCGGACGCAAGGGACGGGGATGCGGCGGTTCAGGACTCGCGGTTGCGCACGGCGCTCTCCTCCCGGTCGCAGGGGCGACGGACGCAGGGCTCAAGACTCGCGGTTGCGCACAGCGCTCTCCTCCCGGACGCGGTGACAGGGACTGCAGCGGTTCAGGACTCGCGGTTGCGCACGGTGGCTCTCCTTTCCGGGCGTGCGGACAAGGGCTGCAGCTCAGGACTCGCGATTGCGCACGACAGCACTCCTCTCGGACGCGGTGACACGGGGCTCGCGACGGCTCAGGACTCGCGGTTGCGCATGGCGGCGGCCTCCCTTCACTGCTCCGAACGTGTGGCAATCGTCGATCGCGGCCGCCCGGTGTGGTGGGGTGGATGCGGATCGTCGGATCACCCCCAGGGGAGTTGCACCGCCTTGAGTATGGACGGCGCCCGTCCGGCCGAACGCCACCCGGCCCGGATCCGAGGGGCGCTGAACCCTGCTCTCTGGACGCTTTGGCGGCAGCGGCGGTCGCTGATCTTCTACTGCTTCCTCGTCGAGTCGGTCGCGCTCGTCGCCACCGTCTGGACCGCCGTCGCGGTGCCCGTGCGGGGCTGGGACGTTGCCGTCTTCGGCGTGCTCGCCGGGCTCGGGGTGCTGCAGGCGGAGCTGGGCCGGCAGGTCGAGCGCGTCCGGCGGCTGGTTTCGGACACCCCGCACATCAACCTGACGTCGGTCTGGACGTTCGCCGGCGTGCTGCTCCTGCCGCCGGCGCTCGGGGCCGCGCTCGTCGTCGTCCTGTACGTGCACCTCGGGACCCGCAGCCTGGCGCGGATCAAGCGCGTCCCGCCGTTCCGGATCGCCCTCAACGCGACGCTGGTCATCGTGACCTGCTACTCCGCCGACTTCGTGCTCGCGCGGTTAGGGATCGGGGACATGTCGGCCGCGCTGACGGCGGGCTGGCGCGGCGTCACCGCGATCGCCCTCGCTGCGGTGACGTACTTCCTGGTCGCGGCGATCACGATCATCCCGGCGCTGACCATCACGACCCGCTCGATCAAGGCGTTCTTCGGCGGCCTCGGCGACAACCTCCTCGAGGTCGCGACGCTCTGCCTGGGCATGCTGACGGCGTTGACGCTGGCGACGCTGCCCGCGCTCGCCGTGGCGATCGTGCCGCCGCTGCTGGTGCTGCACCGGGCGGTGCTGATCAAGCAGCTGGAGATCGCCGCGACGACCGACGAGAAGACGGGCCTGTTCAACACGACCGGCTGGCACCTGCTCGCCTCACGCGAGCTGGCCAGGGCGCAGCGCAGCACGCGAAGCACGTTCGGCGTCCTGATGATCGACCTGGACCACTTCAAGCTGATCAACGACCAGCACGGCCACCTGGCGGGCGACACGGTCCTGCGCGCGGTCGCGGCCACGATCAAGAGCGCGGTCCGCGACTACGACTCGGTCGGCCGTTTCGGCGGCGAAGAGTTCGTGGTCCTGCTCCCGGACATCGGCCCGGCGGCGGTCCTGGCGGTGGCCGAGCGCATCCGCTCGGCGATCGAGGCGCTGAAGGTCGAGTACGAGGACGGCGTCGACGTCCGGATGATCGCGAACCTGTCGGCCTCGATCGGCGTAGCCACGTACCCGGACGGCGGAACGGCCGTCGACCGCTTGCTGCAGGCCGCGGACAAGGCCCTGTACCGAGCCAAGGACGCGGGCCGCAACCAGGTGGTCGACGGCACCGCAACCGCCTAGGAAGCCGCCGCCAGGACGGCCTGCTCCACCTCGCGACGCCAGCCTGGCTCGATCCTGCCGCTCCTTGGCGTCACCGCGAACGAGTCCACCACCGCGCCTCCCAATGTCGACGCCTTTGCCCAGCGGACCTCCGCGTCGCAGCGGCGCAATGCTCCCGCCACCCGGAACAACAGCCCGATGCGGTCCGCCGCGCGCAGCTCCAGTACCACCGTGTCCGGGCCCGATGTCTCGTCGTCAAACCAGAGCACCTTCGGGGCCACCGAAGCCGATGGTGTCCCGTAGTCCCGCTCCTTCGCCGCCAGGCGCTGGGTCAATGGCAATGTTCCCGCCACTGCTCGGGCGAACTGCTCGCGCAGCAATGTCGCGTCCGGGAGGGATCCGAACTTCGGGGATGCCGTGAACAGCCCCGCCCGGCCGCCGTCGTGGGCGCGCAGGACCGCTGAATGGACCTCCAGGGAATTCAACGCCAGCACGCCCGCCGCCGGGGCCAGGAGCTCCGCTCGGGGTGGGACCGCCAGCAGGACCGTCACCACCTTGCCGTGCGCGCTGATGCGGATCTCGCCGTTGCCCGATGCCGCTGCCGAGGCGACGAGCTCGCGTTGTTCGTCGTCCATCGGTGAGGGGGCCGTGAAACCCTTGCCGCGCAACACTTCCTCGCAGCCCGAGACCAGCTCCGCCAGGAGGCGGGCCTTCCAGTCCGTCCAGACGCCCGGTCCGGTGGCCAGGGAATCAGCCTGGGTCAGCGCGTGCAGCAGCTCCACCAGGACGACGTCGCTGTCCAGGGTCTTCACCACGCGGGCCACCGTGGCCGGCTCGCTGATGTCGCGCCGGGTTGCCGTGTGGGCCAGCAGGAGGTGGTGGCGGACCACGGCCGACACCGTGCCGACGTCGGCCGCCGAAAGGCCGAGGCGGGTCGCCACCTGCGCCGAAATCTTCGCGCCCAGCTCCGAATGGTCCGCGTCGCGGCCCTTGCCGATGTCGTGCAGCAGGGCGCCGATCAGCAGCAGGTCCGGGCGCGACACCGTGGTCGTCAGCTTGGCCGCCTCGACGCAGGTGCGGACCAGGTGGCGGTCGACCGTCCACTGGTGCACCGGCGAACGCGGCGGCAGGTCGCGGACCGCGCCCCACTCCGGGAACAGCCGGGACCACAGGCCGGTCCGGTCGAGCGATTCGACCGCGTCGACCAGGCCCTCGCCCGCACCCAGCAGCTCCACCAGCGCGTTCAGCGCCTCGGCCGGCCACGGCGCGCGCAGCTCCGGTGCCGACTCGGCCAGGGCCTTGAGCGTGCCGAGCGCGATCGGCTTGCCCGTGCGCGCCGACGCCGCGGCGACCCGCAGCAGCAGCGCCGGGTCCTTCGCCGGGACGGCGTCGCGGGCCAGGGCGACCTCGTTCCCGTGCAGCACCACGTTTTCCGCGAGCGGCGTCCGCGAGGGGCGCCGCCCGAAGCGCGTCCGCGGTGGCTCCACAGTGGACCGCAGGGCGACGTCCACCGCGTACGCGATCGTGCGGCCCGCGCCGGAAAGCTTGCGGGCCAACGTGAAGCGGTCGCCGAAACCCAGTTCGGCGGCGACCAGCTCGGCCTCCGGTGCGGACAGGACGTCCCGCTCACGCCGGATTTCGCGCCGCAGCTCGGTGCGGACGTCGAGCAGGAGCCCCTTGGCTTCCAGGAGTTCCTCGCCCGGCCGGGCGGTGAGCTGCGCCGCGGCGAGGGCCTCCAGGACGGCGAAGTCCCGCAGGCCGCCCCGGCCGTGCTTGAGGTCCGGTTCGGCGGACTGCGCGATTTCGCCGCTGCGGGCCCAGCGCTGCCGGACCGACGCCGTCATGTCCGGGATCTGCTTGCGCGCGGTGCGGCGCCACTGCTCGCGCGCCGCCGAAACCAGCCGGCCGCTCAGCTCGGCGTCCCCGGCGAGGTGCCGGGCGTCGAGCAGGCCCATGGCCACGCGCAGGTCCTCCGAAGCGACCTTCAGCGCTTCGCCGGGCGTACGGACCGAGTGGTCCAGCCCGACTTTCGCGTCCCACAAGGGGTACCAGAGCGCGTCCGCGATCTCGCCGACGCCGCTGTTGCCGTTGTGCACCAGCAGCAGGTCGAGATCGGAGAACGGCACCAGCTCCCGCCGGCCGAGCCCGCCCACGGCGACCAGCGCGACACCCGGTTCCGCGGTGTCGACGCCGGCCGCCGAGGCTCCCCTGCTCAGCCAGAACTCGTAGAGGTCGACCAGGGCCGCCCGCAGTGCGGACGCCCCCAGCCTCCCGTGCCTGCCCTCGAGCAACCGCTCGGTGGCCTTGACCAGTTCGCCCCCGTCGGCCATCCCGGACGCCCTAGAGCGCGTCCGTGCCGCGCTCGCCGGTCCGTACCCGGATCACCGTCTCCACCGGGGTCACCCACACCTTGCCGTCACCGATCTTGCCGGTGTGCGCGGCCGTGGTGATGGCGTCGAGCACCTTCTCCACGTTGGTGTCGTCGGTGACGACCTCGATCTTCAGCTTGGCCACGAAGTCCACCGAGTACTCGGCGCCGCGGTAGACCTCGGTGTGGCCCTTCTGCCGGCCGTAACCCTGGACCTCGCTGACCGTCATGCCCAGCACGCCCAGCTGCTCCAGCGCGGAGCGGACGTCGTCGAGCGTGAACGGCTTGACAATCGCCGTGATGAGCTTCATGCCTTGCTCTCCTCGAGTTTCGCGGTGGCGGCGGGCTTGACCGGGACGGCCGACGACTGGCCGAGGCCGGAGCCCGTCAACCCGGTGAAGTCGTACGCGCTTTCCGCGTGCTGCGCTTCGTCGATGCCCATGACCTCGTCCTCGGTGCTGACGCGGAAGCCGCCCGCCTTCTTGATCGCGAAGCCGATGATGAAGGACAGCACGAACGAGTACGCGAGCACCGCACCGGCGGCCGCCGCCTGACGCCCCAGCTGGGTGAACCCGCCGCCGTAGAACAGGCCGTCCGCGCCGAGCGAGTTGACGCTGGTGGTGCCGAAGAAGCCGATCAGCAGCGTGCCGACGATGCCGCCGACCAGGTGGACGCCCACGACGTCGAGCGAGTCGTCGAAGCCGAACTTGAACTTGAGCGAGATGGCCAGCGCGCAGACGGCACCGGCGATCAGGCCGATCGCGATGGCCCCGATCGGGCTGACGAAACCACACGCCGGGGTGATGGCGACCAGGCCGGCGACCGCGCCGGAGGCCGCGCCGAGGGTGGTCGGCTTGCCGAACTTGAGCTGCTCGACCAGCAGCCAGCCCAGGACCGCGGCGGCGGTGGCGACGGTGGTGTTGGTGAACGCGACGGCGGCGAGGTCGTTGGCAGCCAGCGCCGAACCGGCGTTGAAGCCGTACCAGCCGAACCACAGCAGGGACGCGCCGAGCAGCACGAACGGCACGTTGTGCGGACGGCCGGTGTCCTTCGGCCAGCCCTTGCGCTTGCCGAGCACGATCGCCAGCGCCAGGCCCGCGGCACCGGCGTTGATGTGGACCGCGGTGCCACCGGCGAAGTCGAGTGCCTTGAGGTTGTTGGCGATCCAGCCGCCGACGGCGTTCTCGCCGATGAAGCCGTTGAAGGAGAACACCCAGTGCGCGACCGGGAAGTACACGACCGTCACCCAGATGACGACGAACAGCGTCCAGCCCCAGAACTTCGCGCGGTCGGCGATGGCGCCGGAGATCAGCGCGGGCGTGATGATCGCGAACATCAGCTGGAACATCACGAAGGCGAGGACGGGCAGCCCGTCCGAGCCGGGCCAGGCGACCGCCGGCGAGGTGTCGGTCGCGGCGACCGCGAACCCGGCGAGCTTGCCGAAGGTGTTCTCGAGGCCGGCGAAGTGGAAGTTACCGAGGAAGCCTCCGAACGCGTCGTCGCCGAAGGACATCGAGAAGCCGTACAGGGCCCACAGCACCCCCACCACGGCCAGCGCGATGAAGTTCATCATCAGCATGTTCAGGACGCTCTTCGCGCGGACCATGCCGCCATAGAAGAACGCCAGTCCTGGGGTCATGAGCATGACCAGCGCGGCGCTGGCCAGTACCCACGCGGTGTCTCCTGCGTTCAGCACAATCGTCCTCCCGTGCCCTGGGTTCGTGCGTTGGCAGTTTTGGCGCGCGGTGTTTCACCGGGCGGCGCGCGAGGTTTCACCCGCGTGAACTGTCCGCGCCGGGTTGTTACGGCCAGGTTTCCCGGACCCCCGCCTCGGGTGTCCGGTTGCGAAACGTCGTGGTCGAATATCCCCATGACACCGGCCGACCACGGGAATGACCCACTGCCACCCCCGGTCGTCGCGGCACTGCGGTGTTCGGTGTGCGGTGACCCGATCGGCGCAGCGGGACGCACGCTGCGTTGCGGGAACCGCCACTCTTTCGATCTAGCTCGCCAGGGTTACGTGAACCTGTTGCACGCGCGAATCCCGGCCGGGACGGCGGACACCGCGCCCATGGTCGCGGCCCGCGCGGACTTCCTCGCGTCGGGCGCCTACGAGCCCCTGGCCGACGAGCTGGCCCGCGTCTGCGCGGCCGCCGACGGCCTCGTCGTCGACGCGGGCGCGGGCACCGGGTACTACCTCGCGCGTGTGCTGGAGGCATCGGAGGCGTACGGCCTCGCGCTGGACGTCTCGGCGGTCGCGCTGCGGCGGGCGGCGCGCGCCCACCCGCGGCTGGGCGCGGCGGTGTGGAACCTCTGGGAGCCGTGGCCGGTGGGCGACGGCGTGGCGTCGGTCGTGCTGAACGTCTTCGCGCCGCGCAACGGGCCGGAGTTCCACCGCGTGCTGCGGCCCGGTGGCCTGCTGGTCGTCGCCGCGCCGGCCCCGGACCACCTGCGCGAGCTGGGCGACCTGGTCCTGGCCGTCGACGAGCGCAAGGACGAGCGCCTCGACGCCACCCTCGGCGAGTACTTCACGCGCACGGACCGCACGCAGGTCCGGCGCGAGGTGGAGCTGACGCCGCGGCAGGTGCGCCAGGCCGTCGAGATGGGTCCCGCCGGGTTCCACCTGGACCGCGACGGCCGCCGGGAGCGCCTGGACGCGCTGAGCGAGCCGCAAGTGGTGACGGTCTCGTTCACGGTGTCGGCCTACCGGCGGAGAATGGACGGGTGAAGCCCGACTGGACCGCGTCCGCGACCCGGCTCGCGGACGCCGGGTGGGTGCGGGCCCGCATCGGCGGCGCGGCCAAGCTGTACGGCTGTGCGCGGCCCGAGGTGCTCGGGACGATCTGGTGGTACTCGCTGTCGTCGGTCCTCGTGGCCCCGGCGGTGGAAGGCCTGGTGGCCGGGACGCTGGTAGACCCGTCGCTGGACGCCCTGGAGCTCGACCTCGTCGCCGACGGGCGGTTCCTCGGCGCCCGGTCCACCCGCCCGCTCGACGGGGGCCTCCGCGAGCTGGGCGCCGCGTTCACCAAGGCTCTCGGGACCGCGATCACGATCATCGCGGCCGTCAGCGGGGCCCGGGAGCGGGCGCTCGGGGCGATCGCGACCGATTCGATCGGCAACCGGCTGCTGTGGACGCCCGATCCCGAACGGGCGATGACGCTCGCCGGGCCCTTGGTCGAGGCCATCGACCTGGGCCTGCCGAAGCCGCGCTTCGTGCGCGTCGGACGCGCCCCCGCCGTACGGCGTGCTTCGTGCTGCCTGATCTACGAAGCCGGCAACCCGAAGTGCGTGAGCTGTCCGCGTCAGACGCCCTCAGAGCGCGAAGCACGCCTGCGCGCCGCCTTGGGCTAAAGGACCGCCAGCTCCAGCGCGGCGAGCCGCTCGGGGTCGGCGATGACCTCGATGCCGGTGATCCGGTCGCCGCCGACCCGGAACGCCAGGACCACCGCCAGCCGCCCCTCGCGCACCATGAGCAGGCCGGGCGCGCCGTCGACCAGGGCGAGTTCGCTCGCGCGGGCCCGCTCGGACGCCAGGATCGCGCCGCGGCGGACGCTCTCGACACCGCGCAGCTCGATCGGCGCCGGGCTCGGGCCGACGAACCGGTCGGCGTGCAGCACCACGTCCGGGTCGAGCAGGGCCAGCAGCGCTTCGAAGTCGCCGCCGCGCGACGCCGCCAGGAAGGCTTCGACGACCTTCCGGCGCCGGGGCAGGTCGGCGTCCGCCGCCTCGCCGCCCTTGACCCGGCGGCGGGCGCGGCTGGCCAGCTGCCGGGTGGCGGCCGGGGTCTTGCCGATCACCGGCGCGATCTCGTCGAACGGCACCGCGAACATGTCGTGCAGCACGAAGGCGACCCGCTCGGCCGGGCCGAGCGCGTCGAGGACCACCAGCAGCGCCAGCCCGACCGTGTCGGAGAGCTCGGCCTCCTGGCCCGGGTCGCGGCGGTCGTCGTCGGGCTCGGGCTGCCCGTCCAGCGGCTCTTCGCGGTGGTTGCGGCGCGTGCGCAGCAGGGACAGGCAGATCCGGGCGACCACGGTCGTCAGCCAGGCGGGGACGTTGTCGATCTCGCCGTCGCCGGTGCGGTGCAGCCGCAGCCACGCCTCCTGGACGGCGTCGTCGGCTTCGGCCGCCGAACCCAGCATCCGGTAGGCGACCGCGCGCAGCCGCGGCCGCTCCTGCTCGAACCGCTCGGTCAGCGCGTCCACTGTGTCCTGTTCCTTCCGCCGGGGGTCGTAGCAGTAGACCCCGCGGCGGGCGCCGATGTGACCGGAATGCGCGTGATCCGCGTCATCCGGCCGCGGTGCGGCGCAGGACGTCGGCCAGCAGCGCCGCGGGTTCGGTCAGCGGTCCGGGCAGCCGCGCGAGCACCACCCGCCGCCGTTCCGACGGGCCGCCGTGCACCGCCACCACCCGCACCCCGGGCGGGACGGCGTCGGCCAGCGAAGCCGGCAACGTCGTCAGCCCGCAGCCGGCGGCGACGAGGTTCAGCTTGGCCAGCCAGTCGCGGGCCGTGTGGGCGATCTCGGGCCGTTCGTCCAGCCCCGGCCACACGCCCATCAGCGTGTCCTCCCCCGCCGACGGCCCGGCGATCCAGCGCTGCCCGCGCAGGTCCGCGACGTCGACCGGGCCGGCGCCGGCCAGCGGGTGGCCCGCGGGCACCGCGAGGCAGAGGCTGCGCTCGGCGAGCGTCTCCAGGTGCAGCGCCGGCGTTTCGGCGTCCGGTGGCCGGAACGGCGGGACGGAGCCGAGGACGGCGAGGTCGATCGTGCCCGCGCGCAGGGCCCGGACGAGGACCGGCGTCGTGCCCTCCCGGGTGACGACGCCGACGCCCGGGTGCGTGCGCCGCAGTTCGGCGACCGCGCGGGGCACCAGCACCGCGCCCGCGCTGGGGAACCAGCCGAGGCGGACCGTCCCGGCGTCGGCGGGCAGCCCGGCCAGCTCGCGCCCGGCGGCGTCGATCTCGCCGAGCACGGCGATGGCGCGCCGCAGCACGATGGTGCCGGCGGCGGTGAGGCGGACGCCGTCGGGCCGTCTCTCCAGCACGGGTGTCCGGGCCACCCGTTCGAGGGACGCGATCTGCCGCGACACCGCGGACTGCGTGTAGCCGAGCGCGGCGGCGGCCGCGGTGAGGGTGCCGCGTTCGGCGACCTCGCGGAACACGCGCAGGGCGACCAGGGAGACGTCACCGAAGTCCATGACGTTCACGCATACCAGGAATGCCGGATTCTCGCTTTTCGCATGGCTTGGGTGCTCCTAGCGTGGCCGGTATGACACGCACCGCCGTGGTGACCGGGGCCAACCAGGGCCTCGGGTTCGCCCTCGTCCGCGGGCTCGCCGCCCGCCTCGCTCCCGAAGACCTCGTCCTGCTCACCGGCCGCGACGCCGGGCGCGTGGCTTCCGCTGCGGCCGCCGTCGCCGCCGATCCGGCAACGCGCAGCCGCGTCGAAGGCCGCGTCCTCGACGTCTCCGACGCGGCCGCCGTCGCCCGCTTCGCCGAGCCGGCCGACATCGTGATTTCGAACGCCATCGGCCCGCTGGACCCCGATCGCCCGCAGGCGGAGCAGGCCGACGTGTTCCTCGACGTCGCGAACGGCGGCACCCACGCGGTGCTGCGGTCGTTCGGGCCGGTGCTGCGGCCGGGCGGCCGGCTGCTGGTCGTGGCGAGTTCGCTGGGCACCCTGGGCCACCTGCCCGAGCCGCTGCGGCCGCGCTTCGACGGCGTCTCGCTGGACGACGTCGAGAAGGCGGTCGAGGACTGGCGGGCGGCGATCCACGACGGCACCGCCGCCGCACAGGGCTGGCCGGAGTGGATCAACGTGCCGTCGAAGGTGGCGCAGGTCGCCGCGGTGCGCGCGGTGGCGGCCGAGCGCCGGGACGCCGACCTCGCGAACGGCACCCTGGTGGCGGCGGTCTGCCCGGGCCTGGTGGACACGCGGGCGTCCCGGCCGTGGTTCAGCGACTTCAGCCAGGCCCAGACGCCGGACGAAGCGGCGCGGAAGGTCCTCGACGTGGTGTTCGCCGACGCCGACCCGGCGACCTACGGCGAGCTGATCCGGTTCGGGCGGGTGCTGCCGTGGCGGAGTTGATTCACAGCACGCAGAACTCGTTGCCCTCGGGATCGGCCATCACGAAGTGGTCGGGCCGGCCGTCCAGCTCGTCCTGCCGCAGCACCGTCGCGCCCGCGGCGGTGAGCCGGGCGACCGCTTCGACGACCCGCTCCCAGCGCGTGTCCCAGGGCACCTCGCGGCCGCCGCCGGCCTGGACGTCCAGGTGGAGACGGTTCTTCGCGACCTTGCCCTCGGGCACCTTGAGGAAGCTCAGGCCCGGCAGGACGCCTTCCGGATCGGTCAGGTACGCGCCGTCGTCCCATTCCGCCTCGGGGACGCGGTGCTGGGTGAACCACGCTTCCCAGCTCGCGAACCCCGACGGGGGCGGGCGTTCGATGTAGCCGAGGGCCACCGCCCAGAACCGGGCCAGCACGCGAGGCTCCGCGCAGTCGATCGTCACGCTCCAGCGCACTGTCACGGGGTGGAGCGTAACCGCGCCCACGGCCCGGGAGGGCGTGTCATCCGGGGGATGCTGCGGTTACCGTGGGCTGCGATGAGTGAACGCAGCTGGGGCTTCCGCACCCGCGCCCTGCACGCGGGCGGCACCCCCGATCCGGCCACCGGCGCGCGGGCCGTGCCGATCTACCAGACCACGAGCTTCGTCTTCGAGGATGCGGCCGACGCGGCGAACCTGTTCGCGCTGCAGAAGTACGGCAACATCTACAGCCGCATCGGGAACCCGACCGTGGCCGCCTTCGAAGAGCGGATCGCCAGCCTCGAAGGCGCCATCGGCGGGGTCGCGACCGCCAGCGGGCAGGCCGCGGAGTTCCTGACCTTCAGCGCGCTCACCGAGGCCGGCGACCACATCGTGTCCGCGAGCGGCCTCTACGGCGGCACCGTCACGCAGCTCACCGGCACGCTGCGGCGCTTCGGCGTCGAGACGACCTTCGTCAGCGGGGGCATCGACGACTACGCCGCCGCGATCACCGACCGGACGCGGCTGCTCTACACCGAGGTCATCGGCAACCCCGGCGGCGGCATCGCCGACCTCGCCGCGCTGGCGGACCTCGCGCACGCCCACGACATCCCGCTGGTCGTCGACGCGACGCTGGCGACGCCGTACCTGTGCCGCCCGATCGAGCACGGCGCCGACATCGTGCTGCACTCGGCGACGAAGTTCCTCGGCGGCCACGGGACGACGCTCGGCGGCATCGTCGTCGAGTCCGGGAAGTTCGACTGGGGCACCGGCAAGTTCCCGCGGATGACCGAGACCGTCGACAGCTACGGCGGCCTGCGGTACTGGGAGAACTTCGGCGAGTACGCGTTCTGCACCCGGCTGCGCGCCGAGCAGTTGCGGGACATCGGCGCGGTCCTGTCGCCGCACTCGGCGTTCCTGCTGCTGCAGGGCGTCGAGACGCTCCCGCAGCGGATGGACGCGCACGTCGCGAACGCCCGCGCGGTCGCCGAGTACCTGGCCGCGGACCCGCGGGTGGCTTGGGTGTCCTACGCCGGGCTGCCGTCGCACCCGCACCACGAGCTGGCCCGGCGGTACCTGCCGGCCGGGCCGGGTGCGGTGTTCTCCTTCGGCATCGACGGCGGCCGCGCGGCGGGCGAGAAGTTCGTCGAATCGGTGGAGCTGCTGTCGCACCTGGCGAACGTCGGGGACGCGCGGACGCTCGTCATCCACCCGGCGTCGACCACGCACGCGCAGCTGTCGGAGGCGCAGCTCGCGGCCGCGGGGGTCGGGCCGGACCTGATCCGGCTTTCGGTCGGGCTGGAGGACGTCGAAGACATCCTCTGGGACCTCGACCAGGCGCTGGGCAAGGCGGTGGCCGGGTGACGCACGACGTGAGCGCCGTCGAGCGGCGCGCGATCCTGAACCGGACGAAGTCGGTGACGCTGGTCGGCGCGTCGGCCAACCCGGCGCGGCCGAGCTACTTCGTGGCGACGTACCTGCTCTCGTCGACGCGGTACGAGGTCAACTTCGTCAACCCGCGATTGGACACGTTGTTCGGGAAGCCGGTGTACGCGTCGCTGAAGGACGTCCCGGGCTCGCCCGACCTGGTCAGCGTGTTCCGCAGGCACGACGACCTGCCGCAGGTCGCCGAGGAGGTCATCGACGCCGGCGCGCGGACGTTGTGGCTGCAACTCGGGTTGTGGCACGAGCCGGTGGCCGACCGGGCGCGGGACGCCGGGCTGGACGTCGTGATGAACCGGTGCGTCAAGATCGAGCACGCGCGGTTTGCCGGCGGGCTGCACCTGGCGGGGTTCAACACGGGCGTGATCAGCTCGCGGCGGCCGTCGGCGCCCTGAGGGAACGGATCCGCCTGCCCCGCTGTTGGCCCCGGTATGACTGTGGGCATCACGTTCTCCGGCGGCCCGACCGCCCTCCTGGAGCTGGGCGGCGTCCGGCTGCTCACCGACCCGACGTTCGACCCGCCCGGCGACCACCCGATCGGCGAGCGCGTGCTGGTCAAGACCGAGGAGTCGGTGCTGACCGAAGAGGCGGCCGGGGTGGTGGACGCGGTGCTGCTGTCCCACGACCAGCACCCGGACAACCTGGACGACCGCGGCCGCGCGTACCTCGCGACGGTGCCGCTGACGCTCGTCACGCCCAGCGGCGCGGCACGCCTCGGCGGGACGGCCCGGGGTCTGGAGCCGTGGGAGCCGGCGCAGGTGGGCGCGCTGACCGTCACGGCGGTTCCGGCGCTGCACGGGCCCACCGGAGCGGCTCGGCTCACCGGGGACGTGACGGGGTTCGTGCTGACCGGCGACGGGGTGCCGACGGTGTACGTGAGCGGGGACAACGCGTCGGTCGACCTGGTGCGCGAGATCGCGGCGCGGTTCCGGGTGGACATCGCGGTGCTGTTCGCGGGCGCGGCCCGGACGGCGCTGTTCGACGGCGCACCCCTGACGCTGACCAGCGCGGACGCCGTCGAGGCGGCGCAGGTGCTGGGGGCGGCGAAGGTGGTCCCGCTGCACTTCCGGGGCTGGGGGCACTTCAGCGAGGGCCCGGACACGCTGCGGGAGGCATTCGATGCGGCGGGCCTGGGCGACCGCCTCGTCCTGCTGGAGCCCGGGCAGCACGCGGAGGTCTGACCCGGGCCGTGAGTGGTCTGCCGCGGCTGGTCGTGAGTGGTAAGGCGCGTTCTAAAACGCCGAAACACAAAAAAGCCGCGGGCGGCGCGGGGGGGGC
>NZ_JBEXKX010000071.1:0-35298 GCF_040609695.1 Amycolatopsis sp. NPDC004625
ACCCGCCGTTGGTGACCTCCCGTTGCCCCGCCCGCCCGCGCCCCCCCCGGGGGGGGGGGGGGCGGGGGGGGGGGGGGGGGGGGGGGGCCCCCCCCCCCGCCCCCACCGGGGGACGGCGGATCGGGTGCGCCGGGGCGACGGCCTGACCCGGACTCGGGGTCGGTTGTCCCGGGGCTGCGAAGGCCCGGCGCCCGATCTGCCTCCCGATCGTCGCGTGCCGCGCCGATCGGGGTCTTCTCCTGCCTGGCACAGGTGCCAGTGGTTCAGTTGCCGGCCACCAGGTCCAGTTTGGACACCGCGCGGCGGCCGGTGATGGATCCGTCGGGCGCGGGGGCGCCGTACTTGACGTCGACCCCGCGCTCCTGCAGCGCCCGGACGATGCCGGGTACGGCCCGCTCGGCCAGCGCGGCGATCGTCATGGCCGGGTTCACCGTCAGCGCCCCGGGCACCGACGCGCTGTCGGTGACGAAGATGCCCGCGTGGTCGCGCAGCTCGTGGCTGGGGTGCAGGGCGGACGTCGCCGGGTCGTCCCCGATCCGGCAGGACGCCAGCGGGTGCACGGTGTACGCGCCGACGACGTCGTTGGTCCACGGCGAGACCTTCGCCAGGCCGTCCTTCTCGATGATGGCCTTGCAGTCCGCGTCCGCCAGCGCCCAGCCGCGCAGGGTGTTCGCCGTCGGCTCGTAGCGCAGCGGCCCGCGGCCGAGCATCTGCTGGGAGATGCGGTAGGCGTTGCCGGTCGGCGGCGGGGTGCCGAAGACGCCTTCGTTGTCGTCCTCGGTCATCAGGAAGATCGTGAGCCAGTTGGACCACTGCTCGAGGATCTGCTTCTTCTCCGCGCCGAACCACCGCGGTTCCTCGCCGCCGGGGGCCTGCGCGAGGATCGTGCCGAGCCCGGGCGGGAAGTACAGCTGCTCCAGCGAGTACCGCTCGTACTCCGGCAGCGAGCCGTCGAGCTTGTCCCAGTTCGCCACCGTCGGGCCCTTGCCGATGTGGTTGGCCGCGTAGACGGCACCGTCCTCACGGGACAGCCCGAGCACCTCGCGCACCCGGTCCTCGTCGATGATCGCGGTGTTCAGCCGCTCGCCGTTGCCGGAGAAGTACCGGCCGACGCCGTGCGGCATCGTGCCCAGCGCCGCCTCCGACCGCTGCAGGATCACCGGTGTGGCGCCGGCCCCGGCGGCGATGATGACGATCTTCGCCTCGATCACGCCCGAGCCGGTGTGGATCCGGTAGTCCTCTTCGTCGATCAGGTCGAAGTGGACGCGGTAGCCGCCGTCCTCGGTGCGCTCCAGCCGCTCCACCTCGTGCAGCGGCCGGATCTGCGCGCCGTGCGCCAGCGCGGCCGGCAGGTAGTTGGTCAGCATCGACCGCTTGGCGTCGAACCGGCAGCCCGCCATCTGGAAGTTGCAGTTGGTGCACCGGTCGTTGTCCACGGCCACCGGGGCCGGGTTCGCCGTGCGGCCCGAGTGGTTGCAGGCCGCGGCCCACAGCCCGCCCGCGTAGGAGACGTCGTTCCAGTCCTGTTTGGACACCGGGATCGACTCGTCCACCCGGTCGTACCACGGCTCGAGGGAGTCGCGGCTGATCTCGGACGGCCACATGCGGCGGCCGATGCTGCCGTGGCGGTCGAAGACGAACTTCGGCGCCCGCGGCATCGCGGCGAAGTACACCACGCTGCCGCCGCCGACGCAGTTGCCGCCGAGCACGCTCATGCCCTCGCCGGCGACGAAGTCGAACACCCGGGTGTAGGACGAACCCAGCAGGTAGTCGTGTTCGAAGTCCTCCGCGGCCAGCCACGGCCCGCGTTCGAGCACGACCACCTTCGCGCCGCCCGCGGCCAGGTGGTAGGCCGGGATCGAACCGCCGAAGCCACTCCCGACGATGACGACGTCGGTCTTCTCGATGGCACTCATGCCGGGCTCCCCGAAGGTGTCGTGTCGGGATGGAGGTCGGCCAGCTTGCGGCCGTAGGAGAACTTCGGGAACCGCCACAGCCCGTCGGCGTCCGGGAGCCGGTAGCCGAGCGCGAGCAGCCCGGGGTGCCCGTTCTCCAGCGCCTCCTTGGTGTGCCGGTGCGGGGCGGTGTCGAAGGCCATGTTGCAGAACAGGGCCAGGCTCACCCACCCCTCCTTCTCCGGGTGCCCCGGCTTGGTCAGCCGGGTCACCAGCGCCCGCCGGTGCCCGTACGGCAACGCGACGAACGGCGGGAGGTCGCTGTCGAGCTCCAGCTCGACCTCGCCCGCGTACGACTTCGCGTGGTCGTTCAGCGACTGCACCAGGTAGGGCAGGCCGGCGGTGATGCCGGTGGCGTCGTAGTTGAGCAGTTCCAGCGCACCCGCCGCCACCGCACCGGGCCCCGGTGCGGCCCCCGCCACCGCGTGGTCGTCCGGGTACCGCTTCTCCCCCGGCACGATCGTGTCGGCGTACGCCTCCAGGGTCAGCACCTGGACCTCTTCTTCGCTTGCCACCGGCCTACCTCCTCACCAGACTGTCTTACGCGGAGCGGTTATGCCGCCAGGGGCTTTTCGTCGCCGGCCGGCGCCGGCGGCGCCGCGGCGAGCTGCACCTTCTGCGCCGCCTGCTCGGCCTCGAACCTGATCCGCGCCTTGTTCGAGAAGTGCAGGCCCCACAGGAACAACCCGCGGATCAGGCACACCGAAGCGGTGGCGAAGAACAGCCCGTAGGCGATGTGCGCGGCGGTGAAGAACCCGTACATCATCGCGATCCCGGCGCCGAAGGCGAACTGCGAAACCGGCTTCGACGGCGACGTGCCCGGGTCGGTCACCATGTAGTTCGTGTAGAGCACGAACGCGATCCCGGTGCCCATCGCCAGCGCGCCCGGAATGGCCGTGCCGAAGAGCGCACCGCGCAGGAACGCCTGGACGACGAAGAACGACAACCAGCCGAAGATCAGCCACATCCGGCCGGTCAGCAGCGAGTTGAGCACCGTGCCCGAGATCAGGATGACCGCCACGATCAGCCAGCCGACCCAGGTGTCGACCTTCTCCGAGAAGTGGTACGGCGGCGTCATGTTCACCCAGGGGAACACCAGCAGCATGATCGTGATGCCGAAGTTCGACGGGTTCATGTAGTGCCGCAGCCGGCCGTACACCGGCGCCTGCAGCACCCACTTCGCGCCGACCGCGACGACGACCCCGAAGATCATCGCCCAGACGTGGTCGTTGACGTAGGTCAGCATGTTCAGCGCCAGGCCGCTGATGTGCGCCGGGAACAGGAACTCGACCAGGCCCCGGAACCCGTTGCCGCGGAAGCGGACCTCCCGCTTGGTGACCTTGGCGTTGATGATCTCCAGCAGGATCTCCGTGGTGTACGCGGTGCCCACGGCGATGAACGGGTACAGCCACGGCTGCTCGAAGCCGAGCACGGTGTAGCCGAGGATGTTGAAGATCGTGATCGAGAT
Organism: Amycolatopsis sp. NPDC004625; assembly: GCF_040609695.1. Taxonomy (NCBI): domain Bacteria; kingdom Bacillati; phylum Actinomycetota; class Actinomycetes; order Pseudonocardiales; family Pseudonocardiaceae; genus Amycolatopsis; species Amycolatopsis sp. NPDC004625. The sequence continues at coordinate 3,424 of NZ_JBEXKX010000071.1, forward strand.
GGCGAAGCGGCGCAGGGCCGTGATGACCTTGTTGGTGCGCTTCGGCGGGGCAGTGTCCACTTTGATCGTTATGGGCGTCGCCATGACGTCACATCTCTTCCTTCGCCTGGGTACCGAGCTGGAACATGTGGCAGCCCGGTGCGAGCTTCAGGTCCTGCGTGCGCAGCTGCCCGGTGCGGTCCCGCCACTGCAGGTGCACCGCCAGCGGGCCGGAGACGTTCTCGCCCAGCCCGATCTGGACGTCGAAGCTGCGGCGGCCGGAGTGCCCGCTGCTGCCGTCGACGCGGCCGACGTACTTCTTGCCGTCCGCGGCGGTCACCGTGACCTCGGCGCCGATCGCCGGCGAACCGGCCGAGGGCAGCGGGCCGGGCGCCACCGGGGCGTCGGTGCTCAGCTTGAGCTGCAGGAACTTGCCGGTCTTCGGGCTGTCGTTGTGGTAGAAGATCGGCTGCTCCCACTGCCGCGCCACGGCGAACTCGGGCAGGCCGTCGCCGTCGGCGTCACCGACGCCGATGCCGCGGGTGGGCACCGGAACGGCCAGGCCGAGCTTCGGCGCGAGGTCGACGTAGGTGCCGTCCGAGCGCTTGACGAAGAAGTGCAGCGTCTGGTCGCCGGCGAGGTCGTCGCCGGGCCGGGCGTTCGGCCACCAGAACGGGTTGGACGTCATGCCGTCGTTGGCCACCGCCAGCTCCTGCAGCTGCGGCCACCGGTTGATCTGGCCCTTGATGAACCCGGTCGCCTGGGCGATCTGGACGTCACCGCTGTTGTTGAAGTCCTCGATCTTCGGGTCCCAGCCCCAGCCGGACCACGCCGTCCGCGTGTCGCCGCTCTCGTCGTGGAACGGGGCCACGCCGTCCTTGAGCTGGTTGCGCAGGTCCGTGAGGTCCTTGGCGGTGTTCACGAACTGGAGGTTCGACTCCTCGACACCCCACGACGTCGTGATGTTGCTGACGAAGATGTCGTAGAGCCCGTCGTGGTTGAAGTCGCCGAAGTCGACGCCCATGCCCTTGAACGAGTCGTTGCCGAGCACCTTCGACTTCGGTTCGGTGACCCCGCGGATCCCGGTGACCTCGCCGAAGGCCACGTGCCCCGGTGTCGACTTGTTGTACAGCAGGTGGTCGTGCCCGAAGTCGTTGGCGATGTAGAGCTCGGGCAGGCCGTCGGCGTCGATGTCCGTGGCGCTGGCCCCCAGCGTCCAGCCGGAGCGGTCGTCGGCGGGGATCGCGTCCGAGGCGTCAGTGAACGACGCGGTCGGGTTCGGGCCCGCGGTCGCGCCGGTCCAGCGGTAGATGTACTTCCCGCCGCCGTTCTTCGCGTGCGACATCGACTGGTTCATCGTGATGCCGCCGTCGGCGTTCGGGTCGAGGACCTTGCTGTCCGGGAAGTAGTTGCCGACGAAGACGTCCACGTGCCCGTCACCGTCGAAGTCGCCGATGGTGGCCGCGTTGCTGTTCCACAGCGGGCCGTCGTACTTGCCGTCCGGGCCGCGCTTGTTGCCCGGCACCAGCTCGACCGGCTGGTAGGCCGACGGCGAGAGCTTGGTGGCCCCGGCCTTCTGCAGGAACACGACCGGCGTGCGGCCCCAGTAGTAGACCAGGACGTCCATCCGGCCGTCTTCGTTGAAGTCACCGGGGACGCAGCCCATCGGGGCCATGTACTGCCAGGTCGGCAGCGGCGCCGGGTCGAGGGCGAACGGGGCGTAGCGCTCCTGGCCCTTGCCCGGGGTCGGCGTGACGACGACCTGGTCGCTGCGCGGGTCGACCAGGCAGAGGTCGTTGGCCAGGCCGTCGCCGTCGAGGTCGTTCATCGCGATCGCGGCGCCGGTCGAGGACATCCAGGCCGAAATGTGCTCGTACTGCTTGTTCAGCGTCCGGACGTACTGCGACTTCGCCGCCGCGGGCAACGCGATGGTCATCGGGGTGAACTGGAACTTGCCAGCCAGCTGGTCCTGCTCGGCGGCCGAGACGCTCGGCAGGCGCGCGACGAAGAACAACGTCAGCACCAGCGCGATCGCCACGATGCCCGCGAGCTGCCGACGCAGCCAGCGTGTGGTCGCGGTCATTGGTTCACTCCTCCATGGGTCAGCACTTCGCCGGCGATCCGCTGCCGCCAGGCTTCGAATGCCGGGACCTCGCCGTCGACGACCTCCGCCGGGCGCACTTCCTGGGTGATCGCCGCCGCGCGCTCGGCGGGCAGCCCGCAGATCGCCCGCGTGGCGACCTCGGTCTGGGGGATCAGCACGCCGCCGCGCACCCGGGCGTCGGCCGCGAAGGCGCTGCCTTGCGCGAGCTGCCCGCGGTGCTTGCCGGCCCGCTCGGCGAGCTCGACCAGCTCGGCCTCGTCGACCCCGCACGCGTACGTCGACGCCAGCCCGACACCGGCGTACAGGTCACCGTGGCGGGACGGGGCGAACCCGGCGATCGTCTTCGTCACCAGGTCGACGTCGGTGCCGCAGATGAACCACAGGGCCCGGCCGATGCCCTGGTCCATGGCCCGCAGCGCGTAGCCGCCGTACTCCTTGGCCGGCCACGGGAAGCCCGGCTCCTGGTACTGCTGCCGGACGTACTTCTCGGTCTTGAAGTACGCCTGGTGGAAGCCGTAGCCGTCGAGCACCAGCCAGCGCAGCAGGGGGTCGAACCGGTCCGCCTTCGGCCAGGCGAAGCGCGGCAGCCGCGCCATCGCCCAGCCGACGCCGACCAGGATGATGTAGTGCTGGTTCGCCGCACCCGGCTCGGCCACGAAGTCGTCGATGTGCCGGCGGCCGCCGAACGGCAGGCCGTCGAGCATCGCGTAGCCCATTCCGGCGCCCTCGTAGGCGAATCCGCGGAACTGTTCCGGAATGCGACCCAGCCATTCTTCGCACTGGGCGGGGTTCCGCGCTTCCACGGCGTGTGCGTAGCCGAGCAGGAACTTCTCCCCCACCGTTTCCAGCAATTCCTGAGCCTGCGGGCTCTTCTTGTGGAAACCACGCTTGTCCAGCGACGTCTCGGAGACGTCCGGTGTCAGGATGCGGCGCCTCAACGCGCGCCAACCGTCGCCCAACGCACTTCCCCCTTACGGGTCGCATAAATCTTTGGCCGAATGCTTCCACGGTCACAGATTCCGCACCGGCAGCTCTACTCCACGTTTGCCGCCGGGCCGCGGACCTGGGGTTCAGCTGGCCAGGCGGCGCGCGTCGGGGCGGAATTCCGCCCGGATCCGCGCCCGCCAGACCTCGTACATCGGGAGATCGCCGTCGCCGCCGTCGCCGGCGGCTTCGGTCCGGTCGGAGACGTCCCGCAGCTGCTGCACGGACAGGCCGGTGAGGACCTCGGCGGCCAGATGGGTGTGCGCGGGCACGTACTCGGCGTAGGTCCGCGCCTTGACCGCGAAGGTCACGCCCAGGGCGAGCTCGTCGTGGTACTCCCCCGCCGCGCGCCGCAGGATCGCCAGCCCGCGCTGGTCGGACCCGCCGGCGAACGTCGAGGCGAGCCCGACGCCGCTCCACAGGTCCGCCCGCCGGTGTTCGGCGAACCGCCCGACCGCGGCGGCGGCCGCGGCCGGGTTGCCGCCGTGGATGAACCACAGCGCCCGGCCGACCCCCTGGTCGAAGGCACGCGAGAAGTACTCCGGCCGGCCCGCCCACGGGTAGGGCTCCGGCTCGGCCTGCTTGCCCACCCACTTGTCGGTGTCGAAGTAGGCCCGGTCGAACCCGTAGCCGTCGACGGCGAGCCAGCTCATCGTCGGGTGGTAGGCCACCCCGGTCAGCTCGGGCAGGATGTTCTTCCACAGCGGGCGCGGCAGCCGCGCCATCGCGAAGCCGATCCCGATGTAGGTCAGGAAGATGTACGGGCGCGCCGGCCCCTCCAGCAGTTCGCGGGTGCGGTCGCGGCCGCCGCCGGGCATCGCGTCGAGGATGGTGTAGCCCATCGTCGCGCCCTCGTAGGCGAACCCGCGCTGCTCCGGCTCGATCAGCGCGAGCCGTCGTTCGACCTCCCACAGCGAAGCACCTTCGATGGCCCACTCGAACCCGCAGATGACCGCCTGCGGCACCGCCTCCAGCCGGGCCGTCGCGTCGGTGTGGGTGACCGGGAAGCCGCGTTCGGCGAAGCCGACCGAAGCGAGGGAAGGTGCGAGAAACCGCTTGCGCAGCACTCCGATTACGGTGGACATCTGTCTCGGTCCCTTGTTCGGCGGGTCAGGCGACGGCGCGCAGGTGCGGCCGGGCCGCGGCGAGCATGCGCTGGGTGAACGGCGACTGCTTCGAGGCGAGCGTGATCGCGATCGGCGCGTCGGTCGGCGCCGGGGCCCGCAGCGCGATCCGGGTGGCGGACCGGCCGTGCGGGGCCACGTGCACGGTCGAGTAGGCGATCGAGAAGCGCGGCCCGGCGGCACCCGGCTGGTGCTGCGCCACCGCGATCGCGGTCCACTGGCCGGCCGGCGCGCCGTGGATGCTCAGCTCGCCCGAGTTCATGTTCGCCATGCCGGTGAAGGCGACCGGACCGCACTGCGGCACCGGGTCGGCGAACAGCCCGACCAGCGTGTCCGCGGGGGCCGCCCCACCGGGCAGGTCCAGCTGGATCGCCAGCTCGCCCGTCCCCGCCTGCAGCGACGCGCAGTTGCGGCCGGCCGCGCGCAGCGTCCGCAGTGGCGGGAGCCGCCGCAGCGTCGGCGAGATCGCCACGAGCAGCTCGGCGACCTGCGGCTCCCGGTACTGCGTCGGCGTCATCCCGACCGCCCGCGAGAAGCGGCTGGTGAACGTGCCGACGCTGCTGTAGCCGACGCTGCACACGATGTCGGAGACGTTCAGCGACGTCGTCAGCAGCAGCCGCTTCGCCTCGAACAGCCGCACGGCGGTGAGGAACCGGCCGGGCGTCACCCCGGTGGCGTCGGCGAACATCCGGGAGAAGTGGAACCGGCTGACGAACACTTCGGACGCCAGGTCGGCGAGCGTGATCGGTTCGAAGTAGCGCTCCCGGATGGACGAGATGGCCTGCAGCACCGCGGGCCGGACCGACTTGTCCACTCTTTCGAGCGCCGGCTCGCGGGCCGGAGCGTCGAACTCGCTGCCGTGTCCGACAGCCGCAATCGATCGCAACATCATCAGTCCAACCTCTAATCCCCTGGTGGCGGTTCTCCTTCTCCTCGTGCCAGGGAAGACGCCGTATCTCGGAGATCGATTGACGAGCGATGGAGGAGACCCGTGACCCGGTTCACCCGTCCGCGGGACACCCGGTCGTGTGCGGGTGGTGCGCCCGGACCGCCGCGTGCGGAACGCCCGGGTGCGGTGTGCCGGACGCCCGTGGCCATGATCGGCAGCGGTCCCGCGGGACGCGCGTTTGGTCCGATCCGGGGAGGCCCCGGCCCGGTGGACGGCGGGTTCCTCCAGATGGCGGCGGGTGCGCCGCGCACACCCGGAACCTGCGGAACGCATGCGCGGACAGGACGAACGCACGCCGGGTCCGGTGGGCGGTTCACTGGCCGCCGGGTCGGCGCTCTGTCACATTCGGATAGAAGCCCGGAGTTCGGCCGTCCACCGACCCGCGCGGCACGATCTGGGGAGCGCGAGGACGCCTTGACGATGCTGGAGGCCAGCCATGTACTCCGAACAGCAGCGAACCGACGAGCCGGTCGACGGCGGCGTCCACTTCAGCGTGCTGGGGCCGCTGGAAGTGCTGCGCGACGGCGTCGACTACGCCCCGAGCGCCCCGAAGGTGCTGGCGTTGCTCGCCGTCCTGGTGATGCGCCCGGGAAAGATGGTACACATCGACACCCTGATCCGGGAGCTGTGGTCGGACAACCCGCCCCGCACGGTCCGGACCACTTTGCACACCTACGTCTACCACCTGCGCCGCTGCATCCAGCAGAACGAACTCGCCGACGACGCCGAGAAGCTGCTGGTCACCAAGCAGTCCGGGTACACCTTCAACATCGAACCGTCCCAAGTGGACATCCACCGGTTCGTCCGGCTGCAGCAGGCCGGCTTCGAGCGCCAGGCCGCCGGTGACCACGCCGGGGCCGCCGACGCCTGCCGCGCGGCGCTCGACCTGTGGTCCGGGCCGCCGCTGGCGAACATCCACTGTGGACCGGTGCTGTCGGCCTACCGGACCGAGCTGCTCGAACTGCGGCGCAGCGTGCTGCACCTGCGGATCGAGGCGGAGATCGTCAGCGGGCGGCACCGCGAGCTGATCGGCGAGCTGCGTTCGCTGACCACCGGCAGCCCGCTGGACGAAGCCCTGCACGGGCAGCTGATGCGGGCGCTGGGCCGCAGCGGACGGCGGTCCGACGCGATGGCCGTGTACCGCAAGCTCCGCACCCGGCTGGCCGGCGAGCTGGGCGTCGAACCCTGCGACGACCTGCAGTCCCTGCACCGAGAGCTGATTTCCGAGGGCGACCACCGGTGAGCCGCCCCGACCACGTTCCCGGCTCCCGCCGGGCCGTCGCATCGCCCGAGAAGAAGTGAGGAATGTTCGATGCCCACTCCGCACACCCGTGCCTACGGCCAGTTCTGCGGCGTCGCCCGCGCGCTCGAGCTCATCGGCGAGCGCTGGTCGCTGCTGATCATCCGTGACCTCGTGCTCGGCGCCAAGCGGTACGACGAGCTGCAGGCCGGCCTGCCGAAGATCCCGCCGTCCATCCTGTCCGCCCGGCTCAACGACCTGGAGGCGACCGGCGTGATCCGCCGCCGCGTCCGCGCCGAGCTCGACGCGGGCCTGGTCTACGAGCTGACCCAGTACGGCAGCGAGCTCGACCACATCGTGCTCGACCTGGGCCTGTGGGGCGCCCGCTCGCTGAACAAGCCGGCGGCCGACGACGTCGTCACCCTCGACGCGGCCATCCTGTCGCTGTACACGACGTTCCGCCCGGAGAGCGCCGAAGGCGTGCAGATCACCTTCGAGATCCGCTACGACGACCGCATGACGGTGCACGCCCTGGTCGAGGACGGCGCGGTCAAGGTCGGCGAGGGCCGGTTCCCCGGAGCCGACCTGGTGATCCGCACGGGCCACAACGCGGCCCTGCTCGACCTGATGAGCGGCCAGCTCCCCGCGGCGGCGGCGATCCGCGCGGGCAAGCTGTCGATCGAGGGCGAAGCGGCGGACCTGGAGCTGTTCGCCCAGCTGTTCCACGTCCCGGCGGCCCCGGAGCCGGCGAGCGGCATCGCGGTCCACTGAAAGGCGCCGGGCCTGCTGCGCGGGCAGGCCCGGCTTCGGTCACGACCTCAGCTGTGCCTCGACGCGCGCCGCCTGCGCCTCGAGGTACCGCCGCTCCGGCCCGCTCTCGGTGCGCTTCGCCGCCTTCAAGTAGCACTCCACCGCCTCCGCCGGACGGCCCGCCCGCTCCAGCAGGTGCGCGCGGACCGCGTCCACCCGGCGGGCGAGGTCCAGTTTCGCGTCGATGCCGTCCAGCACCGCCAGGCCCGCGTCCGGGCCCGCCACCTGGGCGACGGCCACCGCCAGGTTCATCGTCACCACCGGGCCCGGCATGAGCTCGCCCAGCACGCCGTACAGCTCGACGATCTGCGGCCAGTCGGTCTCGTCCGTGCCGGGCGCCTCGTCGTGCAGCGCCGCGATCGCCGCCTGGACCTGGTACGGGCCCACCGGGCCGCGGCCGAGCGTCGCGCGCACCAGCGCGACCCCGTCGGCGATCATCGCCGCGTCCCAGCGGGCGCGGTCCTGGTCCGGCAGGGGCACCAGCTCGCCGTCCGGGCCGGTGCGGGCCGCGCGGCGGGCGTCGGTCAGCAGCATCAGCGCCAGCAGGCCCGCGACCTCGCCCTCGCCGGGGAGCAGCGCGTGCACCGCGCGGGTCAGCCGGATCGCCTCCGCGGCCAGCTCGACGCGCAGCAGGTTCTCGCCCGACGTCGCCGTGTACCCCTCGTTGAAGATCAGGTACAGCACCTGGAGCACCACCTGCAGCCGCGCCGGGAAGTCGGCCGGCGACGGCTCGCTGAAGGTCGACCCCGCCGCGGCGATGCTCTCCTTAGCGCGGGTGATGCGCCGGGTCATGGTCGCCTCGGGGACCAGGAAGGCGCTCGCGATCTGCGCCGTGGTCAGGCCGCCGACCGCGCGCAGCGTCAGCGCGACCTGCGAAGGCGGCGAAACCGCCGGGTGGCAGCACAGGAACAGCAGCGACAGCGTGTCGTCCTCGGCGGCGGGCTGCTCTTCGCCCGGCCCGGCGACGACCGTGACCGGCTCCCGCACGGCGACCGACTCCTCACGCCGCCGCCGCGCGCTTTCGCTGCGCCAGTGGTCGGTGAGCCGCCGGGTCGCGACCGTGACCAGCCAGCTGCGCGGGTGGTCCGGGACGCCGTCGGCCGGCCACTGCTCGCTCGCCGCGAGCAGCGCCTCCTGGACCGCGTCCTCGCACGCGTCGAACTGGCCGTACCGGCGCACCAGCACGCCCAGCACCTGCGGCACGAGCGGCCGCAGCACGTCGGCGACGCCGGTCACGCCATGGGCACTTCGGTTTCGGCGTCGGCGAAGAAGACCACCTCGCGGACCTCGATGCCGAGACCTTCGATGGCGGCGTCCGGGATCATGCCCGCGAGCTCGACGGCGCGTGCCCGGCTCGTGCACTCCACGAGGTAGTAGCCGGCCAGGAACTCCTTGGACTCCAGGAACGGGCCGTCGGTGACGGCGGGCAGGCCCCCGCGCACGCGCACGACGCTGCTGTCGGCGACCGCGCCGAGCGCCTGGGTGCTGATCATCTCGCCGGATTCCCGGATGGTCCGGATGAACTCCTGGTGCCCGGTCATGATGCCGTTCATGTCCTCCTCGGACAGCTTCGCCATCACGTCGGGGTTCAGGTACATCGCCAGCAGGTACTTCACGTCCGGGCTCCCTTCAGCCACCCTCGCCGCGTCCGTGGCCGAACATAGCCGACCACGCCGCAAGCGCGGAGTGGAGCCGCCGCGAGGCCGCCTGACAGGCTGGTTCGGGGCAGTCCCGGCTACCCGGACCAGGAGGTTGGCGTCGATGGCCGACGTGTTCACGGACCTGCAGACCGAGACCGAGGCGCTGGCCGAGCTGGCCGAGCGGTACGGGTACGGCCCCGGCCCGGACCTCACCGGGTACTTCGCCCGGCTGACGTCGACGGCGCGGCTGGTCCGGCTCAGCGTCGAGCACCCGGCGGCGTTCGGGGTCACCCCGCAGATCTCCTACGACTCCCTCGACGAGGCGATCGTGAGCTGGCTGATCGAGCAGCGCAAGGCGACCGCGCTGCTGGCCTCGGCCCCGCCGTCCCCGGAGCTGCCGTGGAGCGACGGCCCGCTGCGCCCGTCGGTGCTGGCGGCGGCGGTGCTGACCGAGCTGTTCGCCTGCGGCCAGGACATCGCCGACGCGGTCGGGGCCCGGCTGCGCCGCACGGACGCGATCGGCCACGTGGCCTACTACGGCGTCCGGACGCGCGACCGGGTGTACCACCGCCACCAGGAGACACCGCCGGAGCCGTTCCGGTTCGAGCTGCGCGCGCCGTCGGGCGAACTCTGGCTGTTCGGCCCGGAGGACGCCCGCGACCGCATCACCGGCCCGGCCGAGGACTTCTGCCTGCTGGTGACCGGCCGCCGGTTCGCCGAGGACCTGTCGCTGGCGTTCGCGGGCGGGCACACCGCCGAATGGCTGGAACTGCTGGAGCGCTGAGCGCGGGTCCCCGGCCGGTGGGCCTCACTCGAACGGCGCCGGATCCCCCGCCCCCACGCGCAGGATCTCCGCCTCACCCGACGAGAAGTCCACCACCGTCGTCGGTTCCACCCCGCAGTCGCCCGAGTCCAGGACCGCCTCCAGGGCGTTGTCCAGCTCTTCCTTGATCTCCCAGCCCTGCGTCATCGGCTCGCCCTCGCCCGGCAGCAGCAGTGTGCTCGACAGCAGCGGTTCGCCGAGCTCCGCCAGCAGCGCCTGGGTCACGCGGTGGTCGGGGATGCGCACGCCGACCGTCTTCTTCTTCTCGTGCATCAGCCGCCGCGGGACCTCCTTGGTCGCCGGCAGGATGAACGTGTAGCTGCCCGGGGTCGCCGCCTTGATCGCGCGGAACACCGCGTTGTCGATGTGCACGAACTGGCCGAGCTGGGCGAAGTCCTGGCAGACCAGGGTGAAGTGGTGCCGGTGGTCGAGCTTGCGGATGGCGCGGATGCGGTCGAGCCCGTCGCGGTTGCCCGGACGGCACCCGAGCGCGAAGCACGAGTCGGTCGGGTAGGCGATCAGCCCGTCGTTCCGAAGGATCTCGACGACCTGGCCGAGCGCCCGCTTCTGGGGGTTCTCCGGGTGCAGGTCGAAATAGCGTGCCATGGGCCCGAGCCTAGGGTCGCCCGGCCCGCACGGCACGGCGGGCCCCCGCGTCTCCCAGGTTGCCGTTCCGGGACCGAACGCTGGGCCTGCCCGCCGGGCGCGGCCCACAATCCGCAGTGGAACCCAGCCAGGGAGGGCCAGTGATGACGGAGCTGACCGTGCCGGAACTCGACCGCCCCCGTGTCGTCGCCGGGACCGGGTACCTGTTCGAAGGCCCGCGAGGACGGGTGTCGCTGGCCGAGCTGTTCCGGGGCCACCGGCGGCTGGCCGTGCACCACCCGATGGCCGACCACAGCGGACCCGCGGACGTCGTCCCGGCCCCCGAGGTCACCGCCGCGCTGCACGACCCCGGCCTGCGGCTGGTGCTCGTCTCCCGCGCGCCCTACGCGAAACTCGAGCAGTACCGGCGCCACCTCGGCTGGGACGTGGCCGCCTACTCGGCCGCGGGCAGCGCGTTCACCGACGACTTCCCGGCGACCCGGCACGTGCCCGGCGCCGGCGACTCCTGGGACGACGACGAGTCCGGGCTGAGCTTCTTCCGGCTGGTGGACGGTTCCGTGCTGCACACCGGTTCGGTCGCGGTGCCGCGCCTGGACTTCCTGGGTCTGCTCGCGAACGCGGGCGGGCTCCCGCCCACACCGGACCGGCGCTGACCCGATCGGACGCGACCGGGCCGCGTTCCCGCTGTTCCCCGCCCGCTCGCGCGCTTTCGCACCACTTCCGGTGTGCTCCCTTGGGTTATGATCAGCCGTCAGCTCGCACACACAGCGCCGAGACCGGGCCTCCCGGGCGGCCCGGTCGCCGCGCAGATCCCGGAGGGTCCGCACTGATGTCTCCGGTCGCCGCACTCGAGCCGCCCACCGGGCGCTCAGCGACCGCCGAACCCCGCGGCACCACCGCGGCGGACCGGCGCCCCCGGCTGGCCACCTACCTGGCCTCGGCCATCATCGTCGTGGTCATCGCCGGGTTCAGCGTGATCGGCGTGGTCGGTCTCCTGCCGGCTTCGGTCGACGGCCTCCACGCCCTGTACGCCGTCGCCGCCGTCGCCGGGCTGCTCGGGATCCAGCTGCTGTGGTTCAGCCGCCCGTCGGCCCGGCTCGACTCGGTCACCAGCCGGGTGCTGCTCGCCGTGGTGGTCGTGCTGGCCTACGTCCCGCTGCCGACCTTCGGCATCCTGTGGGCGGACATGCCGGACTTCGTCGGCGGCGCGGCCCTGCTGGTGCTGCCGCCGCGGTACGCGTGGCCGACGCTGGGCGTGGTGGCGCTGAGCGAGGTGTGGGTCTACCACACGTTCGGCGCGTCCCCGCTGGACACGATCTACATCGGGTTTTCGGCGGGCTTCTACAGCATCCTCTACTACCTGCTGGCCCGGCTCGCCCGGATGGTCCACGAGCTGCACCGGGCCCGCACCGAACTCGCCCAGCGCGCGGTCGCCGAACAGCGGCTCGCCTTCGCCCGCGACCTGCACGACCTGCTCGGCCTGAGCCTGTCCGCGATCGCGCTCAAGGGCGAGCTCGCGCAGCGGCTGATGCGCAAGTCCGTCGACGCGGCCAAGGCCGAGCTCGGCGAAATCACCGCGACCGCGCAGCGCACGCTGTCCGACGTCCGCGCGGTCTCGCACGGCTACCGCGAGCTGTCGCTGGAGAAGGAGTCGCGGACGGCCGAGACGCTGCTGTCGGCGTCCGAAATCGCCGTCCGGGTCCACCTCGACCAGGGCGACCTGCCCGTCCAGGCGCGCACGCTGCTGGCCAGGGTGCTGCGCGAAGGCGTCACGAACGTCCTGCGCTACAGCGACGTCGAGCACTGCGAAATCGACGTCCGGCACCACGACGGCAAGGTCACCCTGGAAATCACCAACGACGGCGTGACGGCGGACGACCCGGCGACCACGCTGGCGACCCTGCCCGACGAGGTCGCCGCGCTCGGCGGCACGGCGACCGCGAAGGCCGGCGCCGACGGCCGGTTCCGGCTGCGGGTCGAGCTCCCGGTCCCGGACCGGCCGGCCACCGGAGCCGCGCACGAAGCCGAGCGGCAGGCGGAGACCGAGTCCAAGCGGATCCGCCGGCTGCTGCCGGTGGTGATGTCCCTGATGGCGTGCGGGGCCACGCTGCACGTGCTCGAGCTGACCACCCAGCCGTGGCAGGTGATCCTGGTCATCGGCTCGATCGTGGCGCTGCTGGCCCTGCAGTTCTCCTACTTCAACCGGCCGGCCACCAACCTGCGCACCGCGCAGAGCTACGGCATGGTGTTCGTGCAGGCGTGCCTCATCTACCTGCCGCTGCTGCCGCTCGGCCCGAACTGGGTCAGCCTGCCCGGCCTGCTGATCGGCAGCTCGCTGCTGGTCCTGCCGCCGGTCGCGGGCTGGGTGTTCTTCGCGCTCAACATCGCCGCCTACGCCGAGATCCAGCGGATTTCGGGTGCGGACATCACCTCGACGGTGTTCTACACCGCCGCGACGGTGATGACCGGGCTGGCCGTGTTCGGGCTGCTGTGGCTGGTCCGGCTGGTCACCGAGCTCGACAACACCCGGCGGCGGCTGGCCGAGATGGCGCTGGCCGAGGAGCGGCTGCGCTTCGCCCGCGACCTGCACGACCTGCTCGGCATGAGCCTGTCGGCGATCGCGCTCAAGAGCGAGCTGACGGCCCGGATCCTGCCGCTGGACCGCCACCGCGCCGCCGACGAGCTCGCCGAGGTGCTCGGCCTGACGCGGCAGGCGCTGTCCGACGTGCGGTCGGTGGCCAGCGGCTACCGCGAACTTTCGCTGGCCAGCGAGTCACGCACCGCGAAGTCGGTGCTGACGTCCGCCGACGTCCGGGTGCGGATGGAGATGCTGGAGGACGAGCTGCCCACGCCGGTGCGCACGGTGCTGGCCGTGGTGCTGCGCGAAGGCGTCACGAACGTGCTGCGGCACAGCCGGGTGGAGAGCTGCGAGATCGCCATGTACCGCACGGACGGCGGGATCAGCCTCGACATCGTCAACGACGGCGTCGGGGGCTGCCGGGACGGGCAGCCGGGGAACCCGGAAAACCCGGGTGACTCCGGGGAACCGGCCGAACCGGCGGAACCGGTGGTGCCCGCGCCGCGCGCGGTGCCCCGCGATTCGTCGCCCGGCAGCGGGATCGGCAACCTCTCGCACCGCGTCGCCGACCTCGGCGGCGAGCTGACCGCCGGCGTCGAGCCGGACGGCCGGTTCCGGCTGCGGGCCGTCGTCCCGGTCTGATTCACACTGGCACATACCAGTTTGCGGACGGCCATACTGGTCTGTACCTGTTGGCGGCTCAGAGCCAGCCGGACTCCTCGGCGATGCGGATGGCGTCGACCCGGTTGCGGGCGTTGAGCTTCGCGACCACCGTCGTCAGGTAGTTCCGGACCGTGCCGGCGGACAGGTAGAGCCGCGCGGCGACCTCCACCGTCCCGTAGCCCTGCGAGGTCATCCGGAGCACGTCCAGCTCGCGGCCGGTGAGCGGGCAGTCGACGGTGTCCCACGCGGCCAGCGCCAGGTCGCCGTCCACCATCCGGCGGCCGGCGAGGACCCCGCGCACGGCGTTGGCCAGCTTGTCGGGCGGCGCGTCCTTCAGCAGGAACCCGCCGACCTTGGCGTCCAGCGCCCGCCGCAGCGTCCCGGGCCTGCCCAGGCTGGTCAGGATCAGGGTCCGGCAGCCGGGCAGCTGTTCGTGCAGCTCACCGGCCGCGGTGAGGCCGTCCTTCCCGGGCAGGTCGATGTCGATGACCGCCACCTGCGCGTGGTTGGCGCGGGCCGCGGGCAGGATCTCCAGGCCGGACGCGACCTCCGCGACCACGTCGATGTCGGGTTCCAGCCGCAGCAGGGCGACCAGCGCGCCCCGTACGATGTGCATGTCCTCGGCAACCAGCACTCTGATCACGGGTGCCTCCGCACTCACGATTCCCCAGAAGTCAAGTCAACCATTCTGCTTGACGAATCGGTTGCACCGTTCGGGCATCTTCCGAGCTCGCTGCCGCGAAATGCACGGGCACAGGCAAATGCCTGGTTAAAACTGCCTTGTCGCGATCGCGCGACTACGACCCGTAACGGGTTCTCGTCATGATCGGCAGGCTGTTGGAAATTTTCCTGTCACGTCGTTTGTGGACGTTGCCGTGCTCCACATGCGACGGGGCCGGCCACCGCCGGCGCGCGGAGCGCGCCCGGCGTGACCGGCCCGTCAGACACGAGAACAGGGAAAACAACGCTCAGGCTGCCTCGAGGACGTCGAGCCGGCAGATGCTGCCCAGGATCGGCCGGACGTCGGCGGTGCCGTCGCTCCACTGCTCGAACCGGTCGATCGACAGGTCGGTGACGGTCTGCTCGACCTCGATACCCAGATCGGCGAAAAGTGCGCGGACGTTGGCAGAAACCTGTGCGGACATTATGTGCTCCCAGTGGCGAAGATGAATGCTTCACGTGACATAAATCGTCGCCCAGTGCCGCGCCCGCAGCCAGTGCCCGCGTCATCGGGCCGCTGTGGCTTACACATGGTCCGTGCGGTTTCGGGGAAGAGTCCGAACGGCGTAACCAGCCGTCGAATCGAGGTCGAATCACGCTGATTTCGTCACCAAGCGCGATCGCCCGGATGCTCGGCGCGGTCGCCGACCGCGCCCATGTGCATCCGTCATGCCGTGGATACCCGCCTCCGGTGACCTCAAACGGGGCATGTGCAAAACGCATGTCGACCACCGGTGAAATCCATCCACACCGGTGCACAGAGCACTTAAGAAGTAGACGTCCGCGGTCCTACAGTTTTGGTCGGAATCGTTTTTCCCGCACCCGGACACTTCGCCGGAAGGCCCGGACGCGGCACCGTCGACCGGAGGGGACGGCCCACCATGGATGAGATCGTCCGGCAAGCCGTGGCACGTGCCATCGTGACCATGCGAGACAACCTGGGCGAGCGGCTCACGATCGACGACCTCGCCCGCGCGGCCATGTTCAGCAAGTTCCACTTCACCCGGGTGTTCCTGCGGGTCACCGGGCTGTCGCCGGGCCGGTTCCTGTCGGCCCTGCGGCTGGCGGAGGCCAAGCGCCTGCTGGCCACGACCGTGATCTCGGTGGCCGACATCAGCCACCAGGTCGGGTACAACAGCGTCGGCACGTTCAGCGCGCGGTTCAGCGGCAGCGTCGGCGTTTCGCCGTCCGGCTACCGCCAGCTGCACGGCATGGCCCCGCGGATCGCCGACCGGCAGGCCCAGCCGGGGTCCGGGGCGACCGTGCGCGGTCAGCTGCGCGTCGCCCCCGCCGCCGAGGTCGGCCCGGTGTTCGTCGGGCTCTTCGCCGCCCGGATCGCCGAGGGCGCACCGGCCCGGTACGCCATTTTGCCTGGTCCGGGGCCGTACGCGCTGACCGACGTCCCGCTGGGCTCCTGGTACGTCCTGACGCACGCCTACGGCACCACCCCGCTCGACAACCACGGGCTGCGGCCGTTCACCGGCCTGACCGGGCCGGTGACCATCCACCGCGGTGTCACGGCGAGCCTGGCCGACGTCCGGCTGCGCCCGCGGCACGGCTTCGACCCGCCCGTCCTGCTGGCCCTGCCGGATCTGCGCCACGCCGCGGTCTCCCGCCCGCTGGCCAGCTGAGCGTGCAATTGCGGGACACCGAATCCGCCGTCCGTTAATCCACGGGCGGCGGACTCACCTGTTCGGGTCGGTGCCCGGCCATTCGGCCCAGCAGCGGGCATCGGCCACCGGATTGCCCGCCCGGCCCGGGATCGGGTGGGTGGCGGACGAATTCGGTATTCCGGTGGGCCCGATCGCGAGAAACACCGGCCAGGCCGGGCAATGGCGTACAATTGCGGTTCGGAGTCGCCGACTGGGGTGCGAGGTACCGACGTGATCAAGGTGTTGCTGGCCGAGGACATGCACATGGTCCGCGGCGCCCTGGTCGCCCTGCTGAACCTCGAATCCGACATCGAGGTGGTGGCCGAGGTGTCCTCGGGCGACCAGATCCTGCCCGCCGCGAAGGCGTCCCACCCGGACGTCGCGGTCATCGACATCGACCTGCCGGGCAAGGACGGGCTGTCCGCGGCGATCGAGATCCACGAAAGCCTGCCGGACTGCCACACGCTCATCCTGACCAGCCTCGGCCGTCCGGGCACGGTGCGCCGCGCGCTGGACGCCAAGGTGAACGGCTTCCTGCTGAAGGACGCGCCGTCGGACAAGCTGGCGAACGCCGTGCGTTCGGTCGCCATCGGCCGCCGGGTCATCGACAGCGAGCTGGCCCTGGCCGCCTGGGAGACCGACGACTGCCCGCTGACCCCGCGCGAGGTCGAAATCCTGGGCCTGGCCGCCAAGGGGCGTACGGTCTCGGACATCGCTTCCGAGCTGTTCCTCTCGGCCGGCACGGTCCGCAACTACCTCGCCTCGGTGGTGACGAAGCTGAACGCCCGCAACCGGGTCCACGCCATCCGCATCGCCACCGAAGCCGAGTGGCTCTGACGTTCGCCGCCGGCTTTTCCGCCCACCACCGGTAAACCTCCCGGGAAAACGCTTACCGCCCGCCGCTGGCTACGGTGTGGCGCGGTCCAGCGGGATCGCCACCACCAGCCGGTGGGTGCCGTCCGGGCCCGCTTCGGCCGTCAGCGTGCCGTTCAGGGCGCCGATGCGGTCACGGAGGTTGCGCAGCCCCGCGCCGGAGTCCGCACCGCCGTCGGCCGCACCGGCCGCGCCGTCGTTGACGATCTCCAGCCAGGCCGTTCCCGCTTCGGTGCTCACCGAAAGCGCGCACCAGCTGGCCGTGCTGTGGCGCACCACGTTCGTGACGCCTTCGCGCAGCACCGTCCCGAGCGCGGTGGCCACCCGCAGGGGCAGGTCGTCGAGGCCGGACCGGGCCACCGTCACCCGGGTCCCGGCGGCGCTCAGCACGTCGGCCGCGGCCCGGCACTCCTCCTCGAGCGACAGTTCGCGGTAGCCCGCGGCGATCGTGCGGACGTCGGCCAGCGCGCGCCGCGACATCACGAGCAGCTCGGCCAGTTCCTCCTTCGCCTGCGCGGGCCGGGTGGGCACCAGGCGGTCCACAAGTTCACCCTTGAGGGTGATCGCCGAAAGGCTGAGCCCGAGCAGGTCGTGGAGGTCGCGGGAGAACCGCTTGCGCTCCTCGGCGATGGCCTGCCGCTTCAGCTCGCGCACCTCGACGTCCCGCTCGGCCACCAGCCGCACGGACGTGCCGAGCCCGAACAGCGTGAGGGCGGCGACCCCGGCGACCACCGCACCGGCCACGCCCGCGTGCACCGACGCCCCGGGCCACGCCGAGGCGAGCCCGGCCACGACGCACGCCAGCAGCGCACCGGGCACCGCCTTGGCCGGCGGGACCACCAGCAGCAGCCCACCGGCGAAGAACCCGCTCGCCGGGCTCCACTGGGCGCCTAACTGCAGCAGCGGCACGAACCCCAGCGCGGCCTGCAGGGTCAGCACGACGATCCGGCGGCCGGTCCGGCCGTGCGCGAACCAGACGAGGTGCCCGGCCGCGAGCGCCGCCGCGCAGGCGGCCGCGGCCAGCCGGTCCGGCCAGGACGCCGAGCCGGTCAGCACGGGCAGGAACGCGAGCAGCGCGATCGCGGCGACCGCGGCCGGCTGCGCGCCGAACACGAGCACCCGGACCCCGGGCCGTTCCTCCCGCAACTGAGCGGACGACGGACCGCCGGCCCGTCGCCGGACTCCCTTACCGCGCATGCGCACCGGCCGCCCCACGGCCCCCTCCCGCTCACCCCAGTGCTACCAAGGTAACAGGGCAGGACGGCCCGGACCGATCATGATTCACCGGGCGAAGGGGAAGTCCAGCACGCACTCGCCGACGCTCACCTCCGTCGGCCACTCCAGCTTCAGCGACCGATCGACCCGGTCACCGGCATCGACCGGCACCGCGTGCGCGGTCAGCCCCATCGCCTTCGCCGCGAGGTAGAGAACCTGCTGCAGCGCGCCGACGTGCACCAGCGTCGTCGCGTACGCGGCGCTGCCGAGCACCCAGGCGATCCGCGACATCCGCGCGGTCATCGTCAGCAGCACCGAGGGGCGGCGGTGGCTGCCGGCGCCGATCATCGCGACGTCGAGCATGCCGTCCAGGACCCCCATGTCGTCGTTGATCAGCGTCAGCGTGTGCCAGAGCGGGTCGTAGTGGTAGATCCCCCGCGCCAGGCCGGCGCAGCGGTTGATCCCGACGTAGATCTCGAGCTCGTACAGGCAGGCGACGCTGAAGTACGGCCGCTGGGACGCCTCGTGGCCGGGGCCGCCGGGCAGGTGGGCCGGCCCGATCGACCGCACCCGCGCCGCCCGGTACAGCAGCTCGCCGATCTGCTCGGCCGACAACGCGCGCTCGGTGACCTCGGGGCACGTGTGGTCGTGTTCGAGCAGCGTGGTCAGCGACGGGTCGGTCGCCTCGATCGCCGCCGGGTCGGGCCGGTGCAGCGGGAAGGTCGGGCCGGCGGTGATCTGCTTGACCACCGGCGGTTCGGCGCCCGCCCGGTGCGCCTGGAGGTCCGGCGGCCTGCCCTTCTGCCACGTCCGGCTGCGGGCGTGGAACATCAGGTCGTCGGGCGACCAGACGGCCAGCTCGGCGTCGGTGTCCTCGGCGAACGCCGCCCAGTCGTCGGCCACCAGCACCACGCCCGCGGCCACCAGGAACGCCGCGACGTCGGCCACCAGCGGCTCGGCCAGCCCGGTCGACTCGGCCACCTGCGCGACGGTGACCGGGCCGGCCAGCGACGAGGCCACGGTCACCGCGAGCGGCCGCAGCAGCGCGACCCGGTACCGGGCGCGCGGCGACTCGAGCAGCAGGCCGCCGTCGTCCGGGCGCATCGCCGAGAACCGCGACAGCTTGATCAGCCGTCCGGGTGGCACCGGATCGGTGGAGAAGACCGGCGACGGGGTCACCGGGATCGCCGACAGGACGGGCCCGCGGCCGTCGTTGAGCGCCAGCGAGTGCACGACCGAGCCCGACAGCCGGTTGAGGACCTTGCGCAGCGCACCCGCCCAGGCGTTCGCGCCGCCGCCGGCGGAGGACGTCAGGTTGCCCATCGACACCGGGCCGAGCACCATCCGGCTCAGCGACTCGCGGACCGGCCCGGGTATGCCCGCCAGTTCGTACTCGCCCCACCACGTGATCGCGACGACGGTGTCGTCGTCCCCCGCCTCCAGCAAGGTGTCTTCGGTGAGGGACCAGAGCCGGACGGTCTCCGGGATCCCTTCCGGGCGGTCAGCAGGCAAGGCCAACTCCTCAAGCGAAACAACGAACACGCCGCCGTACGGCGCCTCACAGGAACATCGGGAACGGGTTGAGCCGTTCGTAGGGGGTCGGCGCGTCGAGCCGGCCCAGCCGGACCGGGACGTCGAAGAGCCGGCCGGGCGCGAACCGGGCCCAGAACGGGCGCAGGCCCGGCACGATCACCTTGACCACCGGGATCCCGACGTCGGGCCGGGTCTGGTCGAGCACCAGCAGTTCCAGCCCGGCGCGGCCGAACACCCGGCCGAGCGCCTCGACGTCGTCGCGGACGTCGGTCCGGTTGACGAACGGGAAGTCCGCGGCGGTCCGCATCCGCTGCCCCGCCGCGGGCCGCAGGTACGGCTGGTTCGCCACGGTGGCGTGGGCGAGCCAGCGGCGCGCGTCCGGGTCGTCGAGGCCCGCGCCGGCGGCCTGCACGATGGGCAGCATCTGGTTGAGCTCGGTCACCGCGCGGCGCACCGCGATCCGCGGGTCGAGGTGGGCGCCGAAGCCGAGCATGATGTCCTCGTGCGGGCTGTCGGTCCGCCGCGACAGCGCGACGGTCACCGGGATGCCCAGGTCCGAGGTCACGTCGAGGACCCACAGCTCACGCCCGATGGCCGCGTAGTTCGCGGACATCTCCGCCAGCCACGGGTCGGCGAAGGACGCGAGGTCGACGCCCGGCACCGGCGTGCGGTTGTACCACCACAGCGCCACCGCGTCCCGCTCGACGAGTTCCAGCGCGCCCTGCAGGATCGCGTCCTCCAGGCTGCTGCCCGCCGCGGCACCGTTCGAGTCGGCGCGCACCCCGCGCGCCGCGCTTTCCCGCGGGGTGCCGTAGTACAGGTACGACGTCGGCAGCAGGCGGCGGTGCCCGGCCGTCGACCACACCGGCGTCCAGTCGATCCGGGCCGCGGTGTCGAAGGGCTCGCCGACGCGCTGGAAGTCCGCGTGCTCGGGGTTCCAGCGCGTGCGCTCGGCGTACTGGCGGTCCGCGAAGAGCATGCTCTCGTTGGGGTGCACGGCCTGCTCGCCCAGCTCGTCGTAGGCGCCGTGGATCCGCAGCTCGTCACCCTGGAAGTTGCCCGAGAACCGCTCCGCGGCTTCGCAGAGCGCACTGACCTCGGCGTCGAGCGGGCTGACGCCCTTGCCGCCGTTCTCGCAGCGCAGCCCGGCCCGCAGGGCCGCCATGCCGGTGACACCGCGGGCGATGTTGGGGCCGGAGCGGTAGGCGTTGGCGAACCACGGCGCAGCCGGGTCGCGCTGGATCTCCTTGACGATCCCGGTGATCGGGCTGACCAGGTGCCGGTGCCGGTCGAGCATCTGCGCCGGGGTCGCCGTGCGGTGCCCGCCGCCCCCGGTGGTCGCCTTCTTCGCCGGCTGCAGCACGACCGGGCGGGTCGAGCGCCACGCCACCTGCCACGGGTCGCCGCAGCGCGGGCACTGCGGGCGGCGGCGCAGCTCGTGCAGCCGCCCCTGCAGGTCGAGCGTGTCGAGCGTCCACACGCACTGCTGGCCCTGGTAGCGGTACCCGGCCACCCACTTGGCCGCCTCCAGCGCGACGAGGTGCGCGGCGGCCGCGGTCAACGGCGGCAGCGCGGCCATCGGACGGCGCGCCGGGCCGTCGTGGCCGAGTTCCTCCTGCACGCACGCCTCGGCGTGCCGGTGCCCCCACAGCCGGTGGGTCAGGCAGTGCCAGCACGCGCCACCCGGCTGCAGCACGGGCCCGATCCACACGTGCGCGCCCCACGGGCGGGCCAGCAGCCACGGCCGCCCGGCCCGCCGGTGCTCGGCGTCGATCCGGGCCAGCCGCGGGTCGAGGTAGTCGGCGCACAGCACGACCGACAGGTCGGCGGGGCCGCTGTCGGTGAGCACGCCGAGCCCGGCGCCGGCCAGCGCCCGCTCGACCGCGCCCGGGTCGACACCGTCGGCGTCGTCGCCCACCGCGGTCAGCCGCACGGTGCCCTGCTGTGCGGCCGCGAGGTCGGCGTCGACGCCGCAGGCGTCCCAGTAGGCCAGCACGCCCTCGTCGCCCGGCCGGGGTTCGGCGGGTGTGCTGCGCAACGTCACCAGGCCGGCGTCGACCAGCTGGGTCAGCAGGGCGGCGACCTCCTCCGGCGCCATCCCGCCGGGCCGCCCGCGCAGCAGCCGTTCCAGGTCGTGGGTGCCGTCCAGCAGCGCGGCCAGCGACTCGATCTTGGCGCCCCGCATCGCGATGACGCCCTGCTCGGAGAACAGGTAGGCCCCTTTGCCGGCCCGGACTTCGGCCCGCAGGTGCCGTCGGAACGCGGGTGCCGGGGTGGCGGCCGGCGCGGGCGCGGGCTCGCCGTCGCCTGCCGGGACCCGGGCGTCCACCGCTGCGTTGCGCATGCGCTCTCCTGCCGGTCGTCGGGTGGGCGAGACGGGGAATCAGAATCCTGCTCCACCTGGTGACCTGCGGGCCAGTGCCGCGAGCACGCGAAAAGACATGCGTTTTCCACGTTTGGACATGGGAAACGCATGGTGGGGCAGTGCACGGCTCACTGGCCGCGCGCGGCAGGCACCCGTCACCGTAGACAGCAACGCCCGTGGCGGCACGGCGCACCGTAACCGAAGACGCGGCCCTGCGCGAATCGGACCGCTCCCGGGCCGGCACTCCGAGACAAGTGAGGACCCGAGTATGCCTACCTCTGCTCGCACCTACGGACAGTTCTGCGGCCTCGCCCGGGCACTCGAGATCGTCGGCGAGCGGTGGTCGCTGCTCGTCGTGCGTGACCTCATGCTCGGCCCGAAGCGCTTCAACGACCTGCAGCGCACGCTGCCGCGGATCCCGGTGAGCATCCTGACCTCGCGCCTCAACGAGCTCGAGGAGGCGGGCGTCCTCCGCCGCCGCG
The DNA here is from genome assembly GCF_040609695.1 of Amycolatopsis sp. NPDC004625. Lineage (NCBI taxonomy): Bacteria > Bacillati > Actinomycetota > Actinomycetes > Pseudonocardiales > Pseudonocardiaceae > Amycolatopsis > Amycolatopsis sp. NPDC004625. The sequence continues at coordinate 25,764 of NZ_JBEXKX010000071.1, forward strand.
TCCTGTCGCAGCTGGACGCCGGCGTCGTCTACGAACTCACCGAGTACGGTGCCGAGCTCGACCAGATCGTGCTCGACCTCGGCCTGTGGGGCGCGCGCTCGCTGAGCTACCCGAAGCCGGACGACGCGTTCACCCTGGACACGGCGATCATCTCGCTGTACGCGACGTTCCAGGAGGAGGCCGCCGCGGGCGTCCACCTGAACTACGAGGTGCACCACCTGGGCGGCGAGATGATCGTGCACGCGATGGTGGACGACGGCGCGCTCAAGGCGTCGGCCGGCGCGCTGCCCGACGCCGACCTGGTGATCGAGCCGCAGGGCCCGGCGCTGTTCGACCTGCTCACCGGCAGCCTGTCGGCGCAGGACGCCATCGACGGCGGCAAGGTGCGGCTGGAGGGCGACCCCGCCCACCTCGACGTGTTCACCCGGCTGTTCCACATCCCGCCGGCCCCCGAGCGCTCGACCGGCCTCGCGCTGCACTGACCCGACCGTTCCGCAACCCTCGGCCCGCGGCCCCGGCGCAATCCGCCGGGTGCCGCAATTGCCGTTCCGGAATCAGCACTCTGGAGTAATCGGCGGCGGCCCGCGGGCCGATATCGTCGACGCACCACCGAAATGCCGGATTCGCAAGACACTGGGGTGCACATGTCGACGTCCGAAGTCGCCCGGCCGGGCGGGTTCCTCGGCGAGCTCAACAGCCGCCACCACCACCGCGCGCTGACCGTCTTCATGGTCGTCGTGATCGCGCACTGGGCGGAGCACATCGTCCAGGCCGTCCAGATCTACGGCCTCGGCTGGCCCACTTCGCGGGCGCGCGGCGTGCTCGGGATGCCGTTCCCGTGGCTGATTTCGCAGGAGTGGCTGCACTACGGCTACGCGCTGGTGATGCTGGTCTTCCTGTGGGTCCTGCGCCACGGCTTCGCGGGCCGGTCCCGGCAGTGGTGGAACCTCGCGCTGGGCATCCAGTTCTGGCACCACATCGAGCACCTGCTGCTGTTCATCCAGGCGCAGTCCGGCTGGCGGCTGGCCGGGCAGAAGGTGCCGACCAGCATCATCCAGCTGCTGGTGCCCCGCGTGGAGCTGCACCTGTTCTACAACACGATCGTCACCATCCCGATGATCGTCGCGGTCGTCCTGCACCGGCGCGCCTCGGCCGCCGAGCGCAAGCAGACCGGCTGCACCTGCGGCGTGCCCAGGCGGGCCGTGCTCGCCGCGTCGTGAAGCGGGTACTCGCGCTCCTGGCGCTCCTCGCCGGCTGGCTGCTGCTCAGCGCCACGCCGGCGTCGGCGCACGTCGAGATCGTCTCGTCGGCCCCCGGGGACGGCGCCCGCCTGAGCGCGGCGCCGCCCGAGGTGTCGGTCACCCTGTCGGAGAACGTCGGGATCCAGCCCGGGTCGATCAAGGTCGTCGACCTCGGCGGCCGGCAGGTGGACACCGGCCCGGTGTTCCAGCCCGGCGACGTCGCCGAGCAGGTCGCGGTGCGGCTGCAGCCCGGCCTGCCGGACGGCAGTTACCTGGTCGAGTACGCCTTCGTCTCGGCCGACTCCCACCCGGTGCGCGGCACCTTCGCCTTCGTGGTCGGCGCCGGCCCGCTGGTGACGTCGGCGGGCGCGGTCTCGGCGGCCACCGGCACCGATCCGGTCGTCGGCACGCTGTCGACGGCGGTGCGCTGGCTGGCCTACCTGGGGGTGGTCCTGCTCGGCGGCCTGGCGTTCGTGGTGCTGTGCCGCCCGGCGGCCCGCACGGACCCGCGCGCCCGGCGGCTCCTGAACTGGGGCGCCGGCCTGGTCGCGGCGACCACGGTGGCGACGTTCGTGCTGCAGGGCCCGTACGCGGCCGGCCGGAACCTGGAAGCGGTGTTCGACACGGGGCTGCTCGCGGACACCTGGCGCGTCGCCTACGGGAAGCTGCTGCTCCTGCGGCTGGCGGGGGTGGGCGCGCTGACCGTGCTGCTGCCCGGCCTGCTGCGGCCCCGCCTCCCGGACCACCTGCGGTCCCGCTACGAGAACCTGGCCATCGTGGGCGGCTTCGTCGTGCTGCTGACGTTCTCGGCCACCGGCCACCCGGTGACGGACCCGATCATGTTCGTGTCGGTGACGGCGGACCTGGTCCACTTCGGCGCGATCGCCCTGTGGGCGGGTGGCCTGACCCAGCTGGCCCTGGCTCTGCACCGCCCGGCGCGCGGCGAGGACCTGCCCCCGGTGGCGGAGCGCTTCTCCCGCCTGGCGGCGGTGTCGGTGGGAGCCATCGCGCTCAGCGGCGCCGTGCTGGCCCTGCGCATCATGCCGTCGTTGTCGACGCTCTGGACCACCGGCTTCGGCCTGCTGGTGCTGCTGAAGGCGGCCGGTTTCGCGGCGCTGCTGGCGGTGGCGAGCCGATCGCGCCGAGCGGTGCACGAGAGCCTGACGGGAGCGGGGGGCGGCGGAACGACGAAGACGGCGAGCATCACCCGCCTGCGCCGGGCGGTGGTGGTGGAGGTGCTGCTCAGCGCGGTGGTCCTGGCCTTGGCGGCCCTGCTGACGGTGACTCCACCGGGCGGCTAGCTGGAGGCCTCGGCCCGATGCCTCCACGACCCGGCCCCGGCGAGCGCTCGCCGGGGCCCGCCAAGCGGCGCACCGGCACCGCGACCTGCGCGAACACGGCGGTCGCCCGCCGAGCGTCACACCCCCGGTACCGCCGGCAGCGTGAACGGCCCCCAGGTGAACGCCGGCAACCACGGCTCCGGCGCCTCGCTCCACTCCAGCTCGGCCAGTTGCCCGAGCGACCGCCTCCCGGCCAGCGCGCGGTACAGGTCGTAGGCCGAAGCCGTCAGCGATGCCGTCGGGCGGCCCGTGCCCGCCGTCCAGGTCGAGCCGCCCGTCGTGCGCAGGCGCAGCGGCCGGAGACCGCGTCCGGCGAGCGAGCCCGAAAACCCGCGGACCAGCAGCTCGAAGCTCGGCGCCCAGGCCTCGTGCGCCGCCGGCGGTGGCACGCCGAGGGCCGCGCGCAGGTCCAGCTCGTGGGTGTAGGCGTCCATCACCATGATCTCGCCGCGGTTCCCGCCCGCGGCCGCGAGCCGCCGGTCGACCTCCGCGCCCACCTCGTCCCACCGGTCGAGCAGGGCCGGGACGCCGAGCGGCCCGGACGGCGGAGGTGGCGGCGTGCCGCCGTGGCGGGTGAGCACGCGTTCGGCGATGGCGGTCAGGTGGCCGAGCAGGTCGGTGACGGTCCACTCCGGACACGCCGGCACCGGGCGGTGGCCGCTGCCGGGCCGGGCCTCGAGCAGCGCGCGGATGCCGCGCCGGACGGCCGGGTAGCCCACGAAGTCCGGTGCCGGGACCGGCCGGGTCGCTGTCACTCGTTCCCACCTCACCCTGGCACGATCGGCGCTGGGGGCTCAGTATGCCCTGGTGACGGCGTCGGCAGTTCTCCTCGCGTGCCGCCACCCGATCCGTTCCAGGAGGTCTGTTGCCCACCCTGTGGTCCACGTCGGCGCAGTGGGAGCTGCTGCCACCGGTGCTGCTCGCGCTGGTGCTGAGCGTCGCCATCGGGCTCGAACGCGAAGCCGGCATGAAGGCCGCCGGGCTGCGCACGCACGCCCTGGTCGGCGTCGGCTCCGCCGTGTTCATGCTCGTGTCGAAGTACGGCTTCGCCGACCTGCTCGGCCTCGACCACGTCTCGCTCGACCCGTCCCGGATCGCCGCGCAGATCGTGTCCGGGATCGGCTTCGTCGGGGGCGGCCTGATCTTCGTCCGCCGCGACGCCGTGCGCGGCCTCACCACCGCGGCGACCATCTGGCTCACCGCGGCCGTCGGCACCGCGTGCGGCGCCGGGCTGCCGGTGCTCGCCGCCGGCACGACCGCCGGGCACTTCGTGGTGACCCGCGGTCTCCCGCCGCTGCAGCGGTTCGTCGCGCGCCACCGGCGTGAACCCCCGGTGATCCGGTTGAGCTACCTCGACGGCCGCGGCGTGCTGCGCGCGGCGCTGACCGCGTGCACCGGACGCGGCTGGTCGGTGCAGCGCGTCGACGTGGACCACGAGTCGATTTCCGAAGAGGGACACCGGATTGCGGTCGTCACGCTGCGCCTCGACGGGCGTGGTGATCTTTACGACCTGGCCGGGGAACTGGCCGAACTGCCGGGCGTGCGGAGCACGTCCACCGGCCGCGGGGAACCGTTCGACGAATGATCGCCCGCCCGGGCAGCGCGCGGCGGGGAGTTTGCGGCACACTGGGGTGCACACGGAATTCCCCGGCGCCGCAACGGAAACTCGCGGCCGGGGAGAAATCATCCAATTCGGAGGTGAGGCATGGCCCCCGGCGGTGGCGAAGACGTGGCGCTCGCGCAGCCCGGATTCGACCTGGCGTGGCGCGGTTTCCACCGCGCACAGGTCACCGGGTACGTCGAGTGGGCCGAGGCCGAGATCCGCAGACTCACCGCCGAACGCGACGCGGCGAGCCGGCGCGGCGAAGCGCTCGCCGAGGAGAACCGTGAGCTCCGCGTCAAGATCGACCGGATCAGCATGACGCCGATCCCGGCGGACGCGCTGCAGGAGCGCGCTCGCCGGATGATCGAGCTGACCCGCGAGGAAGCGGCGGAAATCACCGCGCAGGCAACGGAAACGGCGGAGCGCATCCGCAGCGAGGCCGAGGCGGAGGCCGTCCGGCTCACCGAGAAGGAGCGCCGGCTCGTCGCGGAAGCCGAGGCCGAGCAGGCGCGGCAGCGCGCCGAGCACGAGGAGTTCGTCCGCGCAGCCGAGCGGCGCCGCCGCGAGCTCGACGAGGCCGCGGCGCACCGCCGGGCCCAGCTGGAAGAGGACCACACGCGCGCGATGACGGTCCGCCGCGCCGAAGCGATGCGCGAGCTGGCCGAGCAGGCCGCGGCCGCCCGGGCGAAGGCGGATCAGCTGGTCAAGACGGCCGAAGGCGAGCTCGCCGCGGCGCGCGAGAAAGCGGCGCAGGTCGTCACCGAAGCGACCCGCCACGGCGAAACGCTGGTCGAGGCGGCCGAACGCGAGGTCGCGGCCCTGTCCGAGGTCCGCGACAAGCTCCAGGCGAGCCTGATCGGCTGCCGCACCCTGCTGGCCGACGCGGCGATCGCCCTCGACGAGCACCCGGCCCCGTTCGACCCGGAAGCGACGTTGCCGATGTCGAAGAGAGTGCCGGTCCAGCGCCGGTCGCCGGCGGACGACCTGGCGGTCGGTTGACGCACGCCCCGGCGGTCCGGCGGCTCCGGCGCGGGCCGGCCGTGGCCGCGGCGGTGGTGACACTGGCGGCGTCGACGACGTTGGCGAACCGGGTGCTGCCGGGCTGGGCGTACCCGCTGTGCGGCCTGGTGGCGGCGGCGGTGCTGGTGGCGCTGGCCCGCGCCGCCGGGTGTTCGTGGCGTGCCATGGGCCTGGCCACGGTCCGCCGTCCGGGGCTGGTCGGCCTGGCCGGAGCGGGGCTGGTGGCAGCGGTGTTCGGCGTTGCGCTGGCGGTGCCGGCGCTGCGCACGGTGTACCAGGATGGCCGGGTGGGCGACCCGGACGTCGGCCAGCTCCTGTGGCTGACGTGCGGCCGCATCCTGTTCGGGACGGTCCTGATCGAGGAGGTGGCGTTCCGCGGCGTCCTCCCGGCCCTGTTCGGGGCGGCGGACGAGCAGTGGCGCTGGCGCCCGATCCTGGCGGCCGCGGCGTTGTTCGGGTTGTGGCACGCGCTCCCGGCACTGGCGATCGGCAGGAACGCGGCGGTCCACGCCGTGTTCGGGGCAACGCCGACGGTGGTGCTGCAGGTACTGGCGATGGCGGCAGCGGGCGCGGCGGGGATCTTTCTGCACTGGTGGCGGCACACGGGCCGAGGTGTGCTGGCGTCGGTGATCGTGCACTTCACCACCAACGCAGGCGGCCTGACGCTGGCGGTGCTGGTCCGCTGAGCCCGCCCGAACCTACGAGCGCACCAGCCGCGCGATCGCGTCCGATGCCTCCCGCACCTTCAGATCCGCTTCCTCGCCCCCGGCGGCCGCCGCCTGGACCACGCACGTGGCCAGGTGCTCGTCCAGCAGCTCCAGCGAGAACGACTGCAACGCCTTCGTCGCCGCCGAGACCTGGGTCAGGATGTCGATGCAGTACTTGTCCTGCTCGACCATGCGCTGCAACCCGCGGATCTGGCCCTCGATCCGGCGCAGCCGCTTGAGATAGGCGTCCCGCTCGCCACCGTAACCCGTCATCGCCCGCCACTCCCCGTCCTCGGCATCCCTGCCTGCGACTATACCCTCCCGGGGTGTCAGCGGAAGCGGCGCAGGCGGAGGCTGTTGCTGACCACGAACGCCGACGAGCACGCCATGGCCGCGCCCGCGATCATCGGGTCGAGCAGCCCCAGCGCGGCCAGCGGCAGCGCCGCCACGTTGTAGGCGAACGCCCAGAACAGGTTCCCCTTGATCGTCGACAGGGTCCGCCGGGCGAGCCGGATCGCGTCGGCCGCCGCGCGCAGGTCGCCGCGGACCAGGGTCAGGTCGCTCGCCTCGATCGCCGCGTCGGTGCCGGTGCCCATGGCCAGGCCCAGGTCGGCCTGGGCGAGCGCGGCCGCGTCGTTGACGCCGTCGCCGACCATCGCCACCACGCGCCCCTCGGCCTGCAGCCGCCGCACGACGGCGACCTTCCCCTCCGGCAGCACCTCCGCGACGACCTCGTCGATCCCCGCTTCGGCCGCGATCGCCCGCGCCGCGCCGGCGTTGTCGCCGGTCAGCAGCACCGGCGTCAGGCCGAGCGCGCGCAGCTCGGCGACCGCCCGCGCCGATGTCGGCTTGATCGTGTCGGCGACGACCAGCCGCCCGCGAACCGCACCGTCCCAGGCCACGCTGACCGCGGTGACGCCGTCGGCCTCGGCGAGCTCGCCGCCGGCGAACGCCGCCCGCCCGACCGTGACCTCGTGCCCTTCCACCACGCCCGTCACGCCGAGGCCCGCGGTGCTGCGGAACTCCGTCACGGCGGGCAGCGCACCGAACCGCGCCCGCGCCGCGTCCGCGACGGCGCGGGCGATCGGGTGCTCGGACGCGGCCTCGACGGCGCCCGCGAGCCGCAGCACCTCGCCGTCGCCCTCGACGAGCGCCATCCGGCCGGTGGTGACGGTGCCGGTCTTGTCGAGGACCACGGTGTCGGCCCGGCGGGTGGACTCGAGCACCTCGGGGCCCTTGATGAGGATGCCCAGCTGGGCGCCGCGGCCGGTGCCGACCAGCAGCGCCGTCGGGGTCGCGAGGCCGAGCGCGCACGGGCAGGCGATGATCAGCACGGCGACGGCCGCGGTGAACGCCTCGTCCGCCGTGCCGCCGGTCGCCAGCCAGCCGGCCAGCGTGGCCAGCGCCAGGAGCACCACCGCCGGCACGAACACCGCGGACACCCGGTCGGCTAGCCGCTGGACCTGGGCCTTGCCGTTCTGCGCCGCTTCGACGAGCCGTGCCATCTGCGCCAGCCGGGTGTCGGCGCCGACACGGGTGGCGCGCACGAGCAGCCGCCCGCCGACGTTGACGGTCGCGCCGGTGACCGCGTCGCCGGGCCCGACCTCGACCGGCACGGATTCGCCGGTGAGCATGCTGGTGTCGACCGCGGAGCCACCCTCGGCCACCACGCCGTCGGTGGCGATCTTCTCGCCGGGCCGGGCCACGAAGACGGCGCCGACCTGCAGGTCTTCGACCGCGAGCCGGTGTTCTTCGCCGTCGCGCAGGACGGTGACGTCCTTCGCGCCGAGGTCCATGAGCGCGCGCAGGGCGGCGCCGGCGCGGCGCTTCGACCGCGTCTCGAAGTAGCGGCCGGCCAGGATGAACGTGGTGACCGCGGCGGCCACCTCGAAGTACAGGTGGTGGTGGCCGGCGCCGAAGACGAGCGCGGACAGCGACCAGGCCACGGAAGCGACGACGCCGAGCGAGATCAGCGTGTCCATCGTGGCGGTGGCGTGCCGCAGGTTGACGGCGGCGGCGCGGTGGAACGGCCACGCGCCCCAGGTGACGACCGGGGCGGCGAGGGCGAGCGAGACCCACGGCCAGGCGGCGAACTGCCAGGCCGGGACCATCGCCAGGACGACCAGCGGAACGGTGAGCCCCGCCGAAAGCAGCAAACGTTTGCGCAGCGTCGCCGTCTCGTCCGGTGCCTCGGGCTCGGGAAGCCGCGCGGAGTAACCGGCGGCTTCGACGACGGCCTTCAAGTCGTCGACCGAAAGCCGGTCCGGGTAGCTGACCTGCGCTTTCTCGGTGGCGTAGTTGACCGTCGCGGTGACGCCGTCGACCTTGTTGAGCTTCCGCTCGACGCGGGCGGCGCAGGACGCGCAGGTCATCCCGCCGATGGCGAGCTCGACCCGGGTCGCGGTGGTCACGTCGGCCGGGCTCACGCGACCAGGCGGTAGCCGGCCTCGGTGACGGCCGCGGCGACCGCGTCGGTGATGAGCGGGGTGTCGCTGGTCACGGTCACGCGCCCGCTCTCGACGTCGACGTCCACCTGCCGGACACCCTCGAGCTCGGAGACCTCCTCGCGGACCGAGGTGGCGCAGTGCCCGCAGGTCATGCCCTCGACGGTGTAGGTCGTTTCGGCCATTTCCGGCTCCTTTCGTCTCCCTTCCTTTATACCCATCGGGGGTAGGGGTTCTCCATCGGGGCCCGCCAGACTCGCGGCATGCGGAAGATCTACGCGATCGGCATCGGCGCCGGCGACCCCGAGCACCTGACCGTCCAGGCGATCGACCGCCTCAACCGCGTCGACGCGTTCTTCGTCCTCGACAAGGGCGCCGAGAAGGCCGACCTGGTGCGGCTGCGGCAGGAGATCCTGGACCGGTACGTGACGCGCGAATACCGCGTGGTGCTGGCTTCGGACCCGCCCCGCGACCGCACCCCGGCGGACTACCGGGCGGCGGTGGCGGACTGGCATTCGGCCCGGGCGGCGGTGTACGAGTCGCTGATCCTTTCGTCGCTGCCCGAGGACGGGGTGGGCGCGTTCCTGGTGTGGGGTGACCCGTCGCTGTACGACAGCACGATCGCGTTGATCGAGGCGGTGCTGGCGCGGGGGAACGTGGCGTTCGAGTACGAGGTGGTGCCGGGGATCAGCAGCATCTCGGCCCTGGTGGCCCGCCACCGGACGACGATGAACCAGATCGGCCGGGCGGTCCAGCTGACCACGGGCCGCCGGCTGGCCTCGGGCTGGCCGGCGGGGGTGGACGACGTGTTCGTGCTGCTCGACGCCCACACGACGTTCGACCGCTACGTCGACGAGGGGCTGCACATCTTCTGGGGCGCCTACGTGGGCACGCCGCACGAGATCCTGCGTTCGGGCCCGCTCACGCCGGCGCTGGCCGAGGAGATCCGGCGCGTGCGGGCGGAGGCCCGGGAACGGCACGGCTGGATCATGGACACGTGCCTGCTGCGCCGGCCGGCCCAGACATGAGAAAAGGCCCCGGGAGAACCGTTTCGGGTTCTCGACCGGGGCCTTTTCCTTATGTTGAGTTCGGCGGTGTCCTACTCTCCCACAACCCTTCGGTTGCAGTACCATCGGCGCTGTCAGGCTTAGCTTCCGGGTTCGGAATGGGACCGGGCGTT
>NZ_JBEXKX010000072.1:0-32989 GCF_040609695.1 Amycolatopsis sp. NPDC004625
TGTCAAGGCGGGAAAGATGCCTTGACAAACCCGACCGCCGCCTGAAGGGATGGCTGGGATGAGGGGCGGGGGAGGCCTGGTGACGTCGTTGGTTGGCTTGCGTTGCCGGCTGTCGGTTTCGTGCGGGGGCGGTCCGGTGACGTCGTTGGTTGGCTTGCGTTGCCGGCTGTCGGTCCGTAGCGCGGCCGCCTGGCTGAAGCGTTGCCGGCTGTCGGTTTCGTGCGGGGGCCAGCAGTGAGCATCAACTACTGACTGTTGTTTTCATTGCGCGCAGGATATACTGCGTCCAATGAAAGCTTCGCCGAGTCTCCTCCCCCTGCTGCGCTCACGCACGCAGGGTGAGCTGCTCGCGCTCCTCCTGCTCCACCCCGAGCGCGAGTACAGCATCACCGAGCTCGCCGAAGCATGCAGCGTCTCGCCGACCGCCGTCCTGCGTGAAGTCGAACGGCTCGTCGGGGGCGGCATCCTGGAGGACCGGCGGGTGGGCCGGAGCCGGCTCGTCAAAGCCCGGACCGACACCCCGCTCTACCGGCCGCTGAGCGAGCTCATGTCGGTCACCTTCGGACCCTTGCCGCTGCTCGCCGAGGCCCTCTCAACCCTGCCGAACGTGCTTGAGGCCTACATCTACGGCTCGTGGGCCGCGCGGTACCTCGGTGAACCGGGTCCGCCGCCCGGGGATGTCGATGTGCTCGTCGTCGGCTCGCCTGATCCGGATGCGCTGTTCGACCTGGCCGAGGGCGTGTCGCGGCGGCTGGGCCGTGAGGTCAACGTCCACCGGATCTCGCCTGGGTCGTGGGCGGCGGACACCGCGGATCCGTTCCTCACCAGCGTTCGTGAACGTCCGCTGGCCCGGCTGAACCTCGACCAGGAGGCCTGATGCCCCAGTGGAACCAAGGGCGCGAACGGATCGACGCCTTCCTCGCCCGCGGCGCCATCGAGCACGTCCCGGCGTCGCGGGAGGCCGCCGAGGCGGAGCTGGCCAGGGCCCGTACCCACCTCGCTTCGGCGCGGCAGCTGCAGGACACCGATCCGGAAGGTGCCTACACGCTGGCCTACGACAGTGCGCGCCGGGCGCTGGCGGCCGTTCTGCAGAACCAGGGGCTGCGGGTGACGAGCCGGGGTGGCCACGTGACCGTCTACGAGGCTGTCCTCGCCCAGCTGGATCCGCCGCTGGGGTCGCTCCTGCGGCCCTTCAACCGGATGCGGGCCCGGCGCAACGAGATCGCCTACCGGTCGTCGGAGACGCCCGCGATGACCGCCGAGGACGTGGCGGCCGATGTGCCGAAGGTGCTCGCGCTCATCGAAGTCGCGGAAAAGGCCATCCCGAACATGCCCCGGTACTGATCGTGGCCTCCCGCCCGCTGACGCCGGAGGAACGGACGACCCTGGACACGCTGCTCGCGGCGGACTTCCCCGGGGCCGCGGAACTGCGGGCGCAGGCGCCCACGGCCCGGGTGACCGGCGGCTGTGCCTGCGGCTGCCCGACGATCGACCTCGCGGTCGACGAAGCCACGCCGCCGGCACCGATCGAAAACTCGGTCGCGGTCGAAGCCGACGCCCCCGGCGGCGGGCTCATCGTCTTCGTCGAAGCCGGGCGGCTGTCGTGTCTCGAGTACTGGACCGTCGAAGACAAGCCGCCGGCCGGGTTCCCGCCGGCCGGGCAGATCGTCCTCTGACGACCTAGCCGAGCAGGCCCAGCAGGGCGATCGCGATCAGCACCACCGCCGGGGCGAGGGCGTTGATCCAGGTGCGCTGAGCGGTGGTGAGGGCGGTGTTCATGGGCGTTTCCCTACGGGCGAACCGATGCTTCCGCTCCGAACAGCGCGCTGATCATGGCCCGCGTTAACAGCTGTGATCGAACTCTCAGCCGTCCGAGTGACGGCGGGTGCGGGCGGTGAACCAGAGCACCCCGCCGGCCGCTGCCACCATCGTTGCGAACGCTGCCGTGCCGACCACGATTGCCTGGGTCATCTCGTCTCCTTCCCGAAGGTTCCGGTAACCGAGAGACGTCGAAGGCGGGCAAAAGTGCACTCAGCGTAACCGAGGTCACAAAGCGGCGAGCACCGCGTCGATCTCCGCCGCCAGGTCGAAGTCCTTCGCCGTCAAGCCGCCTGCCGAATGCGTCGAAAGCCGGAACGTCAGCGTCCGCCAGCGGATGTCGATGTCCGGGTGGTGGTCGGCGGCCTCGGCGAGCTCCGCGACGCGGTCCACCACCTCGATCGCCTGGGGGAAGCTCGCCAGTTCCACCTCGCGGGAGATCACCGCGCCGGCCCGGGTCCAGCCGGTGCCCAGGCGAAGATCGGCCTCTGAGCCGCTCAAGATTTCCGTCATGTCTCCATGGTCCTGCGTCCTGGACTACGCTGCACGGTTGCCACGGGAGTCCGGCGGGTGCCGGGCTGAGAGGCGGGTAATCCGCGACCGTTCGCACCTGAAACGGATCATGCCGGCGAAGGGAGGGCTTCCCCCTCCTCGTCCGGCGAAGTGCAGGAGGGTAGATGAAACGCAGGGCTGCGACGGCCGTTGCCGTCGTCGGCGTGGTCGCCGCGGGGTGCTCGCTGTCGGACGGATCCGGCGGCACGCAGCAGACGCCCACCGTCACCCTCGTGACGCACGACTCCTTCCTGGCGCCGCAGGAGGTGCTCGACGCCTTCCAGAAGCAGTCGGGCATCAAGATCTCCGTGCTCAAGCAGGGTGACGCCGGTTCGCTGACCAACAAGCTCGTGCTGACGAAGGCCAACCCGATCGGCGACGTCGCGTACGGCGTCGACTCCACCTTCGCCTCGCGCGCGCTCAGCGAGGGCGTCTTCGAGCCCTACACCAGCCCCGAGGCCGACCGCGGGCCGCAGCGCTACGCCGTCGACCCGGAACACCGGCTGTCCGCGGTCGACGTCGGCGACGTCTGCGTCAACGTCGACACGAACTACTTCACCGCCAAGGGGATCCCGGCGCCGTCGACCTACGACGATCTGGCCGACCCGAAGTACAAGGACCTGCTGGTCGCCGAGGACCCGGCGACGGCGTCCCCCGGCCTGGCCTTCCTCCTCGGCACCATCGCGAAGTACGGCGAAGCCGGCTGGAAGGACTACTGGACGAAGCTGAAGGCCAACGGCGTCAAGGTGGTCAGCGGCTGGGAAGAGGCCTACACCAAGCAGTTCTCCGGCTCGTCCGGCAAGGGCCCGCGGCCGATCGTCGTCTCGTACGCGTCGTCGCCGGCCGCCGAGGTCGGCGACGACGGGAAGCCGCGCACCAAGGCGCTGCTCGACACCTGCTACCGGCAGGTCGAGTACGCCGGCGTGCTGGCGGGCGGCAAGCAGGCCGACAACGCGCACAAGGTCGTCGACTTCCTGCTCTCCCAGCAGTTCCAGGCGACGGTCGCCGCCACCATGTACGTCTACCCGGCCCGCCAGGGCGTCGACCTGCCCGCGGGCTGGGCGCAGGTCGCGCCGCTGCCGCAGAAGCCGCAGACGCTGCCCGCGGACCAGGTGCAGGCGGGCCGCGAGAAGTGGATCGGCGAATGGCGCACGCTCCTGCAGCAGTAACCCCGCCGCGGACGGCCCGCGGGCTCGGCCTGGCGCTGCTGGGCCTGGCCCCCATCGGCTTCCTGGTGGTCTTCTTCGCCTGGCCGGTGCTGGCGATCGTCGGCCGCGGGTTCGCCGCGGGCGGCCTCGGCGCTGTCCTCGGCGATCCGCGGACCTGGCAGCTGGCCGGCTTCACCGTCGGGAGCGCGGCCGCGTCGACGGCCGTCGCGGTGGTGGCCGGGCTGCCGGTGGCGTTCCTGCTGGCCCGCGGCCGGCTGCCCGGCGTCGGCCTGGTGCGGACGCTGGTGCTCGTGCCGTTCGTGCTGCCGACGGTCGTGGTCGGGCTGGCGTTCCGCGCCCTGTGGCCGGACGGCGGCGTGCTGCCGATCGTGCTGGCCAACGCCTTCTTCAACGTCGCCGTCGTCGCGCGGACCGTCGCCGGGCTGTGGGCGAGGCTGGACGCGCGGACGACCGACGCCGCCCGCGCGCTCGGTGCCTCGCCGTGGCGGGCCTTCCGGTCGGTGACGCTGCCCGCGCTGGCGCCGGCGATCGCGTCCGCCGCGGCCGTGGTGTTCCTGTTCTGCGCCACCAGTTTCGGCGTCGTCCTGATCCTCGGCGGCGCCCGCTACCGGACCTTGGAGACCGAGATCTACCTGCGGACGGTGGACCTCCTGGACCTCTCGGGAGCGGCGGCCCTTTCGCTGATCCAGTTCGCGGCCGTGGTCGCCGCGCTGGTCCTCGGCGGACTTGCCCGGCGGCGCAAGGAAAGCGCCGCCCGCATCGGCTCGCTCCGCGCCCGCCGCCCGGAAGGCGGCGAGTGGTGGGTCGTCGGCGCCGCGGGTGCCGTCCTGGTTTTCCTGGTGACGCCGATCGTCGCGCTGCTCGCCGAATCCCTGTCCACAGAGGACGGCTGGAGCCTGGCCGGCTACCGGGCCCTCACGACCACCGGCGAGAAGGGCGCCCTGCAGGTGTCCGGCTGGGACGCCGCGCTCAACTCGCTGAAGGTGGCGATCGACGCGACGCTGCTCGCGATGGTCGTCGGCGTGCTCGCGTCCGTCGTCCTCGTGGCCCTGCGGCGCTCGCCGGCCAAAGCCGCGCGCGGGCTGGGCGAGACGATGGACGCGGTGCTGATGCTGCCGCTCGGGGTCTCCGCGGTCACCGTCGGCTTCGGCTACCTCGTCACGCTCGACGCGCTGCCCGGCGACCTCCGGACGTCGCCGTACCTGGTGCCGCTGGCCCAGGCGCTGGTGATCATCCCGCTGATCGTCCGGATGGTGCTGCCGGTGCTGCGCTCGGTCGACGTCCGGCTGCGGCAGGCCGCGTCGACGCTCGGCGCGAGCCCGCTGCGCGTCTGGCGGGAGATCGACCTGCCGCTGACCCTGCGGCCGCTGGTCGCCGCGGCCGGGTTCGGGTTCGTCGTGGCGCTCGGCGAGTTCGGCGCGACCAGCTTCCTCGCCCGGCCGACGGCGCCGACGCTGCCGGTCGCGGTCGCGACGCTGATGGCGCGCCCGGGGGAGCTGAACAACCAGATGGCGTACGCGGCGTGCGCGCTGCTGATGCTCGTGACGGTGCTGGCGGTCGCCCTGATCGACCGGCTCGGGGCCGCGCGCGGCCGGGTGGGGGAGTTCTGATGGCGTTGTCGGTGCGGGACCTGACCGTCCGCTACGGATCGTTCGCGGCGGTCCGCGACGTCCGGCTGGACATCGCCGACGGCGAGGTGCTGGCGCTGCTCGGCCCGTCGGGCTCGGGCAAGTCGACGCTGCTGCGCGCGATCACCGGGCTGGAGCCCTCGGCGCGCGGTTCGGTGAGCTGGGACGGCGAGGACCTCGGCGCGGTGCCGGTGCACCGGCGCGGCTTCGGGCTGGTGTTCCAGGACGGCCAGCTGTTCGGCCACCGCGACGTCGCCGCGAACATCGCGTTCGGCCTGCGGATGCACGGCGTCCCGCGGGCGGAGTGGACGCCGAGGGTCGCCGAGCTCTTGGCGCTCGTCGGCCTGTCCGGGTTCGAGAAGCGGCGGGTGACCGAGCTGTCCGGCGGCCAGGCGCAGCGGGTGGCGCTGGCCAGGGCGCTGGCGCCGAAGCCGCGGCTGCTGCTGCTCGACGAGCCGCTGTCCGGGTTGGACGCCGGGCTGCGCGAACAGCTGGCCATCGACCTGGCCGACCTGCTGCGCCGCAGCAAGATCACCACCCTCCTGGTCACGCACGACCAGGAGGAGGCGTTCACCCTCGCCGACCGGGTCGCGGTGCTCGACACCGGCGAGGTCCGGCAGGAGGGCGCGGTCCGGCGGGTGTGGCGCAACCCGGCCGGCGACGACGTGGCGCGCTTCCTCGGCGTCACGACGTTCGCCGACGGTGTCGCCGAGGCCGGGCAGGTGCGCACCGCGCTGGGCGACGTCGTGCTGCCGGACGCCGGCGACGGCCCGGTGCGGCTCGGGCTGCGGCCCCACGCGCTGCGGGTGGCCGCCGAGGGCGTGCCCGGCGAGGTCGTGGCGGCGGTGCACCGCCGCGAGCACGTGCGGCTGGTGGTCCGGCTGGAAAACTCCACTGTGGACGCCGTCGCGCCGGCCACTTCGGACCTGCGGGCCGGGGACGCGGTGCGGCTGCAGCTCGACGCGGACGGCGTCGCCCTGGTCGGTATTACTCCGAACGGGCCATGTTCTCCTGCTGATCCCGGCCTAAAGTGACCGAACGCTGATCAACGAGGAGCGCTCCTGCATGAACATCGACACGGCGTTGAAGGAAGCGATGACCATCACCGGTGCCGTGGGCGCCGCGGTGGTCGACTACGACAGCGGGATGTCGCTGGGTTCGCTGGGTGGCGGTGACTGGCTGGACCTGGACGTCGCCGCCGCCGGCAACACCGAGGTCGTGCGCTCGAAGCTGCGGGTGATGGCCGCGCTGCAGCTCAACGACGACATCGAGGACATCCTGATCACCCTGCGCCGCCAGTACCACCTGATCCGGCTGATGGATCCGTCCAAACGGGACACCGCGACGCTGTTCCTGTACCTGGTGCTGGACCGGGAACGGGCGAACCTCGCCATGGCGCGGCTCCAGCTGAAGCGCATCGAAGCCGACTTGGTCGTATGAGCGAAGCGCACGCGGGAGGAGCCGTGCCGCTGCCCAAGCGCGGGAGCACGCCGGTCCTGCCGGAGGTACGGAGGATGGCGTCGACGGTTTCCCCGGCCGACGCGGCCGCGGCGAACGAGGCGCTGCGCGACATCCGGGGCCGGATCGACTGGACCAACGTCAAGGGCCTGCTGGCGGCCAGCCGCGACGGGCTCGTGGTCTGCAGCGACACCCGGGACGTCGAGGTCGACAGCGTCGCGGCGATGGCGGCCACATCGGTCGGGCTGGCCATTCAGTTCACCAAGCAGGCCGGCGTCGGCGCGCCGCGGGCGGCGGTGTTCGAAGGCGAGTCCGGCCACATCGGCGTCTTCCCGGTGCAGTCCGGGATCCTGCTGGTCGTGCTCGGCGAACGGGACACCACGATGGGCCTGTTCAACGTGGCCGCGCGGCAGGCGCTGGCGCTGTTCCAGCAGGCGGTCGCCGAACACCGGGTGCGTGCGCTGCGCGACGTCTCGCCGTCCGCCGGCCACGAGGAGCACCCGCCGTGGCCGGCGTGACGGAACCTCAGCCGTCGCGCGTGGAAAGCCGCGCGTAGGCCAGCGAAAGCCCGATGACGGTGTAGCAGACGGCCCGCAGGGCTCCTTCGCCGAGCATCTGCGTGCCCATCGGGTCCTGCAGCACCTCCGCCGGGGCCAGCGACCAGTTCTGCGTGAGCAGGAACGGGTGCAGCCAGTTCAGCGAGCTGAGGAACCCGAGGATGGTGAACACGATGTCCGCCGCCAGCACGGACGCCACCACCAGCATCGGGTGCTCGGTCCAGCTGGAGATCGCCAGCGCCACCGCGCCGACCGCCCACAGCTGGAGCACCACCCAGCCCGCCACCAGCAGGATCCGCGCCAGCGCGCCGCCGAGGGACAGCGTCGTGCCCGACAGCGTGAACAGCGAATCCGTGCCGTTGATGATCAGCCCGGTCACCACGCCCGTCACGCACATCGCCAGCACCGCGGCCACCGACACGGTCGCGACGCCGAACGCCTTCACGGCCAGCAGCCGGCCGCGGCCGACCGGGGCGATCAGCCAGCCGCGCAGCGTGCCGTGCGCGGTCTCGCCCGCGATCGCGTCCGCACCCGCCATGGCCGAGGCCAGCGGCAGCAGCAGCGCCAGCGACATCACGATCGCGGCGATGGGCAGCACGAACGCGTTGTTGACCGCGGACGCCAGCAGCGCCCCGCCGCCGTTGTCCGGGCCGCCGCCGTTGTCCGCCGGGTCGCTGACCAGCGTCAGGCCGATGCCGATCACCACCGGGATCAGCGCGAGCAGGCCGAGGACGGCGAGCGTCCGCGGCCGCCGGAAGATCCAGCGCAGCTCCGCGGCCAGCAGCCGGGGCAGCGGCACCGTGTCGTGGCCCGTGCGGGCCGCCGGTGCGTCGAGAACCGCCGTCATTCCGATCCCTCCCCGGTGGATTCGGTCAGCCGCGCGAACAGGTCTTCCAGGCCGGTGCGGGCCCGCGTCGCCTCGTGGACCGCGACCCCCGCGCCCACCAGGACCTGCAGCACCCGCGGCGCCTCGGCCGCGGTGAGGTCGGCCCGGACGCCGTCCGGCGTGAGCCGGGCGCCGATCCGGTTTTCCCGCAGCACTTCCACCGCCTTTTCCGCGTCCGGCGTGCGGACCAGCAGGGCCGCGTTCCCGGACTCCAGCAGCTCCGCGAGCTCGCCCTGCGCGACGACGTTCCCGCTCTGCAGCACGGCCACGTGCGTGCAGGTCGCCTCGACCTCGGCCAGCAGGTGCGACGACACCAGCACGGTGACGCCCTCGGCGTGCAGCTCGGCGACGATCCTGCGGATCTCCCTGGTACCCGCAGGGTCGAGGCCGTTGGTCGGCTCGTCGAGCACGACCATCTTCCGCGGCACCAGCAACGCCGAAGCGAGCCCCAGCCGCTGCTTCATGCCGAGCGAGTACCCCTTGTACCGCCGACGTGCGGCGCCGGTCAGCCCGACGCGCTCCAGCGCGGTGTCCACCGCGGACGAAATCCCGGCCGACGACAGCCGCGGTTCCGCCGCGGCGAAGCGCAGCAGGTTGTCACGCCCGGACAGGAACGGGTGAAATCCCGGCCCCTCGACCAGCGCGCCGACGTCCGGCAGCGCGTGCGCGGCCGCGTCCGGCATCGGGCGGCCGAGCAGCTCGACCTCACCCTCGGTCGGCCGGACCAGGCCGAGCAGCATCCGGATCGTGGTCGTCTTGCCCGAGCCGTTGGGCCCGAGCATCCCGACGACCGCGCCCTGCGGGATGTCGAGGTCGACGTGGTCCACCGCGACCGTGCTGCCGTACACCTTGCGCAGGCCCCGGGTCCGCGCGGCGAGCGGGACCGCCGGGGCGGACGCCTCCGAAGAGACGTCCGCCCCGGACTCGACAGCCGTGCTGGTCACTTCTGACCCAGCGCTTCGTACAGGACCTGCTCCGGCACCGCACCGGCGGCGAAGCGGCCGTCGTCGGTCAGCACCGCGCTGCCCACCTTCGTGGTGACGAGGTAGCCGCTGCCCCACGTGCCGCTGACCTTCTTGGCGAACCGCTCGAGCAGCGCCTTCGGGTCGGCGTTGCGGCCCTCACGGCCTTCGCGGCCGGACTGCTTCGGCGCCGCGTTCAGCGCGTCCGCCGGGACCTTGCCGGTGACGACGGTGTCCCAGCCGTCGCCGACGACCTTGACGTCCTGCTTGGCCTGCTCGGCCCGGTCCTTGGTCTGCTGGTCGACCTGCGGCGTCTTCTCCTGCACCTTGGCGCCCTTCGGCGGGGTGAAGGTGAAGAGGTCGGCCGGCTGCTGGGTGAACTCGATCTCGCTGAACGCGACCTGCAGCGCCGGGGTGGCCGTGCCGTTGCTCAGCACCGACACCCGCAGCGGCATCCGCGTCTGCGAGTCGACGGCGACGCGGATCTCGCGCAGCAGCGTCCGCTCGGTCGGCTTCGGCGTCAGGACCAGCTCGTAGGCCGGGCGGCCGGCGACCGTCGCCGTGCCGTCGACGGACACCGTGCTGCTCTCGCGGACCTTCGCGAGCAACTCGGTCGACGCGGTCAGCGGGTCGGGCGTCTTCTCGCTGCCCGCGCCCTTCTGCTTGGCCACGTCGGCCGGGATGGTCACCTTCGTCGCGGTGTTCGTCTTGGAGCTGTAGTCCCAGACGGTCGTGCCGTCGTGGACGACGGTCTCCTGGCTGGCCCCCTGCGTGACGGCGAGCCGGCTCTTGCCCGCGCCGTCGCTGAAGATGTGCGCCGAATCCATGCTCAGCGCCTGGGCGCCCGGCACCGCGTTCCCCACCGCGGGCAGGCCCAGGTCGTTGCTGACCTTCACCGTGCCGTCGAACGCCCCCGGCTTCGCCTTGACCACCGACTGCACCAGGTCCTCGGCGCTCACCTGCGGCAGCGCCGGCTTGTCGTCGGCACTGGCCGGCATCGCGACGAACGCGAGCCCGCCGGCGCCGAGCGCCGTGCCGACGATCGCGGCGGTGATGCCCTTCGTCTTCGGTTTCATGCGTCTCTCCCTGTGGTGTTCCCGGGCTCGAGTGTGCCCGGCTCCCTGGCCACGACGCTTCCCTCTCGAGGCTGAGATACCCCTGAAGGTTCTCCCTCCCAGGCTGAGATCGCGCTGAGAACCGACACGCGACCTGCGAAAACCGGCCATGATGAGTCTCGTGAAACCTCGGGTGCTGGTGGTCGACGACGAGCCGGGCGTGCGGAAGGCGCTGCAGCGCGGGCTGCGCGCGGAGGGGATGGACGTGGTCACCGCCGCGGACGGCCCCACCGGCCTGCAGCTGGCGGGCACGGGTTCGTTCGACGTCGTCCTGCTCGACATCATGCTGCCGGGCCTGTCCGGCTACCGCGTGCTGGAGCGGCTGCGCAAGGACGGCGTCACCACCCCGGTGCTGCTCGTCTCGGCCAAGGACGGCGAGATCGACCAGGCCGACGGCCTCGACCTCGGCGCCGACGGCTACCTCGTCAAGCCGTTCTCCTTCGTGGTCCTGGTCGCGCAGGTCCGCGCGGTGCTGCGCCGGGCCGGACCGGAAGCGGGCCGCGGCACGCTGCGGCTCGGCGCGCTGGCCGTCGACCGCGGGCTGCGGCAGGTGCACTGGAACGGCGAGGAGGTCGGGCTGAGCCCGCGGGAGTTCGCGCTGCTCGAGGTGCTGGTCGGGCGGGCGGGCACGGTCGTGACGAAGGACGAGCTGCTGCGCGCGGTGTGGGGCGAGGAGCAGGCCGTGACGCGCAACCTCGTCGAGGTCTATGTCGGGTACGTGCGGCGCAAGCTGGACGCGGTCGGCGCGGGCGCGTTGCTGCGGACCGTGCGCGGGCACGGCTACCTGGCCTCCGACGCGCAGCTCGACGAGGTCATCACCCCGTGACGTCCTGGTGGCGGGGCCGGTCCCTGCAGGCCCGGATCACCGTGCTGGCGGCGACGATCACCCTCGCCTGCCTGCTCGGGCTGGCGGCACTGGCCGCGGCGAACCTCTCGCCGCTGCTCATCGGCTCGGTCGACCGCGAGCTGTCCGGCGCCCTCGGCCCGGCCGGCGCCGAGGTGAGCGCGGGCCGCCCGCTGTCCGGCGCGGCCCCGGTGACGCTGCGGGTGCTGGACATCGCGGGCACCCCGGTGGACGGCGGCACCCCGACGGGGCTTGTTCCGTCCGATGTTTCGACGCTCAAGGCGGGCCAGCCGGTCCAGCGCGACGGCGCGCGCTACCTGGGCACGGTGGTGACCGCACCGGACGGGGCGCAACGCCTGGTCGTGGCGGGCGCCGGCCTGGTCGGCTTCGCGGCCGCGGTGCACTACGGCGGCGTGTGGCTGGTAGTCGTCGCCTCGGTCGGCGCGCTGGTGGCGGGCTTCGCGACGTGGCTGGTGGTGCGCCTGTCGCTGCGCCCGGTCGCGCGCATGCGGGGTTCGGTGCGCTCGCTGCCGCCGGGGGCGCGGCTGGCCCTGCCGGACTCCCACGACGAGCTGCGCGCGCTGGCCGAGGAGTTCAACGCGCTGCTGGAACGGCAGGAGCAGGCGGCCGAGCGGCTCCGGCGGTTCACCGGCGACGCGGCGCACGAGCTGCGGTCGCCGGTCGCGTCGATCCGGGTGCAGGCCGAGGTGGCCGTGACCAACCCGGATCCGGAGCTGGCCCAGGAGACGTTGTCGGACATCTTGACGGAGGCCGAACGGCTGTCGTCCCTGCTGGACGGGCTGTTGTCCCTGGCCCGCTCGGACGCGGGCGAGGTGCCGCCGGCCGCCCCGGTCGAGCTGGTGAGCGAGGTCCGGTCGGCGGTGGCCCGGCTGCCGTCGGGGGCGCCCGAGACACGGGTGAGCACCGCGGTCGCGCAGGCGTGGGCGTCGTCGGCGCACGCGGAGGTGGAGCTGGTGCTGGACAACCTGCTGCGCAACGCGTGCCGCTACGCGCGCGGGCAGATCGTGGTGTCGGTGCTGGCGTCGCGGGCCTCGGTGCGGGTGGTGGTCGACGACGACGGCCCGGGGATCGCCCCGGAGCACCGCGAGAAGGTGTTCGACCGGTTCTACCGCATCGCGGACGACCGAGCCCGGTCGTCGGGCGGCACGGGCTTGGGCCTGGCGATGGTGGCGGAGACGGTCCGCCGTCGAGGCGGCCGGGTACAGGTGGGCGAGTCCCCGGACGGCGGGGCGCGGTTCGTGGTCGTCTGGCGCGTGGCCGCGGGAGAGCCCGGCTGAGGCCTGGGCGCTCGGCTGTGGCGGGTTGCCCACAGAGAACGATCGCCGGGCGCGGCCCGCGGTGGGGCTTCCGGGTAGATTCCGGGGCTGTGAACGGTGTGATCGTGGGTGCCGCCCTGGTGCGGGACGGGAAGCTGCTCGCCCAGCAGCGGGCCTGGCCGCCGAAGCACGCGGGGCAGTGGGAACTGCCCGGCGGGCGGGTCGAAGAAGGGGAGTCCGAAGCCTTCGCGCTGGCCCGCGAGTGCAGCGAGGAACTCGACGTCGTCATCGAGGTCGGTGACCGCGTGGGGCAGGACGTCCCGCTGCCCGGCGGCCGGGTCCTGCGCATCTACGCCGCGACGCTCGTCTCGCCCGGGGAAGAGCCGCGGGCCGTCGAGCACCGAGCCGTTCGGTGGCTCGGGCCCGACGACCTCGACGACGTCGACTGGCTGCCCGCGGACCGGATCCTGCTCCCCGCCTTCCGCGCGCTGCTCAGTCACCGGTCCGGCCAAAAGTAGGCCGGCCCGCGACCGGTTGCTACGAAGTACTGTGGCCGGACTGGTAACCGATCGGCGCAGCGGCCCCGATCATCCGCAGCGCCGCGTCGAGCCGGTGCGAACCGCGCTCGCGGGCCCGCTCCGCACCCGCCTTGCGCACCCGGTCCAGCTCCGCGACGTCGTCGAGCAGCGCCGACGCCCGCGAGCGCACCGGCGCCAGCTCCTCGATCACCGCGTCGGCGACAGCGTCCTTCACCGCCCCATAGGACGAGAACTCCGAAGCCAGGTCCGCCGGGGACCCGCCCCGGCACGCGGCCAGGATCTCCAGCAGGTTCGCCATCCCCGGCCGGGTTTCCGGCGCGTGCACCGGCACCGAACCGCCGTCGGTGACCGCGCGGCGGATCTTGCGGCGGATCTGGTCGGGCTCGTCGAGCGCGAACACCACGCCCACCGCGTCCCGCGCCGACTTCGACATCTTGCGCGTCGGGTCGGCCAGGTCCTTCACCCGCGCGCCGGCCGGCGGGAGCACCGCGCGCGGGATGGTGAACACGTCGCCGTACGTGCCGTTGAAGCGCTTGGCCAGGGTGCGCGTCAGCTCGACGTGCTGGCGCTGGTCCTCGCCGACCGGCACCTCGTCCGCGCCCTGCAGCAGGATGTCCGCGGCCATCAGCGCCGGGTACGTCAGCAGCGAGAGCCGTACCCCGGCCTGGCCTTTGGACTTCTCCTTGAACTGGATCATCCGGGCGGCCTCGCCGTAGTTGCAGGTGCACTCCAGGACCCAGGTCAGCGCGCCCAGCTCGCGGGCCAGGTCGGACTGGACGAACACCCGCTCGGGATCGATGCCGGCGGCGATCAGCACAGCTAGCTGCTCCCTCGCCAGGGATCGGAGTTTCCCCGGATTGTGCGGCGTCGTCATGCCGTGCAGGTCGGCGACGAAGTACAGGTCGTCCGCGCCGCCCTCGCGCGCCCAGCGGCGGACGGCACCGAGGTAGTTGCCGAGGTGGACGTGGCCGGACGGGGTGATGCCGGACAGCTTGCTCATGGTGGGCCTTTCCGAGGTGGGGCCACCCCGGAGAAGGCACGAAAAAGGCCGCCCGTCCGGGGCGGCCGCTGGTGATCAGCGCAGGACTGGGACGGCCGCCGTGGGCGGCCACCAGCTGGACGTCTGCGCGTGCATGCGGCGAGCATAACCGACGACCGTCACCACTCGGTATCGTCCGGACGCGGGATCGGCCACGCGGGTCTACCGTCTTAACCATGTATGTCGTCCTGCTGAACTACACAGCCCCGATAGAGGAAATCGACTACGCGCTCCCGGACCACGCCGAGTGGCTGAACAGGCAGTACGAGCACGGCCACTTCCTGGCGTCCGGGCGGCGGAACCCGCGCACCGGCGGCGTGATCATCACGCGGCCGATGTCCCGCGGGAAGCTCGACGCCATCCTGGCGTCCGACCCGTTCTGCGTTAAGCACCTGGCGAAGTACGAGGTCATCGAGTTCTCGCCGACGAAGACCGCGCCGGAGCTCCGGCTGCTCAACGAAGCCGTGCCCCACTAAGCGGCGAGGTCCTCTTTAGCCTTCTTCAGAGCCAATACCGGGCACTTCTTGCAGCGCGGCTTCGACCGGCAGCACTTCTTCTTGACCTTGCCGGCCTTCATGAGCTTGCGCACGACCTTCCGCGGGTCCTTCGGCTTCTTGCCCACGCGCACGCACCTCCCGGATCGGCGGCCTTCACCGGTTTCCCACGTTAGGTCAGCCTAAGCGTGAGGGGGGCGTGGGGCCGCTCACACCGGGGCGGCAGGTATCCTGAGTGAGGTCCGCGTGTGACCAGAGCCGGTCACGTGATGCCTGAGCGGTGTGCGCGGCCATCCAACCCTTGAAGTTCAGGAGTTCTCGCGTGCCCGCAGCCAGCGCTACCGTCGAAACCGGCCGGCCGACCGGTAAGACCCGGCCCGACCTGCGCAACGTCGCGATCGTCGCCCACGTCGACCACGGCAAGACCACGCTGGTGGACGCGATGCTCCGCCAGTCCGGCGCCTTCGCCGAGCGCGCCGAGGTCGTCGACCGCGTGATGGACTCGGGGGAGCTGGAGCGCGAAAAGGGCATCACGATCCTCGCGAAGAACACCTCGATCCACCGCCAGACGCCCGAGGGCCAGGTGACGATCAACGTCATCGACACCCCCGGCCACGCCGACTTCGGCGGCGAGGTCGAGCGCGGCCTGGCCATGGTCGACGGCGTCGTGCTGCTGGTCGACGCGTCCGAGGGTCCGCTCCCGCAGACCCGGTTCGTGCTCCGCAAGACCCTCGAAGCCGGCCTGCCGGTGATCCTGCTGGTCAACAAGACCGACCGCCCGGACGCCCGCATCGCCGAGGTCGTCGAGGAGACCCACGACCTGCTGCTCGAGCTGGCCAGCGACATCGAGGACGCCGACCACGACGCGATCCTCGACCTCCCGGTCGTCTACGCCTCCGCGCGCGCCGGCAAGGCCAGCCTGGAGCAGCCCGCCGACGGCGAGATCCCCGAGAGCGAGAACCTCGACCCGCTGTTCGACACGCTGCTCCGGCACGTTCCGCCGCCGGCCGCCGACCTCGACGCGCCGCTGCAGGCGCTGGTCACCAACCTCGACGCGTCCAACTTCCTCGGCCGCATCGCGCTGATCCGCATCCACGCCGGCAAGCTGCGCAAGGGCCAGACCGTGGCCTGGATGCGCGAAGACGGCAACGTCCAGAACGTGCGCATCTCCGAGCTGCTCGTCACCGAGGCGCTCACCCGCGTCCCGGCGACCGAGGCCAGCGCGGGCGAGCTCGTCGCCATCGCCGGCATCCCGGACATCACGATCGGCGACACGCTCGCCGACTCGGAGAACCCGGTCGCGCTGCCCCGGATCACCGTCGACGAGCCCGCCATCTCGATGACCATCGGCGTCAACACCTCGCCGCTGGCCGGGCGCAACGGCGGCGACAAGGTCACCGCGCGGCTGGTCAAGGCGCGCCTCGACCAGGAGCTCATCGGTAACGTGAGCATCCGCGTCCTGCCGACCGAGCGCCCCGACACCTGGGAGGTCCAGGGCCGCGGCGAGCTGGCGCTGGCCATCCTCGTCGAGCAGATGCGCCGCGAAGGCTTCGAGCTGACCGTCGGCAAGCCGCAGGTGGTCCTGCGCACGATCGACGGCAAGCTGCACGAGCCGTTCGAGCGCCTCTACATCGACTCGCCGGAGGAGCACCTCGGCGCGATCACCCAGCTCCTGGCCGCCCGCAAGGGCCGCATGGAGGACATGAGCGGCAACGGCACCGGCCGGATCAAGCTCGAGTACGTGCTCCCGTCGCGCGGCCTGATCAGCTTCCGCACCGACTTCCTCACCGAGACCCGCGGCACCGGCATCGCGAACCACGTGTTCGAGGGCTACTTCCCGTGGGCCGGCGAGATCCGCACCCGGCACAGCGGCTCCTTGGTCGCCGACCGGACCGGCCCGGTCACCGCGTACGCGATGATCCAGCTGGCCGACCGCGGCACGTTCTTCGTCGAGCCGGGCGCCGAGGTGTACGAGGGCATGGTCGTGGGCGAGAACCCGCGCTTCGAGGACCTCGACATCAACATCACCAAGGAGAAGAAGCTGACCAACATGCGTCAGTCCTCCGCCGACGTGATGGAAACGCTGGCCCGCCCGCGCAAGATGGGCCTGGAAGAGGCGCTGGAGTTCTGTTCCGTCGACGAATGCGTCGAGGTCGCGCCCGAGGTCGTCCGGGTCCGGAAGGTGATTCTGGACGTGAACACCCGCGCGAAGGAGCGTTCGCGCGCCAAGAGCCGCGACAACGGCTGATCCGCTCGTTCGGAAAAACCTCCCGGTGTGCGCCACCGGGAGGTTTTTTCGTGTCCGATCCCTTACGCTGGGTCGGCCGGACCCGAACCCACCGTCACGAATTCCGCTGTTCTTCTCCTTATATCTTTATAGGGGTTCCGGCGGCATCATCGCCTGGTGCCGGCCACCGAAGTGAACCTTTCTCGTGTCCGGCTCGTGTTCGTTCCGCCGTTCCGGAACGGTCCGGGAACCCGGACGGCGGTCCGCGCGTCCTTCCCCGTACGGGCACCACGGGGTGGCGGACCCGGCCGATCCGGGTATGGGAATCTCGGTTCCGGCGGCGAAGGCGGTCGTGGGAGCATGACTGACCCGATCGGTGGATTCTGGGAGGAACGGGGCGTGCGGGTGAATCGCAAGGCGGTGCCGGTACTGGCACTCGCGGCCGTGCTGCTCACCGCCTGCTCGAACACCCCGCCGCCACCGGTGGTGTCGTCGTCGGTCGCGCCGGTCTCGACCACCGGCAAGACGCCGTCGCAGATCGTCGTCGGCGTCGACGACGTGCTCGGCGGGTACAACCCGCACAACCTCGCGGACTCGTCCCAGGCGACCTCGGCGCTCTCGCAGCTGCTGCTGCCCTCGGTGTTCCGCCAGAAGGACGACGGCACCACCCAGCTCGACAAGAACCTGATGAAGTCCGCCGAGGTGGTCTCGCAGCAGCCGTTCGTGGTCGCCTACGAGATCCGGCCGGACGCGTCCTGGTCCGACGGCGCGCCGATCGCCGCCGAGGACTTCGACTACCTGCGCACCCAGATGCGCGACCAGCCCGGCGTGATCGGGCCCGCCGGCTACCGGCAGATCACCGACCTGCAGTCCCGCGAAGGCGGCAAGCGCGTCGAGGTCACCTTCGCCAAGCCGTACCCGGGCTGGCAGACGCTGTTCTCCGACCTGCTGCCCGCCCACCTGCTCAAGGACGCGCCCGACGGCTGGCGCGGTGCGCTGGCCTCGAACTTCCCGGCCATCGCCGGCCCGTTCTCGATCAAGAGCCTCGACACCGCCCGCGGCGAGGTCATCCTCGAGCGCAACGAGCGCTACTGGGAGAAGCCCGCCGCGATCGACCGGATCGTGCTCCGCCGGTCGGACCAGAGCACGCTGCTGGCCGCCCTGCGCAGCGGCAACGACCAGTTCGCGCTGGCCAGGACGACCGGCGACGAGCTCAAGCTGCTCGGCGAACTCGGCTCCGCGGTCCGGCTGCACACCGTGGCCCGCCCGATGGTCGCCGACGTGCTGCTGCGCCCGGTCAGCGCGACGCTGCAGGACACCCAGGTCCGCGCCGGGGTCGCCGCCCTGATCGACCGCGCCAAGCTGATCACCGAGGGCGTCAACGGCGGCCCGTCGTCGGCCCTGCACGCCGACGCGCAGGTGACGCCGCCGTCGGTGAAGGGCTACGCGGCGACCATCCCGCCCGGCCCGCCGACCGCGCCCGACGTCGCCAAGGCCGAGGAGTCCCTCAAGGCGGCCGGCTACACCAGGACCGCGGGCACCTGGCGCAAGAACGGCAAGGCCCTTTCGCTGGTCATCGCCTCGCCCGGCACCCAGGAGCCGTACGCGACGATCGCCAAGGAGCTCGCCGCCGAGCTCACCGCGCAGGGCATCGAGGTCAACACGATCGCGCCGCAGCCGCGCGACCTGTTCAGCGGGCTGCTCGCGATGCCGGTCGTCAGCGGGGTCCAGCAGCCGACCGGCGACTCGGCGGGCAACGTCGGGGTCGACATCGCCGTCGTCCCGCAGGCCGTCGGCGGCGACACCGCGTCGGTGCTCGCCTCGACCTTCGGCTGCCGCCCGGAGCAGACCGCCGCGGGCGCGGACAAGACCAAGCCCGTCGTCCCGGGCAACTCGGCCGGCTTCTGCGACCCGGCGCTGCAGCCGTCGATCGACGCGGCGCTGTCCGGATCGACCCCGATCGCCGAGGCGCTGACCACTCTTGAGCCTGAACTTTGGCGTCAGAACGTGGTAATCCCGTTGTTCCAATTGGCTGACACCCTGGCGATCGGATCGGGCATCTCGGGCGTTACCCCGGGCCCCCCGATGGTGGGCCCGTTCGGGTCCGCGGTGAACTGGACCCGCGGCCCGAAGTAATCGCTTGGCTACGCATTCAGTACTACCGGGTGATCTTCACCAACGCGTTCGAGTGGGACGTGGTGAATCCATGAGGTAACCGTCGTATTTCTGGATGTCGACTGGAAGTCACCCTTTGGTCACGATCGACCCTGAACTGGTGACTGTCGGTACTTTTCCTTTCTAGCGTGCTCCCGCAGTGCGCCAGTTGAGTGTCGCTTGGCGTGTCGTAGGCTCCGGCCCATCCAACCGGAGCGGTGTGGGCCCTTGTCCCGATATTCAAGGGCTCAGTGCTAGGAGGGCACACTTCATGAGGAGATCCAAAGCAGTCTCCGCTTTGTCGCTCGTCGCCGGCGCTTCGCTGTTGCTGAGCGCCTGCAGCGGTGGTGATTCGGGCTCGGGCAACACCGACCAGAACGGATCGTCGACCGACGTCAAGGCGATGGCTGTCGGCAAGGCCGAAACCGGTGACCTGTTCAAGGTCGCGGACACGCCGCCTTACGACGGTACCGTCACGATCGGTATCGACGACGGGTACTCGGGGTACAACAACCAGACCCCGGACACCAACAGCTCGTACAACAACTACGTCCTGGCCGCGGTGCTCTCCGGTACGTTGAAGCTCGACGGCAACAACAAGGTGCTGCTGAACAACGACGTCTTCGAGTCGTGGGACATCACGCAGAAGGACCCGCAGCAGGTCACCTACAAGATCAAGCCGAACATCAAGTGGTCGGACGGCCAGCCGTACGACTGCAAGGACATGTACCTCGCGTGGCTGTCGCAGAGCGGCTTCGCGAAGGGTCCGGACGGCAAGAACCCGTTCAACTCGGCTTCGACCACCGGTTACTCGCTGATCAAGCAGGCCACCTGCAAGGACGCGCTGACCTTCGTCACCGACTACAGCGAGCCCTACCTGGACTACAAGGGTCTCTTCAACGCGCCGGCGATCATGCCCGCGCACATCCTCGAGGCCAAGACCGGCATCGCCGACATCACCAAGCTGGCCCCGACCGGCGACCCGGCCCAGATCAAGGCCGCCGGTGACTTCTGGACGAACGAGTGGAAGGGCTTCAAGGCGGACATCATGCCCGCTTCCGGCCCGTACAAGATCACCGCGTTCGACGCCAACCAGAAGGCCGTCACCCTCGAGAAGAACCCGCAGTGGGCGGGCGGCAAGGGTGGCCCGTCGAAGATCATCGTCAAGGCCATGGAAGACACCAAGGCCATGGCTACCGCGCTGCAGAACGGTGAGATCGACGTCGCGGCGTCGACCCAGCCGGACGCCACCGCGGCCCAGACGATGAAGGGCCTCGCGGCCCAGGGCGTGGTCTACGGTTCGGCCCCGCAGCTGACCTACGAGCACCTCGACCTGAACTTCAAGCGCATGTTCGCCGACAAGGACCTTCGCAAGGCCTTCATCGAGTCGATCAACCGCAAGGAGATCACGGACAAGCTGCTCAAGGAGGTCCAGGCGGACGCGGAGCCGCTGAACAGCGTCGTCTTCTTCCAGGGTGAAGAGGGCTACACCGACCTGTACAGCAGCAAGGCGGGCCTGGGTGCCGACGCGGCGGCCAAGACGCTGACCGACGCCGGCTGGGCCAAGGGCGCCGACGGCATCTTCGCCAAGAACGGTGTGCGCGCTTCGTTCAAGATCACGCACAACCAGAACGCCCGCCGCAGCCAGACCGTCGAGATCATCATCTCGCAGGCCAAGGCGGCCGGCATCGAGGTCAAGGACGAGACCGACGCCAACTTCCTCAAGGGTGGCCGCGTCTCGACCGGTGACTACGACGTCGCGCTGTTCGGCTGGTCGGCCCAGCCGTTCAAGGCGGAGTCCCGCTCGATCTACATCTGCCCGGACAAGGGCGGCGAGCAGAACTACCAGGCGCTGTGCGACCCGAAGATCGACGACGCCTACAACGCTGCGGTGAAGGCGACCGACGAGCAGGTCAAGCTGCAGAAGTACCAGGAGGCCGACAAGGCCATCGCCGACGACTACGCGACCCTGCCGCTGTTCCAGACGCCGAGCATGTGGGCGTTCAAGGGCATCGACCGCGTCTACATGCAGTCGTACGACGGTGTGCTGTGGAACGCCAGCGAGTGGGAGCAGAAGAAGTAGGGCTCGCCCCGCCTCTTCTTTCCCCTCGCTCCAGATGACCTGGGAGGTACCGGGGTCCGGCCACAAGCCGGGCCCCGGTACCCACCGGAAGTAGCTGTTGACCGTAGGGTTACCGCCACTACGGTAGACAACCGGGTAGCGGTCCAGCGCACTTCTGACGACCAGGCCCGGATGAGGAGCAGTTCGTTGAACCTGGTGATCTACATCCTTCGCCGTCTGGCGATATCGATTCCCGTCCTGCTGGTCGGGACTTTCCTGTGTTTCGTCATGGTCGCCGGCACCGGCGACCCGCTGGGCGAGCTGCGCCAGAACCCGCAGATCAGCAAGGAAGCGCTGGCCGCGACGGCCGCCAAGCTCGGTCTCGACCAGGGCATCATCCCCCGCTACTTCACGTGGCTCGGTGACTTCCTGACCGGCAACTGGGGCATCTCCATCGCCCAGGGCAACGCCCTCGCGCCGGTCGCCCCGAAGGTGATGGCCGCGCTCGGCGTCACGTTCAAGCTGGTGGTCGGCGCCGAAATCCTCGCGCTGATCGTGGGCATCATCGTCGGCGTGCTCGCCGCGGTGAAGCAGTACTCGATCATCGACTACCTCGCGACCACCCTCGCGTTCCTGCTCTTCTCGATGCCGATCTTCTGCGTCGCGATCGTGCTGAAGCGCTATGCGATCGAGATCAACGGCTGGGTCCGCGACCTCGGCCTGTCCGACGTCCTCGGCAACCCGTGGCTGCGCACGACCAGCCCGGAGCAGCTGAAGACCGACGGCGTCGGCGACTTCATCACCAGCACCATCGGCGCGTACCTGCTGCCGACGCTGTCGATCATGGCGATCAGCTTCGCGGCGTACAGCCGGTTCCAGCGCGCCTCGATGCTCGAGGTGATGGGCTCGGACTACGTGCGCACCGCGCGCGCCAAGGGCCTGGCCAACGGCCGGGTCATCTTCCGGCACGCGTTCCGCAACGCCCTGATCCCCGTGACGACCCTGTTCTCGGTGAACTTCGGCTCGGTCCTGGCCGGCGCGATCATCACCGAGACGGTCTTCAACTGGCACGGTATGGGCACATTGCTGGTGGAAGCCGTCACGAAGAACGACACCCAGGTCATGATGGGGTGGCTCGTGGTGATCGCCTCGCTCGTCATCATCGCCAACCTGATCGCCGACCTGATGTACGGCATCCTGGACCCGAGGATTCGCGTTGGCTGACTTGAACTCTCTTCTCGCGACCGAAACCGCCGCGGCCGACGGCACGCTGCCGGCGGACGCCCTGCCGGAACCGCGGAGCCAGGGCAAGCTGGTCCTGCGCAAGTTCCTGCACCACAAGCTGGCGATGGCCTCGACGGCGGTGCTGATCCTGATCGTCCTGATCAGCGTGCTGATGCCGATCTTCTGGAAGCACGGCTACCAGGACAGCTCGTTCCCGTCGTTCGCCAAGCCCAGCGGCGAGTTCCCGCTCGGGACGACGCAGGTCGGCAAGGACATGGTGTCGCAGGTGCTGCGCGGCACCCAGTACTCGCTGCTGATCGCGCTCACGGTGTCGATCCTGGCCACCGTGATCGGCGTGGTGTTCGGCGCGGTCGCCGGCTACCTGCGCGGGTTCACCGACTCGGCGATCTCCCGGGTGACGGACCTGTTCCTGATCATCCCGCAGATCGCCGCGGCGGCCATCCTCGCCAAGGTGTTCGGCGGCGGTACGTGGTACATCGTCGCGCTGGTGCTGTCGGCGTTCGCGTGGATGCCCATCGCCCGGATCACCCGGGCCGAGGCGATGTCGCTGTCGCAGCGCGAGTTCGTCGACGCGGCGCGCGCTTCGGGCGCCGGTGTCGTCCGGATCATCTTCAAGCACCTGGTGCCGAACATGGTCGGCAGCATCACGGTCAACGCGACCCTCGCGGTCGCGCAGGCCGTGCTGGCGGAAGCCGCGCTGTCGTTCATCGGCCTGGGTGTCCAGCTGCCGGACACCTCGCTCGGCCGCGTCATCCTGGAGAACTACGCCCAGCTGCAGACCCGGCCGGCGCTGTTCTTCGGGCCGTTCGTCGTGCTCGTGCTGATTTCACTGACGATCAACTTCATCGGTGACGGTCTTCGCGACGCCTTCGACCCGCGCCAGCGGAGAATGAAGGCCTGAACGCGTGACGCGGGGGTGACCGGTTCCGGTCGCCCCCGCGTCCGTTTTCCCGCGCGGATCGCCGGACCTGGGGGTTTCGGATGAATCTCGTGCTCTACGTGCTCCGCCGGCTGGCCGTCTCCGTCCCGGTCCTGCTGGTCGGCACTTTCCTGTGCTTCGTGATGGTGTCCAACACCGGCGACCCGCTCGGCGAACTCCGCAGCAAACCGGGGATCAGCGCCGCGGCCATCGCCGAGACCGAGCACAAGCTGGGCCTGGACCAGAGCGTCGTCGCCCGCTACTTCAGCTGGCTGGGCCACTTCCTGACCGGCGACTGGGGCATCTCGATCGCCCAGGGCAACGCGTTCGCCCCGGTCCAGCCGAAGGTGATGGCGGCGTTCCGCGTGACGCTGGAGCTGGTGCTGACGGCGTCCGTGCTGGCCCTTGTCTTCGGCGTGCTGGTGGGTGTCCTCGCCGCGGTCAAGCAGTACTCGATCTGGGACTACCTGGCGACGACGCTGGCGTTCCTGATGTTCTCGATGCCGATCTTCTGCGTGGCGATCGTCCTCAAGGGCTACGCGATCCGCGCCAACATCTGGGTCCGCGACCTGGGCCTGGCCGACGTCCTCGGCGAACCGTGGCTGCGCACGACCAGCCCGGAGAGCCTCTCGGCCACCGGCGTGGGCGACGCGCTCGCGAAGTACGTCGGCGCGTTCCTGCTGCCGACGCTGTCGATCATGGCGATCACGTTCGCCGCGTACAGCCGGTTCCAGCGCGCGTCGATGCTGGAGGTCCTGGGCGCCGACTACGTGCGCACAGCGCGCGCCAAGGGGGCTTCCAACAGCCGCGTGATCTGGCGCCACGCGTTCCGCAACGCCCTGATCCCGGTGATGACGCTGTTCTCGGTCAACTTCGGCGCCACGGTGACGGGCGCGATCATCACCGAGACCGTCTTCAACTGGCACGGCATGGGCACGCTGCTGGTGGAGGCGGTCAACAAGAACGACCCCCAGGTCCTGATGGGCTGGCTGGTGGTGATCGCGGCGAGCGTGGTGATCGCCAACCTGATCGCGGACCTCCTGTACGGCATCCTCGACCCCCGCATCCGCGTCGGCTGATGCCCGCCCAGTCACGCGTGATGCCCCGCCAGTCACGCGTGATGCCCGCCTGATCACGCGTGAAGCCCCGCCAGACACGGCGAAGGGCCCACACCCACCCGGGGCGGGCCCTTCGCCGTCAGTACGTCAGTCGGCCACCGGGGCCAGCTTGCCGGCCTCCCAGGCCGCGCGGCGCTCGGCCTGCAGCACGGGGTCCGCGACCGGGGCCGCCGACAGCAGGCGCTTCGTGTACTCCTGCTGCGGCGAGTGCAGCACCTGGTCACGCGTGCCGACCTCGACGAGCTTGCCGTGCTGCATCACCGCGACGCGGTCGGCGAGCAGGTCGACCACCGCCAGGTCGTGGCTGATGAACAGGCAGGCGAACTGCAGCGACTGCTGCAGGTCCAGGAACAGGTCCAGCACGCGGGCCTGCACCGACACGTCCAGCGCCGACGTCGGCTCGTCCGCGATGAGCAGCGCCGGGTCGAGCGACAGCGCCCGGGCGATCGCCACGCGCTGGCGCTGGCCGCCCGAGAGCTCGTGCGGGTAGCGGTTCATGTAGTGGCCGCCCAGCTCGACCTTGTCGAGCAGCGACCGCACGCGCGCCGACAGCGCCTTGCCGGACAGCACCTTGTGCAGCACCATCGGCTCGGCGATCGACTCGCCGATCGTCATCTTCGGGTCCAGCGTCGACGCCGGGTCCTGGAACACGATCGAGAAGAACCGGCGAAGCGGGCGAAGCTCCTTCGCCGACATTTTCGTGATGTCCTTGCCCGCGATCGAGATCGTGCCCTCGGTCGCGCGCAGCAGGCCGACGGCGCAACGGCCGACCGTCGACTTGCCGGAACCCGACTCGCCCACCAGACCGACGATCTCGCCCTTGGCGATGGTCAGCGAGACGTCGTCGACCGCGCGGTTCTTGCCCTGGCCGCGGCGGCCCGGGTACTCGAGCACGAGGTTCTTGATCTCCAGGGCCGGCGCGGCCTCTTCGATCACGGCCTCGAGCTCCTCGTCGGCCAGCCGGATCTCCTCGGCGATCTTGGCCGCCTCGGTGCTGTCGGTCGCGATCCCGGCGTCGTCGAGCAGACGACGGCCCTCGGGACGCTGGCCGAGCACCGGTACCGCGGCGAGCAGCCGCCGGGTGTAGTCCTCCTTCGGCGACGCGAACAGCTCGCGCACCGGCGCCTCTTCGACGATCTCGCCCTGGTACATCACGATGACGCGGTCGGCCATGTCGGCGACGACGCCCATGTCGTGGGTGATCAGCACGATCGCCGTGTCGAGGGTGTCCCGCAGCTTGCGCAGCAGGCCCAGGATCTCGGCCTGGACCGTGACGTCGAGCGCGGTGGTCGGCTCGTCGGCGATGATGACCTTCGGGTCGCAGGCGATCGCCATGGCGATGACGACGCGCTGGCGCAGCCCGCCCGAGAGCTGGTGCGGGTACTGCTTGAACCGCAGCTCAGGATTCGGGATGCCGACCATGTCGAGCAGCTCGACCGCCCGCTTGTCGGCGGCGTCCTTGGCGATGTCGAGGTGGGACCGCAGGGCCTCGCGCAGCTGCCAGCCGACCGTGTAGACCGGGTTCAGCGCCGTCATCGGCTCCTGGAAGATCATCGCGACCTGGTTGCCGCGGATCTTCTGCATGTCCTTTTCCTTGAGATCCGCCAGGTTGCGCTCGCCGAGGCGCAGCTCGCCGGCGATCCGGCTGGTCTTGGGCAGCAGGCCCAGCACCGACATCGACGTGACGGACTTGCCGGACCCGGACTCCCCGACCACGGCGACGATCTCGCCGGGCTTGACGTCGAACCCGATGCCCTTGACGGCGTTCACGACGCCGTCCTCCGTCTGGAACGACACGCTCAGGTCGGAAATGGACAGGACCGATCCTGACACGCCGGCGACGTCCGCCGAAGTTGCTTCAGTGCTCACCAGATGCCCTTCGTGGGGGTACAGACTGTCACGACGCGGCGGTCGCGACTCGCGCGAGGATAACCGAGGGTGTCCCCGACGAAGGTCGGAGCACGGGAATTACGCTCAACCCGTGATCTCCCCGGTATCGCGCAGGCTGCTGTTCGTCCACGCCCATCCCGACGACGAAAGCATCACCACCGGCGCCTCGATCGCACGATACGCCGCCGAGGGCGCCGACGTGACCGTGGTGACCTGCACGCTGGGTGAGGAGGGCGAGGTGATGGCCGACCTGGGCGAGCTGGAGGGCCTGCGGGCCCACACCGCCGACCAGCTGGGCGGCTACCGCGTCACCGAGCTGATGGCCGCGTGCGCCGCGCTCGGGGTGTCCCGGCACCACTACCTGGGCGGGCTGGGCCGGTGGCGCGATTCGGGCATGGCGGGCACGCCGTCGGCGTCGCACCCGCGGGCGTTCACCGGGGGGTCCGCCGACGAGCAGGCGGCGCAGCTGGCGGAGCTCCTCGACGAGGTCCGGCCCCAGGTCGTCGTCACCTACGACGCCTTCGGCGGCTACGGCCACCCCGACCACATCCGGGCCCACGACATCACGATGGCGGCGGCGCCGCGGGCCCGCTCGGTCGAGCGGGTCTTCCACACGGTCGCGCCGCGGACCGCGGTGCGGGCCGGCCTGGCCGCGTTGCGCGCCGACGACCCGATCTTCGACGTGCCGGCGGACGAGGAGCTGCCCACCACACCCGACGAAGAGATCACGACGGTCCTCGACGTCGCCGCGCACCTGCCCGCGAAGCTCGCGGCCCTGCGCGCGCACGCGACGCAGCTGGCCGTGGTTGACGGCGACGTCCCGTACTTCGCGCTGACGAACGAGCTCGCCCAGCCGATCCTTACGCAGGACTGCTTCGTGCTGGCCCACGGCCCGGCCGAGGGTGCCGCGCACGACCTGTTCGGCGGGCTGTGACCGTGGACGAGCGCCTGACGCTCGAGCAGGGCCTGCTGCTCGCGCTGCTCGCGGTCGACACGGTGCTGCTCGCGCTGCTGGAGCTGTTCTTCCTGCCGCTGCGGATCGGCGTGGTCCCGGTACCGGTGACCGTCCTGGTGGGCGCCGTCACCACGCCGTGGCTGGTGTGGACCACAGCGAAGCTGGTGCGGCCCGGGCTTTCCTGGGTACCCCTCGCGGTGTGGGTGCTCGTCGTGTTCGGGTTCGGCATGCTGGGCCCGGGTGGGGACCTGGTGCTGATCCAGGACTGGCGGGCCTTGCTGCTGCTCGGCGCGAGTGCGCTGCCGGGTGCGATGGTGCTCGGCGGCGGGCCGGGCCGGGTGGGAAGGAGTCCGGGACGTGGCTGAGGCGATCTCCGACCGGCAGGTGGTGTCGGTCCTGCGGCCGTTCGTCCGCGCGTGCGGGCCGATGCTCGACGCGCTGCGCGAGTCCGACCCGTTCGGCCTGCAGGCCCGGGCGGCCGACGACCTCGCCGAAGTCGAGTCCGGGCTCAAGGCGAAGCTGATCCACGGCGTCACGTCGGTGAAGGTCCCCGGCACGGCGGCGTGGGCAAGGATGACGGGCTACGACCGGTCGAGCTGGTGGATGAACCGCGTCGGCCGCTTCACGGCGTTGCTGACGTCGATCCCCGGCCTGGGCGGCGCACTGGCCGACCGGCTGCCGGTCCAGGACACGCTGGGCGCGGCGTCGCAGGGGCTGCTGCTGTGCGCGATCGCGGGCGAGTACGGCGTGACGGACGTCGGCACGCGCGTGCGCCTGATCGCGTGGGTGCTGTTCGAGCGCGACATCGACGCGGATCTGGCGGCGGGCCGCCACGAGGACCACGACGAGGCGGCGGAAGCCGACGAAGCGGCGAAGCTGACCGAGGAACTGACGGCGTCGGAGAAGAAGCACGGCAAGGCGACGGTGAAGGCGGCCGGGCGCACGCTGTGGCGGCTCGGCCGCGGCCTGCTGGGGATCACGGGCGAACTGGAGAAGCGCCCACGCGGCAACCTGTTCCACCGGGCGCTCGGCATGCTCCCGGTCGTCGGCGCGGCGGGCGACTACCTGGGGGAGCGGTCGGGCCTGCGGGTGGCGTGGAAGCGCGCGCACGTCTGGCTGACCGAGCACGCGCCGCCGGCCACGGCACCGCGCTGATCATTCCCGCGCGGTGCCGTCGTCAAACCTCAGCCCCAGAAGTGGAAGACGCTGTAGCCGATCTTCGCGCCGTCCGAGTAGCCGCCGAGCGCGTTGAAGATCGCGTACGCGCCGTCCCACAGCGCGTTGTTCGCCGGGCGGAACAGCCACAGCAGCGCGAACAGCAGGATCGGCGCCCACGGCCGGACGCGCGCGCCGAACTCGCGCGCCTGCGGCGGCAGGTACGGCTCGATCGCGCCCCAGCCGTCGAGCCCCGGGATCGGCAGGATGTTGAGGATGAACGTGACGACCTGCAGCAGCGCCAGGTAGGACAGCGCGATCACCAGGCCGCCCGCCATCGGGACCAGCGCGACCACCAGCGCCAGCGCGGCGCCGACCGCGAGGTTGCTCAGCGGCCCGGCCAGCGACACCCACGACGACGTCCCCCGCGACCGCAGCGCGCCCCGGTTGATCCAGACCGCGCCGCCGGGCAGCGGGATGCCGCCGATGACGAGGAAGACCAGCGGCAGGACGATCGACAGCACCGGATCGGTGTACTTCCGGACGTCCAGCGTCAGGTAACCCTTGTGGGCGACGCTGTAGTCGCCACCGCGGTAGGCGACCATCGCGTGCCCGAACTCGTGCAGCGACAGCGACGCCACCCAGCCGGCGGCGACGAAGATCACGACGCCGGCGATGAGCAGCGGATCGCGGTCGCGGACGAAAACGGTGTCGATGTCACCGAACGCGGCCATCGCGCCGCCGGCGACGGTGAGCGCGAGGATGCCGAGGAAGACCGGGCTGGGGCGCACTGCTGACTTCTGCACGTGCTCCAGTCTTCCGTATGCCCGGTGTGAAGTTACCGGCGTGTCCCCTTGCGCGATCGGGCCGGAACGTCCCCCGAACTCGCTACTCCGCTTGACCTGACCGCACTACACGGGTGTAATCACAGTGATGTCATTCGCCGCCGAGAGGGGACGGCGAGTGTCGTTTCACCACCGCCAGCCTGGGGAGTGCTAGGGAGCGAGGAGGCGGACGTGCGGTTGGAAGCCGATGGGAAGGAATGGGGGCACGTCATGGGTTGGGGCGAGATCCCGGAGCAGGCTCTGGGAGATCTCACCGAGCTCATCGATGCCACCGAAGAAGAGCAGGATTGGCAGGAACGCGCCCTGTGCGCGCAGACGGACCCGGAGGCGTTCTTCCCCGAGAAGGGCGGCTCCACCAGGGAAGCCAAGCGGATCTGCCTGGGCTGCGAGGTCAAGGACGAGTGCCTTGAGTACGCGCTGGCCCACGACGAACGCTTCGGCATCTGGGGCGGTCTGTCCGAGCGGGAGCGCCGCAAGCTGAAGAAACGCGCTGTTTAGGGGAGAGGTGGGTTCGCGAGCCACGCTCGCGCCTCCGTGTCTTCCGGACGTGCGCCCGCGCGTGGGCGGGTCGTGTCCGACGTCGTGTCCACCCAGTGGAACTGCGGAATTCGCCGGTGACGCTTGCGTCACCGGCGAATTTCTCTTGGGGCGGGACCGGCGTGGGTTCACCATCGGGTGACGGACCGGGGCCGTAGGGTGGCCGGACCGACTGCCGCCTGATCAGGAGCGTTCGTTGCCCCGCACCGCCGCGCCGCCCGTCCCGCGCACCGCGCCCGTTCTGGCCATTGTGGTCTGTCACGACGGCGAAACCTGGTTGCCGCTGGCCCTTTCCGCCCTGCGCCGCAGCACGGTCCGGCCCCGGTACGTGCTCGCCGTCGACACCGGCTCCACCGACGCCACCCCGCGGCTGCTCGCCGACGCCGCCGCCGACCCGGGGCCGGATTCTTCTCCCGTGCTCTCCGGTGTCATCACCCTTCCGGCTGACACCGGCTTCGCCGCCGCGGTCGCCGCGGCCGTCGAACACGCCACCGGCCGCTGGGGCGACGACCCGGGCTCGTGGCTGTGGCTGCTGCACGACGACTGCGCGCCCGAACGCGACTGCCTCGAAGAACTCCTCGACGTCGCCACGAAGACGCCGTCGGCCACCGTCCTCGGCCCGCTCGGGCTCGACTGGACCGACCCGCGGCTGATCGTCGAAGCCGGCCTTTCCACCGACGCCTCCGGCCACCGCCAGCAGATCGCCGCGACCGGCGACGACCCGGTGGAGGTGCTCGCCGTGCCCAGCGCGGGCTCGCTCGTGCGCCGCGACGCCTGGGACGCCCTCGGCGGCTTCGACCCCGGATTCCCGTTGCTGCGCGAGGATCTCGACTTCGGCTGGCGCGCCAACGCCGCCGGCGGCATCGTCCTGTCCGTACCGGTCGCCCGCGTGCGGCACGCCCGCGCCGTCACCACCGGACGGCGGACGGCGGACGCCCTCCCCGGCCCGCTGTCCGCCGCGAACCGCGCCCACGGGTTGCGCGTGTTCCTGGTGAACTGCTCGCCGTTTTCCTTCTGGCTCGGCATGATCCGGCTCCCGCTCCTCTCGGTGCTGCGCGCGCTCGCGTTCGTGCTGCTGCGCCGCACCAGCGAAGCGCGGGCCGAGTTCGCCGCCGCCGCGTACCTCCTCAGTGGACGCGGCGGATTGCGAGCCGCCCGCGACCGCCGACGGCGGAATCCGCGGCCTGGCACGGTTCGCGGGCTCTTCACCGGGCGGTGGACCCGGCTGCACAACGCCGTCCGCGCCGGCGTCGTCGGCCTCGTGCGCCGCGGTGTCGAAAACGAAGTCGCGCTCGGCCGGGTGCCCGAGACGGTCGAGACGGAGTCGGCGTGGGTGACGCCGGAAGCGCTCGACGCCCGCGAGAGCCGTCCGGTCGGCCCCGACGCGCTGCCCGCGGGCGCGCTGCGCGGTGTCAGTGCGCGCGGGTCCGGGCTCCGCCGCCCGGGCACGCTCGTCGCCGTCGCGCTGCCGGAAGCACCGGCACCGGTGACCGAGGACGCTCCCGAAGCCGAGGAGCCGGAGCTCGTCTTCGTCGAGGTGAACCGCCGCCGGGTGCTCGCGGCCACGATCTTCGCGCCCCCGGTGGTGCTGCTCGTCGTGATGACGGCGCTCGGCCTGGTCGTGAACCGGGCCCGCCTCGGCCTAGACCTCTTCGGCGGCAAGCTGCTCCCGGTCGCCGGGCTGGGCGAGCTGTGGACGTCGTACCTGTCACCGTGGCACGCGATCGCGGGCGGCACCGGGGCGCCGGCGTCGGCCTCTCTACCAGTGATAGGGACGCTCGGCGCGGTGTTCGCCCCGCTCGGCGGCCCGGCCGCCCTGGTGGCGATCCTGCTCATCGGCGACATCCCTCTATCAGCGATAGGGGCGTACGTCGCGACGCGGCGGCTGCGCGTGCGCCGCTGGGTGCGTGCCGTCGTCGCCGCAACGTATGCGGTACTGCCCGCCGCGACCGCCGGAGTGGCGCAGGGCCGGCTCGACGTCGTCGTCGTGCACCTGGTGCTGCCGCTGGTCGCCGCGGGCATCGCCGGGCTGCTGGCCCGGGCGGACACGCGCTGGCTGCACGTGTCCGCTCTATCAGCGATAGGGATGGCGTTGCTCGGCGCGTTCTCGCCCCTCGCGCACGGGCTCGCGCTCGCGGGGCTGCTGATCGGGTTCGTCGTGCTGCCCGCGCCGACCGGGCTGGCGCGCCGGATCGCGTCGGTCGGCATCGTGGTGCTGCTGCCGCTGGCGCTGCTGCTGCCGTGGCCGACGGTGCTGCTGCGGCACCCGGAACTGCTCGTGCAGGGCCTCGGCGGGGCGGCGTCGGCGGTGTCGGGCACCGACCTCGCCGGCCTCGACCCGGGCGGCCCGGGTGCCTGGCCGATCGGCGTCGCGGTGATCGCCGCGGCGCTGGTGGCCGTGGTCGTCCGGCCGACGAAGCTCGCGGCCGGCGGCCTCGCGCTGGCGGCCCTCGGCGGCGCTGGCCTGGTGCTGGTCCGGGTGGTCACCGCGGTACCGATGCAGGGCGGCGCCCCGGCGCACGGCTACGCGGGCGTGCCGCTCCTGATCGTCGGCGCGGGACTGTTGTGGGTGGTGCTCGGCTCGTGGCAGCGCGGCGGCTCGGCCGGCGTCCCGGCGACGTGGCTGCCGCAGGTGTTCGCGGTGGCCGGCGTGGCGGTGTTCCTGGCCCTGGCGGCAGGCGCGGCGCTGGTCGGCGCGCAGGGCCCGCTGCGGGCGGGCGCGCGGCCGTCACTGGCCCCGGAGGTCGCGGCGGAGCTGGCGGCGTCGGGCCGATCGGTGCTCGACGTGGCCCCGGACGCAACCCGCCAGATCGGCGGCCGCCTGCCGCACTACGGAGACGACGAGCTGGCCCCGGCCCCGGGCACCCCGGCCCGCCTGGCGACGTGGCGCCGCGACCTGGGCCAGGGCGACACGGCAGCGGTCCAGCGCACGGTCTCAGCCGCAGCGGCGGCGGGCGTGGAGTACATCGTGCTCCCGCCCGGCGTGGATCCCCAGGCGTACGTGCCCCTGGCAAAGGACATGCTCTCGGTGGCCGCCCCGACCTCGGACGCCCGCGGCGTGCTGCGCCTGCTCCCACCAGCGGGCCAGGTGATCCTGATTTCCCCGGAGCAGGCCAAGGCAGCAGTCACGGGCGGCGGCGCACCGGGCAACGCCCCGGGCGTGGCACCGGTACGCGCGGACCTCCCGGACGTCCGCGTCCGAGTATCCGACGGCCCAACAGGACGCCTACTGGTGTTGGCGGCAGAGCAGGAACCAGGCTGGAAGGCAACGGTGGCCGGCAAACCGGTCCCGATCGTCCCGGCATGGGGCCACCAGGTGGCGGTTTCGGTACCACCGACATCGTCGGAGGTAACGGTGGAGTACCCGGGAACAGAGCGCAACCTGCTGTTACTGGCCCAGCTGGCAGCGGTCCTGTTCACGCTTTTGACGGCAGTCCCACCGCGCAGCCGGCTTGTCCCAGCAAAGGAGCTGGGTGGTCATCCCGTCGCCTGAGGCCGTGAAATCACTTTGAGCCGGGCCCGCAACATGCAGACCAGGTCAGGG
>NZ_JBEXKX010000073.1:0-32603 GCF_040609695.1 Amycolatopsis sp. NPDC004625
CCGGCCGGCTCCGTCGCCGGTCCGCCCGGCGCCCACCCCGCCGCCGTCCCCGGTGCGCCCGGCGGTCCCCGCGGCCGCCTCGGAGGTCCCGGCGGAAGCCACCCCGCCGTCCACGCCGGAGCAGCCCGAGACCGTCGGAACGGCCGCCCCGGAAACCGCCGGTGCCACGGAACCGGTTGCGGCCGGGCCGGAAGCCGTCGAGCCCCCCGAAGCCACCGACGTGCCCCGCCCGTCCTGGCCGCGTCCGGCCGAGCTCTACCTGGTCAGCCTGGTCGAAGGCGGCGAACCGAACGCCGAGGCCGCGTACCGGCTCGAGGAGCTGCAGCGCGAATACACCCACCCCGGTGAGAACGGCGAATCGCCGTTCCGGGTCGAGCTGCTCTGGGCCGACGACGGCCAGGGCCAGGATCCGCCGCGCACGCTCCGCCAGGGCGTGCACGTGATCCCCGTCTACAGCCAGAAGCAGGGCCGGCCCCTCGTCGGGTCGCGGATCGAGGCCCCCGGCCTGGTGCTGCAGGCGTACATCGACGAATTCGCGTACCCGCGCCGCACGTACTGCTACGTCCTGACCCGGCAGTCGGCCGCCAAACCGGCGTTCGGCGACCTTCGCAAGGCCCTCGCCGCGATCGGCGAGAAGCCGAACTTCCGGAACAGCTTCCAGGTCCCGCGGAAGATCGAAGCCCTGCTGGGCCTGTGGCCCGACCTGGGCTACGACCCCCGGTAGGGGGCGGCGTACGCCACTCCGGGAAGGGCAGCGCGCGAAAGTTGTCGGGGTCGGCGGATATCCTGCACTACGGTGCAGGCGAGTCCGCACCACCACCAGCACTTTCGCGAGCCACGATCCGGGAGAACGACCCTGTGACTGCCGAGACCTTGTACGGGGCCGACGACCTGACGCATCTCGAGGGTCTCGAAGCCGTCCGCAAACGACCCGGGATGTACATCGGTTCCACCGACAGCCGGGGCATCAACCACCTCTTCTCGGAGGTGGTGGACAACTCCACCGACGAGGGCGTCGCGGGCTACGCGACGAAGATCGTCGTCACGCTGCACGCCGACGGCAGCGTCCAGGTGGACGACGACGGCCGCGGCATCCCGACCGGCACCCACGCCAAGTCCGGTTTGTCCGGCGTCGAGCTGGTGCTGACGCGGCTGCACGCCGGCGGCAAGTTCGGCGGCTCCGGCTACAAGACCTCCGGCGGCCTGCACGGCGTCGGCGCTTCGGCGGTCAATGCGCTGTCGCACCGCTTCGACGTCACGGTGAAGCAGGACGGCAAGGTCCACCAGATGTCGTTCAAGCACGGCGTCCCCGGCACGTTCGACGCGCCGGGCCCGAAGGCGAAGTTCACCCGCCGGTCCGGGCTGAACGTCACCGGGAAGATGAAGCGCGGCGAGCGCAGCGGCACGTCGATCCGCTACTGGTACGACTCGCGCTACTTCGAGTCCGGCGCGGCGCTCGACGTCGAAGGCGTGCGGGCGAAGCTGCGCAACACCGCGTTCCTCGTCCCGGGCGTCACGTACGTGCTGCGCACGGCGATCGAAGACACGATCAACGAAGAGACGTTCCACTTCCCGCACGGCCTGGCCGACATGGTCGACTTCCTCACGCCGTCGGGCGAGAAGCCGGTCTGCGGCACGCTGCTGATCACCGGCGAAGGCACGTACAAGGAGAACGCGGCCGACGCCGCCGGCGTCATGCAGTCCAATGTGGAGCGCCACGCCGAGATCGAGGTGGCGCTGCGCTGGGGCACCGGTTACGAGCGCACGGTCGAGTGCTTCACCAACACGATCCGCAACGTCCACGGCGGCACCCACCGGCGTGGCTTCGACCGGGCGATGGCGAAGGCGTTGCAGGACGCGATCTCCAAGACCCGCGGGCTGCTCAAGCCCAAGGAGGACATGCCGACGATCGAGGACGTCCTCGAGGGCATGACCGCGGTGATCCACGTCCGGCTGCCGGAACCGCAGTTCACCTCGCAGACCAAGGACGAGCTGTCCACCGCCGGGATCACCCGCGTGCTGCAGGCCATCGTCGACAAGCACGTCAAGGCGTGGACCGAGGACCGCAAGACCAAGTCCGAGGCGAAGGTCGTGCTGCAGAAGGTGGTCGACGCCTCCCGCGTCCGGCTCACCCAGAAGCAGCAGAAGGACG
Source organism: Amycolatopsis sp. NPDC004625 (assembly GCF_040609695.1). NCBI lineage: Bacteria > Bacillati > Actinomycetota > Actinomycetes > Pseudonocardiales > Pseudonocardiaceae > Amycolatopsis > Amycolatopsis sp. NPDC004625. Next base: position 2,153 of record NZ_JBEXKX010000073.1, read on the forward strand.
CCGCCCGGCGCAAGACCGCGCTGGAAGGCGCGGCGATGCCGCCGAAGCTGGTCGACTGCCGCACCACCGGCGTCTCCCGCAGCGAGCTGTTCCTGGTCGAGGGCGACAGCGCGCTGGGGTCGGCGCGGATGGCGCGCGTGTCGGAGTACCAGGCGCTGCTGCCCCTGCGCGGCAAGATCCTGAACGTGCAGAAGGCGTCACTGGGTGACACGCTGAAGAACGCCGAGATCGCGTCGATCGTCCAGGTGCTGGGCGCGGGCACCGGCCGCACGTTCGACCTGACGACCATGCGCTACGGCCGGGTCATCCTGATGGCGGACGCGGATGTCGACGGTTCGCACATCCGCACGCTGCTGATCACGCTGTTCGCGAAGTACATGCGCCCGGTGATCGAGGACGGCCGGCTGTACGCGGCGATGCCGCCGTTGCACAAGCTCGTCACGAAGGGCCGCAACTCGGAGACGCACTTCACGTACACGCAGCAGGAGATGGAAACCAAGTACGCCGAGCTGGAGCGGGCGGGCAAGAGCATCGTCACGCCGGTGCCGCGGTTCAAGGGTCTCGGCGAGATGGACGCCGACGAGCTGTGGGAGACCACGATGAACCCGGCCACCCGCTCGGTCCGCCGGATCACCATGGACGACGCGGAAGCCGCCGAGAGCGCGCTGGAGCTGCTGATGGGCGAGAAGGTCGAGCCCCGGCGGAACTGGCTGGTCGCCTCTTCGGACCGCATCGACCGCGACGCCATCGACGCTTAATTTCGTAGCTACCAAGGAGTTCTGCCGTGGCACGCCGCAAGGGCACCACCACCAAGGTCGATCCCAGCGCGTTCGACTCCGCCGGGGCGCACGTCTTCGACAACTCGCTGAAGACCGAGATCGAAGACTCGTACCTGGAGTACGCGTATTCGGTCATCCACTCGCGCGCCCTCCCGGACGCGCGGGACGGGCTGAAGCCGGTGCACCGCCGGATCCTGTACTCGATGAACGAGAACGGCTACCGCCCGACGCACGCGTACGTGAAGTCGTCCCGCGTGGTCGGCGACGTCATGGGCAAGTACCACCCGCACGGCGACGTCGCGATCTACGACGCGATGGTCCGCCTGGCGCAGGACTTCTCCCTGAACGTCCCGCTGATCGACGGCCACGGCAACTTCGGTTCGCCCGACGACGGCCCGGCCGCCAGCCGGTACTGCCTGGTCGGCGACACCCGGATCCGCCTGGCCGACGGCTCGAGCCCGCGTATCGCCGATGTCGTCAACCTGCCCGCCGACTCGGAGGCGGATGCCGACTTCGAGGTCTTCGACAAGGACGGCAAGGCCGTCCAGGTCGACAAGGTCTTCAACTCCGGCGTGCACCCGACGGTCCGGATCACGACGAAGTCCGGCTTCTCCCTTCGGGGCAGCGAGAACCACCCGGTGCTGTGCCTCGAGGCGCCGATGGGTGTGCCGATGTTCCAGTGGAAGCAACTTGACGAGGTGAAGCCGGGCACGATCGTGTGCCTGGCTCGCAACGCGTGGAAGAACGTCGTCCCAACAGCTCGGGAGTACATGCTCGGCGTGCTGGCCGGCGCCTGGGTGTCCGAAGGCTTCGCCAGCGAGACCCGAGCGGGGTTCAACAACACCGACGCGCACTTCTTCGACGAAGTTCTCCATGCATATGACCAGGTCGTAGGAGGCAAGCGGTACGTCTCCGAGCGACAGACACGCCAAGACCGCAAGCTCATCCGAGAACTCGATGTTCAGGAATTCGCCGGCGGCATGAACGCCTTCCGGGCGAGCCCGCTCGGCGAGTTCATCGGCCACCGGGCGTCCGACAAGGTCGTCCCGGAGTTCGTCTGGACCGGCGGCGAGGGCACCAAGCGTGCCTTCCTGATGGCGGCCTTCGAAGGCGACGGCGGCTGCCGAACAGCCAAAGACGGCTTCACGATCCAATACACCACCTACAGCGAGCGGCTGGCCGCGGAGCTGCAGGAACTGCTCTCCGAGTTCGGCGTCATCGCCACCCACCGCAGCTACACGCGCACCAGCGGATCAGTCGAACACCGGCTGGTCGTCTCCGGGCTGCGCAACGTGCGTGCGTTCGCCGAGCGTGTCGGGTTCCTGAAGACCAAGCAGGCGAAGCTGCAGGAACTCGTGCAGCGGTCGGTCCTCCGCCCGCACCGGCTCAGCTCCGACCACGTCCCGTTCGTGGCGGACTACGTTCGCGGTGCGCTCGACTTCGATCGCCGGGGCAGCGGGCGCAAGTGGCTGACCCAGCACAACTTCGACCGGATGGAGCGCTGGGAGACCGAGCGGCTGCGGATCATCGACCGGATCAAGGACACCGAGGTCCTGGCCACGATCCTGCCGATCATGGACTCGGGCTACCGGTTCGAAGAGGTCACCGAGGCGGTCGCCGCGGCTCCGGCCGAAGTCTATTCCGTGCGCGTCACGACGGAAGACCACTCGTTCCTCGCCGGCGGTTTCGTGAACCACAACACCGAAGCCCGCATGTCGCCCGAGGCGATGCAGCTGGTCGGCGAGCTCGGTGAGGACACCGTCGACTTCCGGCCCAACTACGACGGTTCGCTCGAAGAGCCGTCCGTGCTGCCCGCCGCGTTCCCGAACCTGCTGGTCAACGGCACGTCCGGGATCGCGGTCGGGATGGCGACCAACATGATCCCGCACAACCTCGGCGAGGTCATCGCGGCGGCGCGGTGGCTGATCACGCACCCGACCGCCACGCTCGACAAGCTGATGGAGTTCGTCCCCGGCCCCGACCTGCCGACCGGCGGCAAGCTGCTGGGCCTCGACGAGGTGCGCCGCGCGTACGAGACCGGCCGCGGCGTGGTCCGGATGCGCGCGAACGTCGAAACCGGGCCCCTCGAAGGCAGCCGCGGGCGGCAGGCGATCACCGTCACCGAGCTGCCCTACGGCGTCGGCCCCGAGAAGGTGATCGAGAAGATCACCGACGAGGTCAACAAGTCCAAGCGGCTCACCGGCATCGCCGACGTCAAGGACCTCACCGACCGCGAGAACGGCACGCGGCTGGTCATCGAGTGCAAGGTCGGCGTCAACCCGCAGGCGCTGCTCGCGGACCTCTACCGGCTGACGCCGCTGGAGCAGTCGTTCGGCATCAACAACCTGGTGCTCGTCGACGGCCAGCCGCAGACGCTGGGCCTGAAGGAACTCCTCGAGGTCTTCCTGCGCCACCGCTACGAGGTCGTCACGCGGCGGACGAAGTACCGGCGTCGCAAGCGCGAAGAGCGGCTGCACCTGGTCGACGGCCTGCTGATCGCGCTGCTGAACATCGACAAGGTCATCCGGCTGATCCGCGAAAGCGAGAACGCTCAGGCCGCGAAGGACGGCCTGATGACGCGCTTCAAGCTGTCGGAGATCCAGGCGACGTACATCCTGGACACGCCGCTGCGCCGGCTCACCAAGTACGACCGGCTCGAGCTGGAGTCGGAGCAGGAGCGGCTGCGCGAGGAGATCGCCGAGCTGTCGAAGATCCTCGACGACGAGTCGGTGCTGAAGAAGCTCGTCTCGGCGGAGCTGGCGAAGATCGCGAAGGACTTCCCGACCGAGCGCCGCACGTCGCTGATCGACGGCGACCTCAAGGAGGTCCTGGCCGCGTCGAAGCCTTCGGGCCCGCTGGAGGTCACGGACGACCCGTGCCAGGTGATCCTGTCGGCGACCGGCCTGGTGGCCCGCACGGCGGCGGAGTCCGAGGAGTCGACGGAGACGCGCCGCCGCAACGGCCGCGTGAAGCACGACGCGGTGGCGGCCCTGGTCCACACGACCGCGCGCGGCCAGGTGCTGCTGGTGACCAGCCGCGGCCGCGCGTTCAAGACGGACGTGCTGCCGCTGCCGGTGCTGCCCGAGCAGGCGGGCACGGTCTCGCTGCGCGGCGGCATGGCGGCTCGCGAGCTGGTGCCCTTGGAGAAGGGCGAGACGGTGATCGGCATCGCGCCACTGGGCGAGCAGGCGGCGGGATCGCCGGGCCTGGCGCTGGGCACCCGGGCCGGCGTGGTGAAGATCTGTTCGCCGGAGTGGCCGGTCCGCTCGGACGAGTTCGAAGTGATCAGCCTGAAGGACGGCGACGAGGTCGTCGGCGCAACGTGGCTGAGGGACGGTTCGGAGACACTGGCGTTCGTGTCGTCGGAGGCGTCGCTGCTGAAGTACGCGGCATCCCTGGTCCGTCCGCAGGGCCTGAAGGGCGGCGGCATGGCGGGCATGAACGTGGGCGCGGGTTCGGTGGTGTTCTTCGGCGCGGTCCGCACGGACGACGACGAGCACGGCGAGCCCCTGGTGATCACGTCGACGGGTCAGAGCGTGAAGGTCACCCCGTTCAGCGAGTACCCGCCGAAGGGCCGCGCAACGGGCGGCGTCCGGGCCCAGCGTTTCCTCAAGGGCGAGACGGCGTTGCGAGTGGCCTGGATCGGCCCCCGCCCGGCAGGCGCAGCCCGCAACGGCGACCCGGTGGAACTCCCGGAGCTGGACGTCCGCCGCGACGGCTCGGGCCACGCCCACCCCGGCCCCGACGTGGTAGGCCACCTCATCGAGCGCGACTGACGGTCGTGAGTGTTTAGGCGAGTTAGAACTCGCCTAAACACTCACGACCTGCTAGGCGACCTTGAACGACTGAGCGGCGCTGCCGCTACAGGCCGCCTGGACCAGCTGCACACTGTCCGCAGTGGACGATCCCGGCACCGTCAGGCACTTGCCGCTGTGCTTGGCGACGAAGTGGTAGTACCCGCCGCCCTCGGACACCGGCTGCCACTGCTGGTTGCCGCCGCCGCTGTAGGACCACAGCTGCAGGCCCGCGTTGTCCGCTGTCGAGACGTCCGTGACGTCGATGACCTCCGCCGCGTTCGTGCGGTTGTTGATCCGGTCGTAGCCGCCGCTCGTCGGGGCGAACTGGTACTGCTGGGCCGTTGTGCCGTTGCACGTGTACTGCTGGATCACCGTGCCGTTCGCGCTGCCGGCCGCGCGGGCGTCGATGCACTTGCCGGACGCCTTGTTCGTCACCGCGTACCAGGCCGCCGGGTCGATCGTGCCCGGGTCGGTCGGGCCGGTCGAGCCGCCGCCGAGCCACTTCAGGCCGTCGAGCACGAACCGGTTCTGGTCGGCGCTCTCGAACGTCGACGACAGCGCCGTGTTCGTCTCGTAGTTCATCGCGTTGTGGCCGAAGTTCGCGTACAGCATCTTGTAGTTCTTGTTCGTCCACGCGATCGGGTAGTAGCCGCTGTACCAGGTCTGGTTCGGGTCGGTGCCGATCGGGAAGGTGGAGGAGTCCATCGACGCCAGGATGGTGATGTTGCCGTTCTGGCGCAGGTCGTTCTGCCAGGCGTACCACTCCGACGTCGACGACCGGATCGTCGCCGGCAGGTTCGCCGTCGACGGGTGGGTGCGGTTCTCGATCTTCAGCGTCTCCGGCGTCGGGCCCCACGTGTTCGAGGTGAACCGGCCGGTGCCGAGGAAGTCGTTGTGGAACCAGTTCGCGTACGACGGCGTCGAGCTGTCGTTGTAGGCGGTGACGTGGAAGCCGAAGAACCCGCCGCCGTTCTGCATGTAGGTCTGGAAGCCCTGGAACTGGGCGGCCGACTGCGGTTGGTCGTCGAGGAACAACACGACGTCGGCGGTGGCCTTGGTGAGGCTCGTGAGCCGGTTCCAGTCGGTCGTCGCGGTGTAGGTGAAGCCGTTGGCCGCCGCCTGCTGCGGGAACCAGACGTTGGCTTCCTTCTCGAAGCTGATGTGCGCGGCGTCGTACGTGCCGCTGTAGAAGGCCAGGACCTTGAACGGCGTCGCGGCCTGCACGGCCGGGGCACCGAGCGAAAGCCCCAGGCAGGCGGCGAAGAAGGCCAGGATTCTGACCAGGTGACGGCGGGGCATGCGGGTTCCTTCCGGTGGGGGACGGGGATCACCAGTGGCGCGAGTAGTGCAGGCCGTAGCCGAAGGGGAACAGCGCGGGTTTGCCGTCGCCGACGTTGATCGGCTGCTGGTCGGCGCTGCGCATCCAGGTCACCGGCAGCTTGCCGGTCGGGTTGTAGTCGCCGAAGAGGACGTCGGCCACGCCCTGGCCTTCGCTGCCCGGCAGCCACGACTCGACGAGCCCGGCCCAGTCCGGCAGCTGCGCGGCGATGTCCAGCGGGCGCCCGGACACCAGCACGACCACGGTCGGCACCCCGGCGTCCTTCAGCTTCTGCAGCGTGGCGAGGTCGGTGGCGTCCAGCCCCATCCCCTGCGGCCGGTCGCCCTTGCCTTCCGCGTACGGCGTCTCCCCCACGACCGCGACGGCGACGTCGTAGCTGCGGTCGATCCCCGTGCCGTCCTTGGCGTAGGTCACCTTGCCGGAGGTCGCGCGGATGCCCTGCAGGATGGTCGTGCCCGGGATGACGGGCCCGCTGGTGCCCTGCCAGCCGACCGTCCAGCCGCCGGACTGGTTGCCGATGTCGTCCGCGCTCTTGCCGGCCACGAAGATCTTCTCGTGCCGGGAAAGCGGCAGCACGTGGTTGTCGTTCTTCAGCAGCACCTGGGATTCCCGCACGGCCTGGCGCGCGAGGTCGCGGTGGGCCTTGCTGCCGATGGTGTTCAGGAACCGCCGGTCGGTCAGCGGGTGCTCGAACAGCCCGAGCTCGAACTTCTTGGTGAGGATGCGGCGGTTGGCGTCGTCGATGCGGGACATCGGCACGCGGCCCTGTTCCACCAGTGACCGCAGCGTGTCGATGAACTTCTGCCACTCGTAGGGCACCATCACCATGTCGATGCCCGCGTTGATGGCGGCCTCGACCTCTTCGGGCGTGAACCCGCTCTTGCCGTCGATCTTGTCGACGCCGTTGTAGTCCGAAACGACGATCCCGGTGAAGCCGAGTTCCTTCTTGAGGACGTCGTTGATCAGGTACGAGCCGGCGTGCATCTTGACGCCGTTCCAGCTGCTGTAGGAGATCATCACCGAGCCGACCCCGCGCTGGACGGCGGCCTTGAACGGCGGCAGGTGGATCGCCCGCAGTTCCGGTTCGCCGATCTCGGTGTTGCCCTCGTTGACGCCGCCGGTGGTGCCGCCGTCGCCGACGTAGTGCTTGGCGGTGGCCATGACCGAGCCGGGCCGGTCCAGCCGGTTCCCCTGCAGGCCGGTGATGATCGACGACATCTGCGTGGCGAGCTGCGGGACCTCGCCGAAGGACTCGTAGGTGCGGCCCCAGCGGTCGTTGCGGGCGACGCACAGGCAGGGCGCGAAGTCCCAGTCGATGCCGGTGCCGGAGACCTCTTCGGCGGTGGCGCGGCCGATCTTTTCGGCGAGCCGCGGATCGCGCGTCGCGCCGAGGCCGATGTTGTGCGGGAAGACGGTGGCGCCGTAGAGGCCGTTGTGCCCGTGAACGGCGTCGACACCGTAGATCAGCGGGATGCCCAACGGCGTGGCGAGCGCGGCTTTCTGGAAGCCGTCGTACATGTCGGCCCAGGTGACGGGACTGTTCGGGGTGGGCTGCGAGCTCCCGCCGGAGAGCAGCGAGCCGAGCCGCCCGGTGGTGACGTCCTGGGGCGACTTCACCCCGAGCCGTTCGGCCTGCATCATCTGGCCGAGCTTGTCGTCGAGGGACATCCGGGCGAGCAGATCGGCCACCCGGACCTTGACGGGCCGCCAGGAGTCCTTGTAGGCCGGGCCGTTCCCGGCGAGTGCCGGCGTTTCGGAGGCGAGCAGCAACCCCACGGCCAGCGCGCCGATGCCCAGCCTGCGTCCGAGGCGCATCCGGGTCCTCCTCGTCGAGAGACCAAAATTCACGCCTTGGATTAAGACACAGCGATACGCGGCTGGTCCAGACCTCTGAGCGAACTCGGGTGCCGGTCAGCGGGATTGCGCGTTCCGGCCAGGATCTGACCTATTTGGGTTCTACGGTGTCGGTATGACTCGCGAACACGAAGACCTCCTGGGCACGTTGGCCGAGGTCCGCAAGCGCTTGCTGATCCCGGCCCGGGAAGTTTCGGACGCCGACGCGGCCCGCCGGACAACGGTCAGCGACCTGACGCTGGGCGGCCTGATCCGCCACCTGGCCACGGGCGAGCGCCTGTGGCTGCAGATCCTCCGAACGGCCGACGGGTCGCTGCCGGAGGGCATGCTGGACACGGACCAGTACACGATGAGCGAGACGCTGCCCCACTGGCTGTCGGCTTACGAGGAGGCGGCGGCTTCAACGGACGAGTACGTGGCTGCGCTGCCGTCGCTGGACGTGGAGGTCCAGCTGCCGACGACACCGTGGTCACCCCCGGAACCCCAGTTCTGGTCGGCCCGCAGAATAGTCCTGCACCTGATCCACGAGACGGCCCAGCACGCAGGCCACGCGGACATCATCCGCGAGTCCCTGGACGGCGCGAACTCCACGGCCCAGCTGGCCTGACGCTGTGCACAACTCGGGTCCGACCCGGCTGAGACGGCCCGAAACTGTCGGTGCCCTCCGCTAGCGTGGAAAACGGGGGCTGCTCAGCGATCCGAGCGCAGCGAAGCCGGGTCGAAGGACTCCCAATACGCGTCCTCATCCTCAACACTCGCAGCAGGCTCCGGCGGCAGCGAAGCAGCACCCATCCGCAACTCCCGCTGCCGCTGGAACTCCGCCACCGTCATCCCCGGATCGTCATCCGCCGCCCGGGCCGGCGCCGGTACTCCCGTCATCTGCTCGATCATGAAAGTCATGTCCTCGCCCAGCAGCAGCGCAACCTTGTTGTACCCGTCCTGAGTGGCCTCGCGCATCGCCGCCTGGGCGATCTCCACCACCAGCGATCCCAAGCCCTCGCCCAAGTTCACCGCCGTCGGCGCCAGCCACAACCGCAGCAGCTTCCCGCGCGCGTCGACCGTCACCTCCACCTGCCCGTCGCGGTCGTGAGCCGTACCCGAGGCCGACGCGAGGAGCTCCTCCACCCGCGCCATCGCCTCTTCGCGCGCCCGGGCCTGGGCGATCAGCCGACGGGTCGTGATCACCGCTGCCCTCCGTACGAGTACGTCTCGGCGTCCGGGTCGTCGTCCGGGATCGGTTCGTAGCCCAGTGTTTCGAGCTGGGCACTGTCCACAACGGACGACAACGCGTGGTACATCCGGTCGCCCGCGCGGCGGGTCGCGCGCTGGGCCAGCTCGAAGATCCGGTCGGCGAGCACCGCCGATCCGTGCCGCAGCTCCGACCGATGGATCGACACCCCGGTCAGCAGCCCGCCCGGCGCCACCTGGACCTCGATGCCGCCGGACGACGCCTTGCCCACCACCGGGCCCGAGCGGGCCAGGCGCGCCGATACCTCCGCGCCCGCGCGCGATGCCTGTTCGGCGATCCGCGCGGAAGCCAGTTCGACGTCGAAGTCAGCCATGGAAATCACCCCGTGGGCCGGTAGAAACCGATGAACGACTGTCCCGCGTTCGTGGTGCGGATCTTGCTGACCTGCACGGGGTCACCGGCCTCGACCATCTGGCCGTCGCCGATCACCATCGCCACGTGACCGGACCAGACGACCAGGTCGCCCGGCAGCAACTGGTCGATCGAGGGCACCTCCGCCCCGACCGTCTGCTGCGCCGCCGTCCGCGGCAGCTGCAGGCCCGCGTCCTGGTACGACGTCATGGTCAGCCCGCTGCAGTCGAGGCCGACGCCCCGCGCGGTGCCACCCCACACGTACGGCACGCCGAGCTGCGAAAGCGCGTTGCGCACCGCCTTCGCCGCGGTCTCGTTCGGCGCCATGACCTGCTTGCCGCCGGGCAGGTTGATCGCGACGCCGGTGCCGGGCTGCGGCGGGATCGCCACCGGCAGCCGCGGCTTGTGCACGGCGCCGCCACCCCCGCCGCCGCCACCGCCCCCGCCGCCGCCGTCCGAGCCGCCGGAGTAGCCGCTGTTGCTGTTGAACGACGACCCGACCTTCGTCGAAGACGCCGAAGACGCCGACGTCGACTGATCCCCACCGCCGAGCCGGGTGCCGATCGCGGTCAGGTCGTTGATCGTCTGCTCGCTGAACGTCGCGGCCTGGCCGGTCAGCCGGCTGATCTTGGTCTGCAGCTTCATCAGGATGTCGCGCGACGCGGCGCCGCGGCTCTCCGGCGGCTGGATGGTCTTCACCGCTTCCAGCGCCTTCATCGACGCCGAGATCTCCTTGATGATCTGGTCGCGCACCTGGTCGTTCTTGATCTCGCCGACGTGCAGCGTCTCGGCCGCTTCGGCGACGGCCTTCTCGATCTCGGCGCTCTCGTCGAGGAGGTCCTGGACCTCTTTTTCCAGGCTCTGCGACGTCGCCGTGGCGCGATCGGCCGTGGCCCCCGAGCTGGCGGAGGCCAGCGAAACCCGCTGCTCGGACGCGACATCGCGGGTGCGGCCCACCGAGGTCCGCAGCGCCACGTGCGCGTCCCGCGCGCCGCCGATGGCGGCCGGGTCGTGACGCAGCTTCTGCGCGAACTGGTTCGTCGTGTCCAGGCCGTGCCGGACGAGCTGGTCGGTGTGCTCGGTCACGCGTCGCCCCCGAGCCGCCGGACGACGTCGCCGTGCTCGGCCTCGACCGCCGTGAAGTTGCGGTCGGTCTGCCGCGCGGCCGCTCCGACCTGCTGCCAGCTCCCGCCGACGTGGTGCATGCGCTCCTGCAGCGCGCGCATCCGCCCGCTGTAGGCCCCGGAGAACCCGGATTCGCCGCCCATCTCCGAGAAGCCGTGGCCGCCGAGCGTCACGTGCGGGCCGACGTGCTTCTCGGCCGCGCCTTTGACGTCTTCACCGAGCGGGTCGACTTCGCGCGCATACCGCGTGTACGCGCCTTCATCGACGCGAAACCCCGAACCGTCCACTGGCCCTCCCTGTCACCGGAGGTGCGACGTGCGCACGGCACCCCCGGTTCCCCTGGTGCGCGAGCCAGCCTAGTCGACGTTCCGTACCCGGGTGGGCGAATTGCCCCGGGTCAGCCGGTGACCTTCTTGAGCCAGTCCTGGTCCTGCCAGGAGACGATCGCGCCGTTCGCGGTGACCGTCGGCGTGCCGAACCCGCTCTGGCCGCCGCCGAAGTCCTGCACCAGCTTCGGGTCGGTCTCGATCTGCTGGAACGCGGCGTTGATCTGCTGGTCGTAGGTGCCTGCGTTGACGGTCTGGGCGAACGCCGGGTCGGTGATCCCGACGTTGCGGCCGAGCTCGATCAGCTGCGCCTTGTCGTACCCGCGCTTGCCCTCTTCGGGCTGGTTCGCGAACAGCGCGTCGTGGTACTGGAGGAACTTGCCGGCGTCGGCCGCGGCCAGCGCCGCGTTCGCCGAGTCCAGCGAGTAGCCGGGCGGGCTCGAGCGCTCGTTGAGCAGCGGCACCATGTGGTAGCGGACCTGCAGCTTGCCGTCGTTGACCGCCTGCTCGATCTCGCTCTTGTACGTCTTCTCGAACTGGCCGCAGATCGGGCAGAGGAAGTCGGCGTAGACGTCGATCGAGGCCTTGGCGCCGGTCTTGCCGACCGTGACGACCACGCCGTCACGCTTCTGGGTGACATCGCCCGTCAGTGCGCTCGTCGTCTTGCCGGGGTCGATCACCTGGCCCTCGGTCTTGTTCCGGTCCGCGATCGTCCAGATCACCCCGCCGATCACGAGCGCGGCCACGACGACCACCGCCCCGATCCCGATGATCCACTTCCGCCGGTCGCCGGTCCCCCTGGCCTGCGCCACCACGTTCGGACCGGCCTGCGCCGCCTGACGACGCTTCCGAGCGGTCCGCTCTGCTCCACCCACTGTGTATCAGTTCCCTTCCGCGATACCCGAGTAGTCGTTTCCGGGCTCGGCCGAGTTCCCGCGACCTCGCGCCAGCCAGCCGTCGAGCGACAGCCAGGTGCGGGGACGCGCCAGCAGCCAGGCCGCGAGCAGCGCGAACCCCGTGTCGCGGAGGATCTCCTGCGGGTACTCGGTCTGCCCCGCCGCCACCTGGCCGCCGCCGCCGAAGCACCCGCAGTCGATGCTCAGCCCGCGGGCCCACGACTGGGCGATCCCGGCGACGAGCACGACGAGCAGCCCCAGCGCCACCCCGGCGGCCCACCGGGTCGCCAGGCCGGCGAGCAGGAACAGCCCGAGCACGAGTTCGACGAGCGGCAGCGCGATGGCCACCACGTTTTCGAGTGCGCCCGGCAGCACGTCGTACGCCTGCACGGCGATCAACGTCTGGCCGGGATCCGCCAGCTTGAGCGCACCGGAAACGAGCCAGACGGCCGCCAGCCCGAGCCGGGCGAGCGTGCCGACGGTGTTCAGCACGGGTTGGGACGGTCGCACCACGCACTTAGGCTATCGGGGGGACCTGAGAACCACGTGAGGCGGAGGGAGCGGCCGGATGCGCTGGCGCACGCTCTTCGGCTCGGCGTTGCTCCTGGTCACGGCGGCGGCGTGCGGCCCGGGGTCCGTCTCGCCGACGGACTCGCTCGTCACCCGGGCGAGTGCCACGGATCACCTGACCATCGGCATCCGGTTCGACGCGCCGGGCCTTTCCGAGCACACCATCGACGGCCGGTTCGCCGGGTTCGACGTCGATGTCGCCACTTTCGTCGCGTCGGAGCTGGGCGTCTCGGCGAAGGACATCACCTGGCGCGAGACGACGTCGGCGACGCGCGAGACCGACCTCACCTCGGGCGCGGTCGACCTGGTCGTGGCCACCTATTCGATCACCGACAAGCGCAAGCAGCTCGTGTCGTTCGCCGGCCCGTACTTCACCACCGGCCAGGACCTGCTCGTGCGCCGGACGTCGGCCGACATCGCCGGGCCGGAGGCGCTCAACGGCCGCCGGCTGTGCTCGGTGACCGGCTCGACGCCGGCGCAGCAGGTGAAGGACAAGTTCGCCCAGGCCGTCCAGCTGGTCGAGTACCCGCGGTACTCCGACTGTGTGACCGCGCTGCTCGCCGGGCAGATCGACGCCGTGACCACGGACGCGGTGATCCTGGCCGGGTACGTCGCCCGCGACCCGGAGCTGCTGAAGCTCGTCGGCAAGCCGTTCTCGAAGGAGGACTACGGCATCGGCCTGCGCAAGGGCGACTCGCAGGGGGTGTCCGCGGTCGACGACGCGATCCGGAAGATGATCTCCTCGGGCGAATGGCTGCGCTCGCTCAACGCGAACATCGGCCCGTCCGGTTACCAGCTGCCCGCGCCCCCGAGGTCACGTCGAAGTGAAGCTGCCCGACCTGCCGGTCCGGTCCGTGCTGCCCGAGGTCGTAGCCGCGCTCGACGAGCACGGCACCGCGGTGCTGGTGGCGCCGCCGGGCACGGGGAAGACGACGCTGGTCCCGCTCGCCCTCGAGGCGGCGAGCGAGGGCCGGGTGGTCGTCGCCGAGCCGCGGCGGCTGGCGGCCCGCGCAGCGGCGGCGCGGATGGCCGCGCTGCTGGGTGAACCGGTCGGCGAGACGGTGGGCTACGCGGTGCGCGGCGACCGGAAGGTGTCGGCGCGGACCCGCATCGAGGTCGTGACGTCGGGGCTGCTGGTGCGGCGGGTGCAGGGCGACCCGGAGCTGCCCGGCGTGTCGACGGTGCTGCTCGACGAGTGCCACGAGCGGCACCTGGACGCGGACCTGCTGCTGGCGCTGCTCCTGGACGTCCGCGCCGGGCTGCGCGACGACCTGCGCCTGCTGGCGACCTCGGCGACGGTCGCGTCCGGGCGGCTCGCGGCCCTGCTCGGCGACGCCCCGGTGGTCACGGCCACGGCGCGGACCTACCCGGTGGAGTTCTCGTACGTCCCGCCGGGGCGCGGCGAGCGCGTCGAGGCGTGCGTCGCGCGGGCGGTGCGGACGGCGTTGTCGTCGGGCGAGGGCGACGTGCTCGCGTTCCTGCCCGGCGCCGGGGAGATCGCCCGGACGGCGGGATTGCTGCGGCTGTCCGAATCGGACACTGTGGACGTTCTCCCGCTGCACGGACGGCTGTCCGCGGCGCACCAGGACGACGCGTTGCGGCCGCGTGACCGGCGGCGGGTGGTGCTGGCGACGGCGGTGGCGGAGTCGAGCCTGACGGTGCCGGGCGTGCGCGCGGTGGTCGATTCGGGCCTGGCGCGCGTGCCGCGGGTCGACCACCGGCGCGGGCTGCCGGGCCTGGCGACGGTCCGGGTGTCGGCGGCGGTGGCGGCCCAGCGCGCCGGCCGCGCGGGCCGCGAGGCGCCCGGGCGGGCGTACCGCTGCTGGGCCGAGCACGAGCAGGCGACGCTGCCGGCGTACCCGGAGCCGGAGATCCGCACGGCCGAGCTGGCCCGGCTGGCGCTGGAGCTGGCGTGCTGGTCGACGCCGGACGGCAGCGGGCTGACGTGGTGGGACCCGCCGGGCGAGGGCGCGCTGGCGGCCGGCCGGGCTCTGCTGGCGGCGTTGGGCGCGACCTCCCCGGACGGCACGGTGACCGCGCGCGGACGGCGGATGGCGGAGCTGGGCCTGCACCCGCGGCTGGCCCGGGCCCTGCTGGACGGATCGGCCGAGGTCGGCAGCCGCAACGCGGCGGAAGTGGTCGCGCTCTTGGACGCGGGCGCGACCCTGACGGACGTCGACGCGGAGCTGAGGCGGCTGCGCTCGGCCGGGGACGAAAGCGCGCGACGCTGGAAGCGCGAAGCGCGGCGGCTGGCGGGCTTGGTGTCCGCTGTGCCTGCAGGCCGGGCCGATTCCGCCCTGGTCGTCGCCCTCGCGCACCCGGAACGGCTCGCGCGGCGGCGTCCCGGCGGTGCGCCCGTCTACCTCATGGCCGGCGGCACCGCCGCCGAACTCCCGCCCGGCAGCGGCCTCGACGCCGAGTGGCTGGCGATCGCCGAGGCCACCCGCGATCCCGGCCGCGTCCACGGCACCATCCGCCTCGCCGCGGCCGCCGACGAAACCCTCGCCGTCCGCGCCGGCGCAGTGTCCGAAGTGGACGAGGTCTCCTGGGACGGCGACGTCGTCGCCCGGCGGGTCCGCAAGCTCGGCGCCATCGTCCTGTCCGAGAAACCCCTCAAGAACGCCGATGTCCACGAAGCGCTCGTCGCCGGCCTGAAGGCCGAAGGCCTCGGCCTCCTGAAGTGGTCCCAGGACGCAACCCGCCTCCGCGAGCGGATGGCGTTCCTGCACCGCGTCCTCGGCCCGCCGTGGCCCCCGGTCGGCGACGACGCCCTGCTGTCCGATGTGGACACCTGGCTGGACCTCGGCACCGCCCGCCGCAAAGCCGACCTCGCGAACATCAACGCGGGCACGGCCCTGAAGGCCCTGCTCCCCTGGCCGGAAGCGGCAAAGCTCGACGACCTCGCCCCGGACCGCCTCGAGGTGCCGTCGGGCTCGCACGTCCGCGTCGACTACCGCGGTGACCAGCCGGTGCTCGCGGTGAAGCTGCAGGAGACCTTCGGCTGGACCGAAACCCCGGTGATCGCCGGCGTCCCGGTGGTGCTGCACCTGCTCTCCCCCGCCGGCCGCCCCGCGGCGATCACCGCGGACCTCGCGTCCTTCTGGACGTCCGGCTACCCGGCCGTGCGCGCCGACCTGCGCGGCCGCTACCCCAGGCACCCCTGGCCGGAGGACCCCGCCACCGCCGCCCCGACCCGGCACACCCGCCGCCGAACCTGACGAAAGTCGGGGGCGCCCCGCGACCGTCGTCCGATGCCCGCGCACCGCCGCGGACCGCAGACTTCGACGTATGATCACACTCAGGGGACTCACGAAGCGCTACGGGGAGAAAACCGTCGTCGACGCGCTCACCTGCGACGTCGCCGCGGGCCGGGTGACCGGGTTCCTCGGCCCGAACGGCGCCGGGAAATCGACGACCATGCGGATGACCGTCGGCCTCGACCACCCCCAGGCGGGCGAGGCCCTGGTCGGCGGCCGGCGGTACGCCGAGCTGCGGCACCCGCTGCGCGAGGTCGGCACGCTTCTCGACGCCAAGGCGCTGCACCCCGGCCGCAGCGCCGGGAAGCACCTCCTGGCCATGGCACGCAGCAACGGCATCGCGGCGAGCCGCGTCGAGGAGGTCCTGGCGACCGTCGGGCTCTCGGACGTCGCCGGGAAGCGCGCCGGCCAGTTCTCGCTCGGCATGGGCCAGCGGCTGGGCATCGCGGGCGCCCTGCTCGGCGACCCGGCGATCCTGCTGTTCGACGAGCCGGTCAACGGCCTCGACCCGGACGGCGTCCGCTGGGTCCGGCAGCTGATGCGCGCCCTGGCGGCCGAGGGGCGGACGGTGTTCGTCTCGAGCCACCTGATGAGCGAAATGCAGCTGACGGCCGACCACCTGGTGGTGATCGGCAAGGGTTGCCTGCTGGCCGACAGCCCCGTCGCGGAGTTCATCGCGGGCAACTCCCGGACAACGGTGTCGGTCCACATCCCCGCCGACGCGGAACGTTCCACTTTGGACGCCCGGTTGCGGGCCGAGGGTGCCGTGACGCACCCGGGCGAGCCGGCCGAGCTGCTGGTGGACGGCCTCGACGTGGCCAGGGTGGGCGACCTCGTGCACGAGCTGGGCATCCGCGTACACGGCCTGGCCGAGCGGCGGGCGTCGCTCGAGCAGGCGTACATGGAACTGACGGCTGCTTCGGTGGAATACGGGGTGTCGGCATGACGGCGCCGGTGCGCAACGGCGGCCTCGCGGGAGCGGTGGCGGCGGAGTGGACGAAGCTGTGGTCGGTCCGGGCGACCTGGTGGTGCCTGGTCGCGGGGACGGTCCTGATGCTGGGCTACGGAACGTTGTCGGCGATTGCCCAGCACTACGAAACCGACCCGCAGAGCGCATCCACCATCGCCCTGGGTGGCGCGGTGTACTTGACCCAGTTCGCGGTGATCGCCCTGGCGACGTTGTTCGTGACAAGCGAATACACCGGCGGCGGCATCCGCTCGACGCTGCTGTGGACACCGGCGCGATCACGGGTGGTCCTGGCGAAGGCGGCGGTGCTGCTGCCGGTCCTGTTCGCGTACGGAGTGGCGCTGTCGAGCGCGGGAATGGCGTTGGCAGAGGTGACAAAGGACGGCCACGGCCTGCCGACATCAACCGCGGCGGCGGTCACGACGGCATCGGGCATGGGCGGCTACTTCGCACTCCTGGGGCTGCTGTGCACGGGAATCGGCTGGGCGTTGCGCAGCGCGGCGGGGACGTTGGTGTCGGTGATCGTGCTGCTGGTGCCGCTCCCGCTGATCGTGGCGTCGCTGGGGTGGCCGGAGGCGATGCCGTACTTCCCGGGCATCGCGGGGATCAACGCGATGGTGGAGGCGGGCCGGCCCAACCCGGTGACGACGACGGTGGCCCCGTACGCCCCCGGCGTGGGTTTGGTGATCGACGCGGTTTGGGCAGCTGCGGCGCTCCTGGCGGGCGCGGCGGTGTTGCGCCGCCGGGACGCTTGACCGTCGGGGAACGGAAATTGTCGGTGCCCTCCGGTAGCGTTGAAACCGGGGGGCGCCCCCGCGGCGGCGCTGCTTGGGACGGTTTCCTCGCCGAGGGCGGTCATGATCGCCTCGAGCAGCCGCTCGCCGAGGCGGGATACGTGAACCTTCGCGATCGCGGCGATTCTGAGGCGCCCTTGGCGACCCGGTCGGCCTGCCGCAGCGGACAGGATCTCCGGCACTGCCGGGGATGGAAGCTGGCGATACGGCGCATCGCCAACCCGGGCAGGCCATCTGGTGTCCGGCGGCGCGGGCGGCCGCTACCGGCGTGCGCCCGATCGTGGCCGGCCCGACCGACCACGACCAGCCGCGGTCCATGCGCGGCGAGCTTGTCGAACAGGGCTTTCAGCTTGGGTTCGGTGTTTGGGCAGCGGGGCGTCGTGCTGCGGTGGCCGTGTCCCTGTTTCAGCAGTCTCTCGATGCCCCCGATCATGCGAGCGACCGGGCGGGCGGCGGTCGAGAGATCACGGCGTGGCGGGTGCCGCGTCTCCTCCGACCAGCCCCGCCTCGTACGCCGTGATCGCGGCCTGAACCCGGTTTTTCGCGCCGAGGCGGGTCAGGATCGTGCTCACGTGCGCCTTCACCGTGCCCTCGACGACGAACATCTTCGCCGCTATGTCCGCATTGGACAGTCCGGAACCCAGCAGCGTCAGCACTTCCCGTTCACGCGGGGTCAGCGCGGCGATCCGCTCGCGGGCCGCGGCCGCGCGTGCCAGCCGGCCGCCGGAGAGGCGGGCGATCACCCGCTGCGCCACCTTCGGCGAGAGGAACGCGGCGCCGTCGGCGACCGCGTGGATGCCGGCCAGCAGTTCGCGGGGGTCGCCCGACTTCAGCAGGAATCCGCCCGCGCCGAGGCTCAGCGCGCGCTCGATGTAGTCGTCCTCGCCGAACGTCGTCAGCATGATCACGCCGGTGGCGGGCCGCAGCCGGCGGATCTCGGCGGCCGCGCCGAGGCCGTCCAGGCCCGGCATCCGGATGTCCAGCAGCACCACGTCGGGGTGCGTCGCGAGGACCTGCGAGACCGCGGACCGGCCGTCGGGCGCCTCGGCGACGACCTCGATCCCCGCGTCGGCGGCGAGGATCGCCGCCACCCCCGCCCGCATCAGCGCCTCGTCGTCGGCCAGCACGACCCTGATCACGGTGCCCCCTCGGCGAACCTGTCCTCGGCGACCAGTTTCCCATCGGCGAAGCACAGCCGGTAGGCGGCGTAGTCGTTGTCCAGCCACGACCGGCCCGTGCCGTAGTACTCGCACGCGACGCCGGGCACCGCCGGCATCGGCGGCTCGCCCCGCACCGGCCGGGCCGAGCGCTGGTGGGCGGGCAGCCGCGGCCCCACCTCGGCCCGGGACTGCCCGATCCGCAGCCCGTCGTAGACCGGCCCGGGCAGCTCCGAGGAGTTCCACTGGTACAGGAAGACGATGCCGCTCACCGCGAGCACCACGCCGAACAGCCCGCACGGGACGGCGATCGCCTGCACCAGGCTGCGCCGCACGTCCCGCCGGGCCAGTTCCAGCGCCCGGGCCGACGCCGACGGCAAGGGCTCGTCGGCCTCTTGCAGTTCGGCCGGCGCCGCGCCGTGCGGCAGCCGGGCCGCGACGGCGAACCCGCCCTCGTGCGGGCCGGCCCGCAGCGTGCCGCCGACGAGCCGGGCGCGTTCACGCAGGCCGATCAGCCCGACGTGCCCGGACGCGGCCCCGGGCAGCGGCCCGGCCGGCGGCCGCGCGTTGACCACGCTGACGTCGGTCTGACCGTCACCGCTGGTCACCCGGACCGTCACGGCGGCCCCCGGCGCGTGCTTCGCCACGTTCGTCAGGGCTTCCTGGACCACGCGGTAGGCGGCGCGGGCCACCATCGGCGGCGCCGCCTCGATGTCCACTGTGGACTCGATGGCCAGGCCCGACGCCCGCGCCCGCGCGATCAGCGCCCCGAGGTCGCCCTGCACCGGCTCGACCGGCGCGGCGTCCTCGCGCAGCACGCCGATGATCTCCCGCAGCCGATCGGTCGCCGCCGCCGCGCTGGCCCGCAGCTGCCCCGCCGCGTCGCGCTGGACGTCGTCGAGCCCGCCCGCGACCTCCAGCGCGGCGGCCCGGACGGCGATCAGGCTCAGCTCGTGCCCCAGCGAGTCGTGCATGTCGCCGGCGATCCGCGCGCGTTCGCGCAGCCGCGCCTGCTCGGCGACCAGCCGCTGCCGGCTTTCCATCTCCTCGGCGCGGCGCCACCCGGTGCGGGCGAGCTCGCCGCGGACCCGGACGTACCGGCCGAGCAGCCACGGCGACAGCCCGGCGAACACGAGGATCGCCACCATCGCACCCCAGTCGCCGAGGCCGTCGGGCCCGACGAGCAGCGACAGCGGCAGCCCGAGGACCGTGACGCCGGCGCCGATCAGCACGCCCGGCCGGGCCCGCGCCATCCGCAGCCCGGCCTGGTAGCTCATCGCGACCAGCACGAACACCACCCACACCGGCACGTGGTCGCCGAACGGGAACGTCACCGCGAGCACCCCGGCCAGCGCGATGCCGAGCGAAACGACCGGGTACCGCCGGGCCGTGGCCACCGAGCCCGCGACGACGGCGAGGCCGCCGGCGATCTCCCACGGCGACCGGGCGTTCACGGTGTCGGACACGACGACGAAGGCGAGGAACAGCCCGAGCAGCACGTCGAACCCCACGCGCCACCGGCGCTTCACCACCTCCCGCACGGGTTCGAAGCTACAAGCCGTGCCGGCGGACCGGCCACTGCCGAAAGTCAACCTTCGCCACGGCGGCGAGAGCAGTGCTCTCACTTCGGAGCATCGCACCACCAGCGGTGGTGAGCAGTGCTCTCGTTACAGATCAATGCGTACCGTCTCGTGCGAACAGCGCCCGCGGTGTTGCATGATGATCCACCATGGCCGAGCGCACACTCGCCGATCAGTTGGGCGGCTACCTCCCCGAAGGCATCGAGGCCCTCGAAGCGCACGAGCGGCAGGACCTCGCCGACGCGTTGCGCGACGCGCGCAGGCGGCAGGCGAAAGCGCTCGCCGAGGCGGGCGAGGAAGGTCTCCGGTACGTCCCCGCACTGCTGCGCGGCGCGGTCCGCAAGGCGGTCGGCCTGTGACCGCGGAGAACTACGCGGCCGAGGCGGAGATCCTCAAGCTCGCCCGCGTCCTGGACGTCGAGCCGGCGCGGCTCGGCTACCTCGCGCGCGTCGACGCCGACGACCTGCGGTCCTTCCGCGAGCAGGTCACCGACACGCTGTTCGACGCGAACGCCGCCGCACTGCAGCGGATGGCGCTGGCCGCGCGGGTGGTGCCGGTCGGCGTGCTCGCCAAGATCGCCGAGAAGGTGTTCGGCCCGCTGCTGTGCGCCCGGATCGCCGGGCTGGTGGACGTCTCGCGCGGCGTCGACGTCGCCAAGCGGCTCAGCCCGCGGTTCCTCGCCGAAGTGGCGGCGGAGCTCGACCCGCGGCGGGCGAGCGCGATCATCAGCCGCATCCCGCTGGACACCGTGCTCGCGGTCGCCGCCGAGCTGGCGGCCAAGGAGGACTGGATCACCCTCGGCCGGTTCGTCGGCCACCTGCCCGACCCGACCGTGCGGCGCGCCTTGGAGGGGATCGACGACCCGGCGCTGCTGCGGATCGCGTTCGTGCTCGACGACAAGCACCGCATCGACCACGTCGTCGGCCTGCTCCCAGCCCACCGCCTCGGCCGGCTGGTCACCGCGGCGGCCGCCGACGAGGACCTCTGGACCCCGGCGCTGGACCTGCTCGCCCACCTCTCCGAAACCCGCCGGGCGACCCTGGTGCCGATGGTCGGCGGGCTGCCCGGCGGGTTCCGCGAGCGCGTTCAGGCGACGATCAGGTAGATCCCGTAGCCGACGATCGCCGCGCAGGCGGCGAAGCAGACGACCGCGCCGGCCAGCGGCCCGCTGCCCGAGCCGCCCGCCGCCCGGGCCGATTCGCGCTGCGAGAGCCCGACCACCCCGAAGGAGAAGAGGCTCGTCAGCACCACGACCGAGCCGAGCGCGACGACGAAGACGAGACCGAGGGAACCCCAGTTGATGTGCATGGCGCTCCTCAGGCGTTGGCCGGCTGCGTGACGCCGGGCTCGGGCTCGTGGATGGAGTTCGCGTTGACCGGGTTCCGCTTCGACGCGAGGTAGATGCCCAGCGCGATGACGACCCCGGCCAGGCCGACCAGCACGGTGCCCCAGGTCCCGAGCGTCGAGACCTCGGCGGCGAGCGCGCCGACGATCGCGGCGGCCGGCAGCGTCAGCGCCCAGGCGAGGACCATCCGGCCGGCGACGCCCCAGCGGACTTCGGCGAGCTTGCGGCCCAGGCCGGAGCCGATGATGCCGCCCGAGCAGACGTGCGTGGTCGACAGCGCGAACCCGAGGTGCGCCGACGTCAGGATGACGGCCGCCGCGCTGGTCTCCGCCGCGAAGCCCTGCGGGGTCTGGATTTCGGTGAGCTTCTTGCCCATCGTCTGGATGATCCGCCAGCCGCCGAGGTAGGTCCCGAGCGCGATCGCCGTGCCGGCGGTCAGGATCACCCACAGCGGCGGTCCCGAGTTCGGCGCGAGCGAGCCGGACGCGATCAGCGTCAGCGTGATGACACCCATGGTCTTCTGCGCGTCGTTCGTCCCGTGCGCCAGCGACACCAGCGAGGCCGACGCGATCTGGCCGGCCTTGAAGGTCCGGCCCACCGTGTCCTGCTTGGCGCGGGCGGTGATCCGGTAGACGAGGAACGTGCCCAGCGTCGCGACGATCCCGGCGACGAGCGGCGAGGCGAGCGCGGGGATCAGGACCTTCTCGACGACCTTCCCGAAGTGGACGGCGTCCGAGCCGGACGCGATCCAGGTGGCGCCGATCAGCCCGCCGAACAGCGCGTGCGACGAGCTCGACGGCAGCCCGATCAGCCAGGTCACCAGGTTCCAGACGATGGCGCCGACGAGCCCGGCGAAGATGATCACCGGCGTCACCTTCGTGTCGTCGACGATCCCGCCGGAGATCGTCTTCGCGACCTCGACCGAGAGGAAGGCGCCGACCAGGTTCAGCACGGCGGACACGCCGACCGCGACCTTCGGCTTGAGCGCCCCGGTGGCGATGGACGTGGCCATCGCGTTGGCGGTGTCGTGGAAGCCGTTGGTGAAGTCGAAGGCGAGCGCCGCGACGATCACCACCAGCACGATCAGGGAGAAGTCCATGGCGGCTCGCTTCCGTTGCTGTTCGTTAGCAACGCTACTGATCAACGGGACGGCCGCCGATCCCTGTCGTGTGACGGCTCCCTGAACTCTCGATGAACCGGGGTGGGGGCAGCCCCACCCGCGATCCGGTGGTCTGGCCCAGTGCGCGGACCGGCCCCGCCTGGGACCTTCGAACCGGGCGAAAGGGGCACCCGGTGAAAGCGCTTTTTGCGACAGCGGCGTCGGCTTTGCTGTTCTTCTTCGGCACGGGCCTCGACCCGCTGCCCGAGCTCGCGTGGCTGGCGCCGCTGCCGGTCCTGCTGCTCGCACCCCGCGTCCACGGCGGAGTCGCGCTGCTCTGCGCGTTCACCGCCTACCTCGCGGGCAGCGCCGGCAGCTGGAGCTACTTCTGGCACTCGCAGTCGGTCCCGCGGCCGGCCGCGCTCGGGATCCTCGGCGGCAGCGCGCTGCTGTTCGCGCTGGCGGTCGCGCTGTTCCGGCCGCTGGTCCGGCGCGGCCACGGCTTCCTGGGCGCGCTCGCCGCACCGGCGTTGTGGACCGTGGCCCTCTACGTCGTCTCGCTGCTGAACCCGACCGGCGTCGTGGACACCCTGATGACGACGCAGGCGGACCGGCCGGCCGTGCTGCGGATCGCCGCGGTCACCGGCGGCTGGGGCGTGGAGTTCCTCGTGCTGTTCGTCCCGGCCGCCGTCGCCGCCGCGCTCGCGCCCGGCCTGCGCGCCCGGACCCGGCTCGTCCCCGTCGTCGCGCTCGTCGCGATCGCCGGCGGGCTCGTGTTCTGGAGCGCGCCCCCGCGGCCCGGCCCGTCGACCCGGATCGCGTTGGTCGCACCGGGCCAGTACCGCTGGGCGCCCGACATCGCCACTCCGGACGGGCAGGCGCTCGTCCAGTCCTATGTGGACCAGATCCGCCGGCTGCCGGACGGCGTCCGGGCCGTCGTGCTGCCGGAAGCGACGTTCGCGGTCGACCAGGCCACCCGTCCACGGCTCGTCGAGAGCTTCGCCCAGGTCGCCCGCGCGAAGAACCTCGACGTCGTCACCGGCGTCATCGACACGACGGCGGACGGGCGGTTCAACGCCGCGCTCGCCGTGCCGCCCTCCGGCGCCCCGCTCGAATACCGCAAGTGGCACAACGGGAATTCGCCGAACCTCCGGTCCGGCACCGAGCTCACCCGGTTCGCCGCCACCGGCCTGATGGTGTGCATGGACGTCAACTTCGCCGATCCCAGCAGCGAATACGGCGAAGGCGGCACCGGCCTGGTCCTCGTCCCGGCGTCCGACGAGGACGCCGACGGCTGGGCGCACAGCCGCACGGCCCTGATCCGCGGCGTCGAAAACGGTTTCTCGGTGGCGTGGAGCGCCGCCCGCGGCACGCCGATGCTGGCCGACGCCCAGGGGCACGTCCTGGCCGAAACCCGCACCGGCGACCACCCGTTCTCGGTCGTCGTGGCCGACGTCCCGGTCAGTGCCGGAAAGACCCCGTATGCCCGGTTCGGCGACTGGTTCGCCTGGCTCTGCGGCCTGGTCGCCCTGGCCGGGATCGCGGTGGCCGCCCGCAAGCCCTCGTTGTCACCCGTCACAACGAACGCGGGACAACTCTGAGCGTTTTCCCAGGTTGCTTCCGCCGTCCTGTGACCGATCATGATCTGCGTCACCTACTGACGGGTAATCGGAGGCAGTCTGATGCGGGTCACCAACCGCGGTGCCAAGCGAGTCCTGACCGCGGTCGTCGCGGCGCTCACCCTGGGCGTCGCCACCCCGGCGGTCGCCGACGCGGCGACGGGCAGCGGCTGGAACGACTGGGCCTGCCGGCCGACGGCGGCGCACCCCCAGCCCGTCGTCCTGGTGCACGGCCTCGGCGCGAACGACTCCGTCAACTGGTTCTTCCACGCGCCGAAGATCGCCGGCGCGGGCTACTGCGTGTTCTCCCTGACCTACGGCACCGGCGTCCTCGGCCCGGGCGTCGGCGGCCTCGCGTCGATGCGCGACAGCGCCACCCAGCTCGGCCGGTTCGTCGACCGGGTCCGGACCGCGACGGGCGCGGCGAAGGTCGACATCGTGGGCCACTCCGAAGGCAGCACGATGCCGGCGTACTACCTCAAGTACGGCGGCGGCGCACCGAAGGTGGCGCACTTCGTCGGCTTCGGCGCGAACTACCGCGGGACCACCCTCGGCGGTATCGACGCGCTCGCCAAAGCGCTCCTCACGACAGTCCCGGGCCTCGGCGTGATCCTGAAGACGGCCTGTGGCGCCTGCACGGAATACCTGGCCCCGTCGGCCTTCCTGGACGACCTCGCCCGCGGCGGCGTCCACGTGGCCGGCCCGGCGTACACGAGCATCGTGAGCCGGTACGACGAGGTCGTGACGCCGTACACGAGCGGCGTCCTGAACGAGCGGGGCGCGACGGACATCGTGCTGCAGGACTTCTGCCCGTCCGACGCTTCGGGCCACCTGAGCCAGGCGATCGACCCGAACGTCACCGGGCTGATCCTGCACGCGCTGGACGCGAGCTACCGGCCGTCCTGCACGCCGTTCACCCTGCCACTCTGACCCCGGCGCGCCACACCGCGTGCGTCAGCGGCACCCCCGGCCGGTAGGCCAGGTGCGTCACCGAAGGCGCGTCGAGGACGTGGACGTCCGCCCGGGCTCCCGGGCGCAGGACGCCCACGTCCTCCCGCCGCAACGCCTTCGCGCCGCCCGCCGTCGCCGCCCAGACGGCTTCCTCGATCGTCATCCGCATCTGCAGCACCGCCGTCGCGACGCAGAACGCCATCGACGTCGTGTACGAGCTGCCCGGGTTGGCGTTGCTGGCCAGCGCCACCGTCGCCCCCGCGTCGAGCAGCCGCCGCGCGGGGGCGAGGGGCTGTCGGGTCGACAAATCGCACGCGGGCAGCAGCGTCGCCACGGTCTCGGACGCCGCGAGCGCCTCGACGTCGGCGTCCGAAAGGTACGTGCAGTGGTCGACGCTGGCCGCCCCGAGCTCCACCGCCAGCCGGACGCCGGGGCCCTCGCCGAGCTGGTTGCCGTGGACGCGCAACCCGAGCCCGCGTTCGGCGGCGGCCTTCAGCACCCGCGAAGACTGGGCCTCGTCGAACGCGCCGGTCTCGCAGAAGACGTCCGCCCACCGCACGCTTTCCGCGACGGCGTCGAGCATCTCGCCGCACACGAGATCCACATAGGACTCCGCGTCGGCGCCCGGCGGGACCAGGTGCGCGCCCAGGAAGGTGACCTCGTCGGCCACCTCGCCGGCGATCCGCGCGGACCGCGCCTCGTCCGCGACGGTCAGCCCGTAGCCCGTCTTCGTCTCCAGGCAGGTCGTCCCCTGCCGGGCCGCTTCTTCGACGTGCCGGCGCAGGTTCGCCGCCAGCTGCTCGTCGGACGCCTCGCGCGTCGCGCCGACGGTGGTCGCGATTCCGCCCGCGGTGTAGGGCTTCCCGGCCATCCGCGCCTCGAACTCGGCGGTGCGGTCGCCGGCGAAGACGAGGTGCGTGTGGCTGTCGACCCAGCCGGGCAGCACCGCGCGGCCTTCGACGTCGATGCGCTCGTCGGCGTCGGGCGCGTCCGACGCCGGGCCCGCCCAGGCGACGCTCGAGCCGTCCAGGACCAGGGCCGCGCCGGTGAGCCGGCCCAGTTCCGGGTCGTGGGTGGTGAGTTCGCCGATGCCCGTGATCAGGACCGCCACAGTGCCTCGATCTCCTTCGCCAGTACGGTTTCCGGTCGTTCGACGAGCAGGTGCTCGCCGTCGCGCACGATCTCGCGGCCGGCGACGACGACGTGCCGGACGTCGGCCCCGGAGGCGGCGAACACCACGCCCGAAGGCTCGATCCCGGCCGTCCGCACCGAATCCAGGGCCACCGTGACGAAGTCCGCGCCCGCCCCCTCGGCGAGCGCGCCGACCTCGTCCCACCCGATCGCCGCGTGGTCCGTGCCCGCCTCCAGGAGCTCCCCGGCACTGAACCGGCCGCGTTCCTCGCTGGCCAGCCGGTCGTCCAGCTCCAGCGCGCGGGTCTCCTCGAAGGCGTCGACGACGGCGTTGCTGTCGCTGCCGACGCACAGCCGCACCCCGGCGTCCCGCAGGGCGCGGGCCGGGCCGATGCCGTCGCCGAGGTCGCGTTCGGTGGTCGGGCAGAAGCACGCCCGCGCGCCGCTCAGCCGGTCGATGTCCGTCGCCGTCAGGTGCGTGGCGTGCACGGCGACCAGGCGTTCGGTCAGCACCCCACGATCGGCCAGCAGCTCGGTGGGCGTGCGGCCGTAGGCGGCCTGGCATTGCTCGTTCTCGGCCCGCTGCTCCGACAGGTGGACGTGCACGACCCGCGAACTGTCCACAAGCGACAGCTGATCGGCCGGAACCGCCCGCACCGAATGGATCGCCGCGCCGACCCGGAACAGCTCGGCTTCTTTCAGCGCAGCCACCCGCGACGCCCACGCCGAGGCCGAGCCGTCGGAGAACCGCCGCTGGACCTCGTCCGGCTCGACGCCGATGCCGCCGGCCAGGTAGCACGTGTCCAGGAGCGTCAGCCGGATCCCGGCGTCGGCCGCGGCCTGCCGCAGCGCCTCCCCCATCGCGTTCGGATCGGCGTACGGCTTCCCGCCGGGCGCGTGGTGCAGGTAGTGGAACTCGCCGACGCTGGTGTACCCGCCCAGCACCATCTCGGCGTAGACCCCGCGGGCCAGCCGGTAGTAGGTGTCGGGATCGAGCCGGGCGGCAAGGGTGTACATCCGCTCGCGCCACGTCCAGAACGTGCCGCGTTCGTGGTGCGTCCGGCCGCGAAGCGCCCGGTGGAACGCGTGCGAGTGCCCGTTCGCGAAGCCGGGCAGCGTGAGCCCGGCCAGCACGGTGCCGGACCGCGGCGAATCCGGCGTCACCGAAGTGATCCGCCCGTCCGCGACCTCGATCCGGACGCCGGACGCGATCCCGTCCGGTAGCCAGGCCTGTTCGCACCAGAAAACTGTCGGTGCCGGACGATAGGCTGGAATCGGGGGGCGCCCCCGCGGGCCGGGAGTCATCGCGCCAGCCGCTCCAGAACCGTGGCCAGCGCCGCCGCGCCCGCTTCGACGTCGTCGGCCTCGGCGAACTCCTCCGGCGAGTGGCTGATCCCGGTCGGGTTGCGCACGTAGAGCATTCCGGCCGGGACGAACCCGGCGAGGATCGCGGCGTCGTGCCCGGCGCCGGTCGGCAGCTCCGGCGGCGCCCCGAGCCAGCCGCCGAGGTCGCCGCGCAGCGCAGCGTCGAACACGACATCGTCCGAATAGGACTCCCGGGTCACCTCGACCCGGCAGCCTTCCTCCGCCGCGGCGGCCTCGGCAGCCGCCGCGATATCGGACACCAGCGCCGGAGTGGCCGTACCCGGCACCCGCGCGTCCAACCACAGGTCCACAGTGGACGCGATGACGTTGGTCCCGCCCGGCGTCGGCACCAGACGGCCGACCGTCGCCCGCGCGTCGGGCACGGCGTGAGCCAGCCGCCGGACGGCGGTGACCGTCGCGGCGGCGGGCAGCATCGGGTCGGCCCGGTCGGCCAGCAGCGTCGCGCCGGCGTGGTTTCCCTGCCCGGTGAAGGAGAACCGCCACCGCCCGTGCGCGATCACCGTGCTGCCCACGGCGACCGGCGAGCCGAGGTCGATCAGCCCGCGGCCCTGCTCGACGTGCAGCTCCAGGAACTTGCCGATCAGCCCGAGCCGCGCGGGATCCGGCCCCACCCGCTCCGGGTCGAAGCCGGACTTCGCGGCCGCCTCGGCGAACGTCACGCCGTCGGCGTCCCGCAGCCCGCGCGCCTTGTCGGCGTCGATCGTGCCGGTGAGCAGCCGCGAACCCAGGCACGGGACGCCGAACCGGCCGCCCTCCTCTTCGGCGAACACGACGACGGCGAACGGCTTGCCCGGCCGGAACCCGCGCGCCTGCAGGGATTCCACCGCGGCCAGGGCGCTCGCGACGCCCAGGGGTCCGTCGAAGGCACCGCCGCCGGGGACCGAGTCGAGGTGGCTGCCGGTGACGACGGCGTCCGGTCCCGGCGGGCCCCACCAGGCCCAGATGTTGCCGTTGTGGTCGGTATCGACGTCGAGCCCGAGGCCCAGCGCGCGCTCGCCGAACCACGCGCGCAGGTCCTGTTCGGGCAGGTCGAAGGCGTGCCGCGAGTAGCCGCCGCGCTTCCGGTCGCGCCCGACGTCGGCGATCTCGCCCAGCAGCCCGGAGGCGCTCACCCGTCCTCCCGCACCGGCACCCGCACACCCCGCTCGGCGGCGACATCGGCCGCGCGCTCGTAACCCGCGTCGACGTGCCGGATGACGCCCATGCCCGGGTCGTTGGTGAGCACCCGCTCGAGCTTCTGCGCGGCCAGCGGCGTCCCGTCGGCGACGCTGACCTGCCCGGCGTGGATGGACCGGCCCATGCCGACGCCGCCGCCGTGGTGGATCGACACCCAGCTGGCCCCCGAGGACGTGTTGACCAGCGCGTTCAGCAGCGGCCAGTCGGCGATGGCGTCGGACCCGTCGGCCATGCCCTCGGTCTCGCGGTACGGCGAGGCGACGCTGCCGGAGTCGAGGTGGTCGCGGCCGATGACGACCGGCGCCTTGAGCTCGCCGCTGGCCACCATCTCGTTGAACCGCAGGCCGGCCAGGTGGCGTTCGCCGTAGCCGAGCCAGCAGATCCGGGCGGGCAGCCCCTGGAACGCCACGCGTTCGCCCGCCAGCTTGATCCAGCGCGCGAGGGATTCGTTCTCCGGGAACAGTTCCAGCATCGCGCGGTCGGTGGCCGCGATGTCCTCGGGGTCACCGGAGAGCGCGGCCCAGCGGAACGGGCCGTTGCCCTCGCAGAACAGCGGGCGGATGTAGGCGGGCACGAAGCCGGGGAAGTCGAACGCGCGCTCGCAACCACCGAGCTTGGCCTCGCCGCGCAGCGAGTTGCCGTAGTCGAAGACCTCGGCGCCGCGGTCGAGGAAGCCGAGCATGGCGTCGACGTGGTCGGCCATCGACTCGCGTGAGCGGTCGGTGAACTCGTCGGGCTTCTTGGCCGCGTAGTCGTGCCAGTCCTCGACGCTGACGCCCTTGGGCAGGTACGAAAGCGGGTCGTGCGCGGACGTCTGGTCGGTGACGATGTCGACCTCGACGCCCCGGCGCAGCAGCTCCGGCAGCACCTCGGCCGCGTTGCCGACGACACCGACCGACAGCGCGCGCTTCTCCTGCTTGGCCTTGGTCACGCGGGCGATGGCGTCGTCGAGATCGTCGGCCACCTCGTCGAGGTAACGGGTCTCGACGCGGCGGTGCGCGCGCTGCGGGTCGCACTCGATGACCAGCGCGACGCCGTCGTTCATGGTCACCGCGAGCGGCTGCGCGCCACCCATGCCGCCGAGGCCGGCGGTCACCGTCAACGTGCCTTTCAGGGACCCGCCGAACTTCTTCTTCGCGACGGCGGCGAAGGTTTCGTACGTGCCCTGGAGGATGCCCTGCGTGCCGATGTAGATCCACGAGCCCGCGGTCATCTGGCCGTACATCGTCAGGCCCTGCTGTTCCAGGCGCCGGA
Source organism: Amycolatopsis sp. NPDC004625 (assembly GCF_040609695.1). Classification (NCBI taxonomy): domain Bacteria; kingdom Bacillati; phylum Actinomycetota; class Actinomycetes; order Pseudonocardiales; family Pseudonocardiaceae; genus Amycolatopsis; species Amycolatopsis sp. NPDC004625. The sequence goes on from NZ_JBEXKX010000073.1 coordinate 32,155, forward strand.
ACTCCGGCCAGGTCGCCCAGTCGCCGACCAGGTTCGAGTTCGCGATGAGCACGCGCGGCGCCCACTCGTGCGTGCGGAACACGCCGACCGGCTTGCCCGACTGCACCAGCAGCGTCTCGTCGACCTCCAAAGTGGTCAGTTCGCGGGTGATCGCGTCGAAGCTGGCCCAGTTGCGCGCGGCCTTGCCGGTGCCGCCGTAGACGACCAGGTCCTCGGGCCGCTCGGCGACGTCGGGGTCGAGGTTGTTGTGGAACATCCGCAGCGCGGCCTCGGTCTGCCACGACTTGGCGGTGAGCTGGGTGCCGCGGGCGGCACGGACTACGCGGGGCTCGTGGTTCATCAGACCTCCAGGTAGGCGGTCGTGGGGGGGGTGGAGCTGGTTTTAGAAAGTTATTAAAAAAAAAAACAAACACACAGAGAGGGGGGGGGGGGGCGCGGGGGGGGGCCGG
>NZ_JBEXKX010000074.1:0-32230 GCF_040609695.1 Amycolatopsis sp. NPDC004625
GGGTTTGTCAAGGCATCTTTCCCGCCTTGACAAACCCGACCGCCGCCTGAAAATCCCACCGGAGGGGCGGGGGAGGTCGGACCCGCTACATAGCCACGGCAGAGCTAAACCACGGCAAAGCTGAGCCACCGCAAAAGACAAAGCCCTACCGCGGCGGATCTTTGAAGCCGCGGCAGAATCAAAAGCGTCCTCGCCGGACAGGCAGGCTCCGGGATGACCCTGGGACCCGCTGTCATCTCACCTTGGAGAGGTGGGCCGCTGGGTGGTCATCCCGTCGCCTGATTGAGGCTTATCACTTTGAGCCGGGCCCGCAACCTCGCGCTGTCACCCCTGACTCGGTCTGCATGTTGCGGGCCCGGCTCAAAGTGATTTGACGGCCTCAGGCGACGGGATGACCACCCCGCTCCTTTTGTTCTGGTTGGGTCAGCGGACTGCGTCCAGGGCGTTTACCAGGCCGTGGCCGTAGTACGAATTGTTCTTTGCCGGGCCTGTGCACTCCGTCTCCGTTGTTGTGCACTTCACCGCGTCCGCTTCGCCCTCCAGGATGCGGGACAATGCCCATGGTGGGATGCCGCGGAAGCGCGACGCCAGCAGCGCTGCCACTCCGGCCACGTGGGGGGATGCCATCGATGTGCCGCACTTCGAGCCGTACGGACCGCCGAACACCGTTGACGACAGGGGGCATGCCGGGCCCGCGCCCTCTGGTGGTGTCTGGGAGAAGTCGCCGCCTGGGGCTGTTACCGCGATTTCGCCGTAGTTGCTGAACGAGGACTTCGTGCCCGCGTAACCCACCGATGACACGTTCACCACGCCGTCGATCGACTTCGGGAGGATTCCGCACGACCTGTCCACCGGGTGCGGGCGGTTCGGGTCCGTTGTCTGCGCCGTCGTGTCGAAGCCTGAGTTGCCCGCCGCTGCCACGTTGAGTACGCCGTGGCGGGTTGAGAACTCGATTGCGCGGCGGACCGCTTCGTACGCTGCCGCGTCGCCTGCCTCGTGCGAGCAGAAGAACATTCCCGGGTCGATGTAGTAACTGTTGTTCGTCACCGGGAAGCCGTGCTCGGCCGCCCAGACGAAACCGCACACCGCTGACTCCGGGAAGATGTAACCCGCGTCGTTGACCACCTTCACCGAGGCCAGGCGCACGCCGGGGGCGATGCCCGTGAAGCCCGCCGCCGGGTCCTTGCCCGCGATCGTGCCCGCCACGTGCGTGCCGTGGTCCGAGGTCGTCGGGGCCCAGGATGCCGGGGCCGGGTCCGGTGCGCCCGTCACGCAGCCCGCCGACGCCCGCGCGTCGACCGCGTTGCGGAGCGCCGGGTGCGTTGCGTCGATGCCCGAGTCCAGCACGCCGACCGTCACCGAACGGCTGCCCTGGTAGATCTTGTTGGCCTCCGGCGCGTGGATCGCCTTCATGTCCCACTGCTGGGCCGAGAGGTCACCCGCGGCCGCCGTCGAGCGCGTGTCCTCCAGCGTCTTCACCGCGCCGAGGGAACGGGCCGCGGCACCGGACGAAGAAGCCACGTCCTTGCCGCCCGAGTACGCCCGGTAGACGCCGATCTTCTGCTGGAAGTCCGCGTTGCGCGAGCTGGCGATCGCCACGCCGATCTCGGCGTAGTACGCGACCTTCGTGCCGCACTTGGCCGCCAGCTCCTTGTCGACGGCCGACGCGCGCGTGCCCGGCTGGTACGTCACGACGTAGGTGTACGGCGTGCTCGTCGTGTCGCAGGCGACCGGTGCGGCCTCGGCCGCCGGCGCCGCGAACAGGCCGCCGCCCACGGCCAGCACCAGCGGGGCCGCCATTCGGCGTATACGGGACATTCCACCTCCAGGGTCAGTGGCGTCAACCTAAACCGGCCCCGGAGGCCGCGCCACCGACCAAAGTCAGGAGGAAACCCGCGAAGTGGCACGCACGCCGCGCCAGCCCAGCACGCCGATGGCCGTGCCGAGCAGGAACGACACGACCGTCAGCACGGCGTGGACCACGAAGTACGCCGTCGGCGAGCCGTCGGGGGTCCAGGCGCGGTCGCTCTCCCAGAGGTTCTTGGCGAAGGTGATCCAGATGATCCAGGACCACACGCCGAAGGCCAGCAGGAACAGCGAGGTCCGTCGCGAAATGCGCATGCCCCTGAGTATGCGACGCGGGCCGCGGCGCTAGATTGCGTGGGTGCACTCCGTTGTCTCCCGGTCGCTCAAGGTCTTCGCGACGACGCTCTCCGCCGCCCTCCTGGCCCTGAGCACGCCGGCGCTGGCGGCCGCGGCGCCGCCGCCGGGCCCGTGCGCGAACCACCAGGCCCCGCCGCCGCCGGTCGACACCTCGGAGAAGCCGGCGCCGGGCAAGCAGCTCCCGCCGCCGCTGGCCGTGCCCGCGCAGCCGGTCGGCGGCCCGCGGATGGCCGAATGCGGCCTGATCACCCCGGACGGCGCCCTCAACCCGCCGGACGGCAACACCGCGGCGTCGTGGGTGGTGCAGGACCTCGACAGCGGCGCGATCGTCGCGGCCAAGGACCCGCACGCGCGCCAGCGGCCCGCGTCGCTGATCAAGACGCTGCTCGCGCTGGTCGTCGTCACCCAGCTGCAGCCGCAGCAGGTGATCGTCGCGACGAAGGAGGACGCCGAGCAGGAGTGCACCTGCGTCGGCCTCGCCGCCGGCGGCCAGTACACCGTCGACCAGCTGCTGCACGGCCTGCTGATGCACTCGGGCAACGACGTCGCCCACGCGTTCGCCACGGCGCTCGGCGGCGTGGATACCACGGTGGCGAAGATGAACGCGACGGCCGCGAAGATCGGCGCGCTCGACACGCGCGCCGCGACGCCGTCGGGCCTGGACGGGCCGGGCATGTCGACCTCGGCCTACGACCTCAGCCTGATCTTCCACTACGCGATGAAGCAGCCGGAGTTCGCGAGCGTCGTCGCGACGAAGAACTTCGAGATCCCGGCGGCCGGCGGCAAGCCCGCCATCCCGATCTTCAACGACAACAAGCTGCTCGGCGTCTACCCCGGCTTCCTCGGCGGCAAGACCGGCTTCACCGACGACGCCCGCCACACCTACGTCGGTGCGGCGCAGCGGCAGGGCAAGCGGCTCGCCGTCGTCATGCTGCGCGCCGAGCAGAAGCCGACCAAGGTGGTCGACCAGGCGGCGAAGCTGCTCGACTACGGCTTCGCGCTGGAAGAAGACCGCGCGGCGCCGGTCGGCCGGATCACCTACCAGGCCCCGGCGGCGACGGCGGCCAACGGCGACCCTTCGGTGGCGGCGGACGGCGGCACCGGCAACAGCGGCACGTCCGCGGCGGCCGCGAAGGACGACCCGTTCGGCGTCACCGGCTGGATCATCACGCTGGTGGTGTTCCTGATCATCGTCGGCGGGTTCGTGGTCGGCCACCAGCGCAAGAAGGCCACGCGCTAGCGGAACCCGGGGCCCGGCTCCGGCGTCACCCGGCCGGTGGTGACCTCGCCACCGCAGTGCCGGCAGGCCACGACGACGTCGGTGAGCTCGCCGCAGTCCTTGTGCCGCAGCCGGATCGGCGGCCCCTCGGGCCCGGCGAGGTGCCGGTCGCCCCACTGCATGAGCGTGACGACGGCGCCGAAGAGGTCGCGCCCGGCCGGGGTCAGCACGTACTCCGGCACGGGATCGACGCGTTCGAGCACCCCGGCGTCGACGAGGGTCTTGAGCCGGGCGGACAACGTGGGGCGCGGGATCGACAGGTTGCGCGCGAACTCGCCGTAGCGGCGGACGCCGAAGAACGACTCCCGCAGGATGAGCAGGCTCCACCGCTCGCCGACCAGGTCGAGCGCGCGGCCGACCGAGTCCGCGGTGAACCGGTGCGCCAGCTCGTTCACAGCTGCTCCGTGCGGGCCGGGACGCCGAGCAGCAGCTTGCCGGGCAGCTCGTAGCTGGCCGGGTTCACCTGGAAGTGGGCGGTCGCCGTGTGCGCGTCGCGGAACCGGCGCTGCAGCGGCGAAGTCTCGTAGATCGCCGCGCCGCCGCCCAGGTCGTACATGCTTTCGGCGACCTTCGCGGCGGTGCGCGTGACGTGCGTGGCGGCCAGCCGGAGGCCGAGCTTGAGCGCGTCCGGCACCGGATCGGTGCCCTGCGCGGCCTGCCAGGCGTCGTCGATGCTCGTGTAGAAGAGCAGCCGTGCCGCGCGCAGGGCCGCCTCGGCCTCCGCGACGGCGGCCTGCGTCGCCGAGCGCTCGGCCAGCGATCGGCTGGAGCCGAGCGGCTTGCGCGTCGAGGCGAGCTCGACGAGGTCGTCGATCGCGCCGCGGGCGTTGCCCAGCGCGGCCGCCGCGACCGACAGCGCGAAGAAGCCGAACAGCGGGAACCGGTGCAGGGCAACGGCTTCCGGCGGCGGGCCGCCCATGACCGAGAAGACGCGGTGTTCGGGGACGAACAGCTCGTCGGCGACGCAGTCGTGGCTGCCGGTGCCGCGCAGGCCGTTCGTCTGCCAGGTGTCGAGCACGGCGATCTCGGCTTTCGGCAGCGCGGCGACGTAAAGCGCGTTTTCGTGCACGAACCCGGCGAAGAGCCAGTCGGCGTGCGGAATTCCGCTGCAGAAGGACCAGCGGCCGGTCACGACGTACCCGCCGTCGGCCCGGCGGCCGGTGCCGCGGGGCGCCCAGACACCGGCGGCGACCGTGCGCGGGTCGCCGAATACCTCGTCCGCGCACTTGCGCGGCGCGTAGGCGGACAGCAGGCTGCTCGTCACGGCGATCGAGACGCACCAGCCGGCCGAGGCGTCCCCGCGCGCGATCGTCTCGGCCGTCTCGAGGCTGACGGCGGGCGGCGCTTCCGGGCCGCCGAGGTAGCCGGGGACGCCGGTGCGGAACAGCTGCGCGTCGGTGAGCTTCGTGACGAGCTCGGCCGGCAGCGCGCGCTCCCGCTCGGTGACCGGGGCGAGCGTCTTGGCGAGGTCGGCACACTCGCGGGCGGCGTCCAGCAGCACGAAACCCCTCCGGTTCGGATTTCTTACCGGTTCAGTTTCTTTACTGGCCGCTCCGCTGTCAAGACCGGCGACGGCCCAGCCAGGCGAGCAACGCTCCGGCACTGAACGCGCCGGCGACCGCCCCCAACCCGGGCCCCCGCTGCACGGTGACCCGCTGTTCGAGCCGCACGGGCGGCGGGGGCTCGATGACCGTGCGCTGGTTCTCCTTCGCCGTCGCGGTCCACGCCGTGACGAGCAGGAGGAAGCGCGAGACGAGGTTGGCGAACACCAGCAGGCCGATGACCGGCCCGAACAGCGCGAACGAGGGCGAGTTCGTCACGCTGGCGAGGTAGAAGGTGGCCGCCTGCTGCAGGATGACGAACCCGACGGAGGCGAACACGGCCCCCTTCACGGCACTGCGCAGCGCGACGCGCTCGCGGGGCAGGCGGGCGATCACCCAGAGGAAGACGAGGGTGTTGGCGAGCAGGCCGAGCACGATCGTCGCCACCCGGAGCAGGAAGTTCGCCCAGGCGGCCTGGTCGAGGTCGACCAGCTTGAGCAGGAAGCGCCCGACACCGCCGCCGATCGCGGTCAGCGCGAACGACACGATGAGCGCGACGCCGAGCCCGATCAGGGCGACGAAGTCCTTCGCCGTCTGCTTGACGAACGGCTGCGGCTGCTTCTCCTGGCCCCACTGCGCGGTGAGCGCGTCGCGGAGGTTGGCCATCCAGCCGATGCCGGAGTAGAGCGCGATGAGCAGACCGAAGATCCCGATCCCGCTGCCGGACTTGAGCGCGGCGTCGACGATGCCGGTGACCAGGGTCTGCAGGCCGCTCGGCACCGAGTGCTGGATGCCGTCGCGGATCTGCCTGATGATGTCCGGGTCGTTGCCGACGGCCAGCCCGACCACGGCGAAGGCGACCATCAGGATCGGGATGACCGAGAGCACGCTGAAGTAGGTGATGGCGGCGGCGTAGTGGTTGCCGTACCGCTCGGTGAAGGCGTCGTTGGCCCGGATCAGGTGGTCGAGCCACGGGTACTTCCGCTTCAACCGCGGAAGCAGCTTTTCCTTCTCTTCGTTCGCCACCGTGAAAACGCTAACCACGGGGTGTGCACCCCGCAACGCGAGCGGCTCACGTGAGGGAGGGCCTCACCGCACCGGCGGCAGGAACCCGATCCGCTGGTAGGTCCGGGCCAGCGTCTTCGACGCCACTTCGCGCGCGCGTTCGGCACCCGCGGCGAGGACCTTGTCCAGTTCCGCCGCATCGTCCAAATAGGACTTGGCGCGGTCCTGGATCGGCGTCACCCATTCGACGAAAACCTCGCCGAGGTCCTTCTTCAGGTCGCCGTAGCCCTTGCCCTCGTACGCCGCTTCGAGGTCCGCGATCGAGCGGTCGGTCAGGGCCGAGTAGATGGTCAGCAGGTTCGAGACGCCAGCCTTGTTCTCGGCGTCGAACCTGACCTCGCGGCCGGTGTCGGTGACCGCCGAGCGGATCTTCTTCGCCGAGCGCTTCGGGTCCTCGAGCAGCTCGATGATGCCGTTGACGTTCGACGCCGACTTGCTCATCTTGGCCGTCGGTTCCTGCAGGTCGTAGATCTTCGCGGTGTCCTTGATGATGTACGGCTCGGGCACCACGAACGTCTTGCCCAGCCGGTTGTTGAAGCGCTGCGCGAGGTCGCGCGTCAGCTCCAGGTGCTGCCGCTGGTCCTCGCCGACCGGGACGGCGTCGGCCTGGTAGAGCAGGATGTCGGCGGCCTGCAGGACCGGGTAGGTGAACAGGCCGACGCTGGAGCGGTCGGAGCCCTGCTTCGCGGACTTGTCCTTGAACTGCGTCATCCGGCCGGCCTCGCCGAAGCCGGTCTGGCATTCGAGGACCCAGCTGAGCTGGGCGTGCTCCGGAACGTGGCTCTGCACGAACAGGGCGCTGCGCTGCGGGTCGATGCCGATGGCGAGCAGCTGCGCGGCCGAGACGCGGGTGCGCTGGCGCAGCACCTTCGGATCCTGCTCGACGGTGATCGCATGCAGGTCGACGACGCTGTAGAAGGTCTCGTGCGTGTCCTGCAGCTTCACCCACTGACGCAGGGCGCCGAGGTAGTTGCCGAGGTGGAACGAGTCGGCGGTCGGCTGGATCCCGGACAGAACCCGCGGACGGCGCTCTGCTGCGACGGTCTGCTCTTCGGCCACGCCGGGATTCTTCCAGGCCGAGCCGAGCGGCGGGCGCGGAGGGCCCTCAGGCGTGCGGACGCGGGGTGAGGAACGGGCGGGTCGGCGTCGCCTCGGGCTCGCCGAGGACGGCTTCGGCCATTGCGGTCACCGGGTCCTTCTCCTCCGGCAGGGCCGGGGCGGCTTCGGCGACCCGGGCCTTGCGGCGCTGCCGCAGCACACCGAGCGTCATGCCGACGATGCCGAGCGCGACCGCGACCAGCCCGACCGGGCCGAGCAGGCCGAAGGTCTCGGCGTTGGTGTCGGCCTGCGCGGTCGTCGTGACCGCGGCGAACGCGCTGCCGCCGCCGGCCAGGAGCAGGCCCGCCGGGATCAGCGCGACCACTACGGCCGCGCGGAAACCGCGCAGCGTGGACCGCAACAGGGTTCGACCTGGGTTGCGCACCGGAGTGCCTCCCGCGAGTGATGAGCGAAACGCTCACCCATCCGAGTGAGACGCTGCATGCTACTGGTCAGAAAACTACCGAGCGTGTCAAGACCTGCCGGTACTGATCAACTCGGAAGCGAGAGTAGCGCTCATTCGGTAATACGCCCGAGGCGCCCCCGCGGTTCACTTCGATCACTCGTCCGAGTGGATCCACTACTACCCGAAGTAGAGCGTGACCGGAGGGTGTCCGATCGGGTGTCACCCGATCTCCGCAGCATTCGCTCACGCTGCGACATTCGCCGCAGCGGACGTTACTCCGATCGCGGCCTCCTGGTCGGAAAACTTTTCACCGGATAGTGATTGGTCTATACCTCTTGGAGTAACCCTTCGGCCCGGCCGGACCGCGCACGGCCGGCGTCAACCAGAGGAGTTCCCGATGTCGATTTCCCGCTTCCTGAAGCGCGCCGGAGTGGCGATGGGCGCGCTCGCCGCGGCCGCCGTGCTGGTCGCACCCACCGCGTCGGCCGCGACCTTCGTGGTCGGCGAAGCGCAGTTCGAGCAGATGTTCCCGGGCCGGAACGCCTTCTACACCTACAGCGGCCTCACCGCGGCGCTCTCGGCGTACCCGGGCTTCGCCACCACCGGCGACGACACGGTGAAGAAGCAGGAGGCCGCGGCGTTCCTGGCCAACGTCAGCCACGAAACCGGCGGCCTGGTGTACGTCGTCGAGCAGAACACGGCGAACTACCCGCACTACTGCGACACGAGCCAGCCCTATGGCTGCCCGGCCGGGACCGCTGCCTACTACGGCCGCGGCCCGATCCAGCTGAGCTGGAACTTCAACTACAAGGCGGCGGGCGACAGCCTCGGCATCGACCTGCTGGGCAACCCGTACCTGGTCGAGCAGGACGCGGCGGTCGCGTGGAAGACCGGGCTCTGGTACTGGAACACCCAGAGCGGCCCGGGCACGATGACGCCGCACGACGCGATGGTGAACGGCCGCGGGTTCGGCGAGACCATCCGCAGCATCAACGGTTCCCTGGAGTGCAACGGCGGCAACCCGGCGCAGGTCCAGAGCCGGATCGACCTGTACACGCGGTTCGCGGGGATCCTCGGGGTTCCGACGGGCGGCAACCTGTCCTGCTGAGCCGGGCGCGGCGAGAAGGGCCTTCCCGGTTCGGGGAGGCCCTTTTCGCGTGTCAGCGAGGGAAGTCGATGTCGTAGGTGGCGGTGACGGGAGCGTGGTCGGACCACCGCTGGTCGTAGGCGGCGGCCCGTTCGACGACGACGTCGACGACCTTCTCGGCGAGGCCGGGTGTCGCGAGCTGGCAGTCGATGCGCCAGCCGGAGTCGTTGTCGAAGGCCTGCCCGCGGTAGGACCACCAGGTGTAGGGCCCGGGGCCCTCGGGGTCGAGCCGGCGCTGGACGTCGGTGAAACCGGCCTCGGTGTAGACGCGGCCGAGCCAGGCGCGTTCCTCGGGCAGGAAGCCGGAGTTCTTGCGGTTGCCGCGCCAGTTCTTGAGGTCGACGGTGTCGTAGGCGATGTTCCAGTCCCCGACGACGACGGCCTCCCGCCCGCTCGCGGCCGCCTTCGCCCGCAGCTCGACGAGGTAGGGCAGGAACGCGGCCATGAAGCGTTCCTTTTCGTCCTGCCGTTCGGTGCCGACGTCCCCGCTGGGCAGGTAGAGGCTCGCGACGACGACGTTCGGCAGGTGGACTTCGAGGTACCGCCCGGAATCCTCGAACTCGGGTTCCCCGAAGCCGACCCGGACCTCCTCGGGCTCGACGCGGCTGTAGACGGCAACACCGTTGCGCCCCTTGAGCGCGGACGGGGCGTGCACGGAGAACCAGCCATCGGGTTCGACGACGGCGGCGGGCAGCTGACTGGCCTCGGCCCGCACCTCTTGGCAGGCGACGACATCGGCGCCGGTGGCGGCGAGCCACTCGACGAAGCCCTTTTTGGCGGCGGCACGGAGCCCGTTGACGTTCACGGTGGAGACGGTCAGCACGCAGTGCACGCTACCTGCCGCCGGTGGTGCCCGTTCTGCCAGACTGCCGCCCATGGGTGCTGGGGAGAGTCGGCTGACCGTGCTCGGCAGTTGCGGTGCGTGGCCGGAGCCCGGGCGGGCGTGCGCCGGATTCCTGTTGGCGCACAACGGCTTCCGCGTCGTGCTCGACCTCGGGTACGGGGCCGCGTCGCGGTTGTTCTCGCACGGCCGGTTGCCGGACGCGGTGGTCGTGACGCACGAGCATCCGGACCACTGCGCCGACGTCAGCGCCCTCGGGCGGGCATGGCACTACACGACCCAGGCCGAGACCCCCACGGCCCGGCTGCCGCTGCACTGCACGCCGGGCACCCTCCGCCGGCTCGAGGCGATGGAGCCACGCCCGCACCCGGCGACCCTGTTCGACGTGCACGACCTCGGCGAGCCGGCCGAAGTGGGGCCGTTCCGCCTGACGTCGTACGCGCTGCCGCACCACCAGCCGAACTTCGGCGTGCGCCTGAGCGCGCCCGGACTCACGGTGGCGTACACGGGCGACACGGGACCGTCCCCGCTGCTGGCCGAACTCGGCCGCGAGGCAGACCTGTTCATCTGCGACGCCACCCTCCGCACCCCGCCACCGGAGGGCGAGCCCCGGTACCTGATGACGGCGGCCGAGGCGGGCCGGTGGGCAGCGGAGGCGGGAGCGCACCGCCTGCTCCTGACCCACTTCTGGCCCGGAACGAACCGAGCGGCGGCAGCCGAGGAGGCCCGCGCCGAGTTCGGCGGAGAGGTGCTGGTCGCGGACGAGGACCTGGTCCTCGAGCTCTGAGCCCGGCCGCCGGGTTCCCCAACCCGGCGGCTCAAGCCCCGGCCGCGGTCACCCGACGCAGCGGCGGCTTCGGCCCGCCAACGCACGCCTCGGCTCCAACCCGGCGGCTCAAGTCCCCCGGCCGCGGCTCACCCCGGGCCCGGCGGATCCGGCCCGCCAACGCACGCCTCGGGTCCCGATTCCCCGACCAGCAGCCCGGCTCCGCAGCCCAGCAGCCATCCCAGGACCTGACCGACGCCGGGCTCCCCAGCCCGAACGCCACCCCGGCCACCCGACAGCCACCGCACAGGATCTCGGCCCCCGTGCTCCGACCCCCGTCCGAGCACGGTCCCCAGCCTCGACCCCGACCGACTCCAATCCCGGCCCCAGCCCGCGAGACTCCCCCTGGAGACCCCGCGGACCCACCGAAACCAGCCCTGCCGCATTCAGTTGTCGCCCGCCCCCGGACGTTCCTCCCTCCCTGGCGACCCACGCCGCCACCTGCGGTTTTCGACCTGATCAGTTCTAGCACCCACCACCGACAAAAACCGGCCCTTGCCACCAGAAGCTACGAGCAATAGCTTTAAAGCTATGAAGAGTAGCCGCCATGTCCCCTAGAGCCGGCCTGACCACCGACGCCGTGGTCACCCTCGCCATCGCCATCGTCGACGAAGGCGGCCCGGCCGAGCTCACCCTCGCCAAGGTCGCCGAACGCGCCGGCGTCGCCGCTCCCTCGCTCTACAAGCACGTCAAGAACCTCGCCGACCTCAAGCGGCTCATCGACCTGCGGGTCGTCCGCGAAATGGCCGACGCCCTCCGCACCGCCGCCACCGGGCGCGAACGCGGGACCGCCGTCGGCGCCCTCGCCGACGCCTACCGCGACTACCTGCAGAAACACCCCCACCGCACCGGGGCCCTCACCGCCGCCCCGGACCGTGCCGACGACGAACTCAGCCAGGCCACCCACGCCGTCGCCGAGGTCGTCTTCGCCGTGCTACGCCCTTTCGGCTTCGACCACGCCCAGGCCGTGCACGCGACCCGGTGCCTCCGCGCCGCCGTTCACGGCTTCGCCGGCCTCGAAGCGTCCGGCGGCTTCGGCCGCCCCGAGGACGTCGACGAAAGCTTCGAAGTCCTCAAAACCATGCTCGTCCAGGGCCTCACGAACTACTCGGAGCAGAAATGAGCTTCCTTCTCGCCGTACTCCTCTTCACCGTCGGGCTCGGCGTCCTCGACGCCCGCTTCCCCTGGACGGAGGCCCGCCGGTGATCGCCGGGCACTTCGGGCTCGCCGCCGCCGTCAAGGCCGGCCGGCCCGCCGTCCCCGTCTGGACGCTCATGCTCGCCACCGCGTGGCTCGACGTCGTCTTCGTGCCGCTCTACCTCAGCGGCATCGAGACGGTCGACGGCGAAGGCTACGGCGGTGGCGTCATCCACGCCGACTACACGCACTCTCTCGTCGGCGCGCTCGTGCTGGCCGCGCTGTTCGGCCTCGTCGCGAGCAGGTGGCTCGGCCGCGAAGCCGGCCTGGTCCTCGCCGGTGTCGTGTTCTCGCACTGGCTGCTCGACCTCGTCGTGCACCGCGCCGACCTGCCGATCCTGCCCGGCAACGCCGGCGACCTGCCGACGTTCGGCTTCGGGCTCTGGCGGCTGCCCGCCGTCTCGGCCGTCGTCGAACTGCTGATGCTGGCCGTCGGCATCGGCCTCTACTGGCGCGCCGCGGCGAAACGCGACCCGAAACGCGCCAGGACGCTCGGCCTGTCCGCCGCGGCGTTCGGCGTCGTGACGCTCGCGGCCGATCTGCTGGGCGTCTAGCAGGTGGAGCCGGCGACGGGCTGGGTGAAGGCCGCGGCCACCCACTTGTCGTCGGCCACCTTGCGGAAGCCGTTCTGGACGCCCGGCATCGCGTCGAACTGGGCGTCACGCAGGTACTTCCCGACGACCTTGGCGTTGCCGTCCGCCGACTCGCGGGCGTTCAGGACGTCCGCGGTCACCGTCACCTTGCAGCCGGTGGCCGAAGCGCCCGAAGCCTGCTTGCCCGTGTTCATGGCGTACACGATGACGACCAGGACGAGCGCGCCCAAGATGAGCAGAGTCTTCTTCGACATGCTTTCCTCCAACCCGCGAACCCCGGCCCCACGCCAAGGGTAGGCAATCCTTTACCCGGACGGACAGCGCCGGACGCAGCAACCACCCGGAGGCGCCAGCGGCGCGCGCGGAAGGTGACGCGCCGTGATCAAGCGAAAGCCCCCTCCCCGGCGGACCGGGAAGGGGGCTTTCACCAGGAAAACTCAGCCCTGGGCGATCTTCTTCGCCAGGTTGTCGTCCAGCGTCGCGAGGAACTCCTCGGTCGTCTGGAACGGCTGGTCCTTGCTGATGAGCAGCGCGAGGTCCTTGGTCATCTGACCGGCCTCGACCGTCTCGACGACGACCTGCTCCAGCTTGTTCGCGAAGCCGATCAGCTCCTGGTTGCCGTCCAGCTTGCCGCGGTGCTCGAGGCCGCGCGTCCAGGCGTAGATCGACGCGATCGGGTTCGTCGAGGTCGGCTTGCCCTGCTGGTGCTGGCGGTAGTGCCGGGTGACCGTGCCGTGCGCGGCCTCGGCCTCGACCGTCCGGCCGTCCGGCGTGCGCAGCACCGACGTCATCAGGCCGAGCGAGCCGAAGCCCTGCGCGACCGTGTCGGACTGGACGTCACCGTCGTAGTTCTTGCACGCCCAGACGTAGCCGCCCTCCCACTTCATCGCCGCGGCGACCATGTCGTCGATCAGGCGGTGCTCGTAGGAGATGCCCTTGGCGTCGAAGTCGGCCTTGAACTCGGCCTGGAAGATCTCCTCGAACACGTCCTTGAACTGGCCGTCGTAGGCCTTCAGGATCGTGTTCTTGGTGGAGAGGTAGACCGGCAGGCCGCGGTCGAGGCCGTACTGCAGCGACGCGCGCGCGAAGTCCTCGATGGACTTCTTGAAGTTGTACATCCCCATGGCGACGCCGCCGCCCTCGGGGAACTGCGCGACCTGGAACTCCATCGGCTCGGAGCCGTCGTCCGGGGTGTAGCTGACGGTCAGCTTGCCCGGGCCGGGGACCTTGAAGTTGGTCGCCTTGTACTGGTCACCGTGGGCGTGGCGGCCGATGATGATCGGCTTGGTCCACGTCGGCACCAGGCGCGGGATGTTCTGGATGACGATCGGCTCGCGGAAGATCACGCCGCCGAGGATGTTGCGGATCGTCCCGTTCGGGGACAGCCACATCTTCTTGAGGCCGAACTCTTCGACGCGCGCCTCGTCCGGGGTGATCGTGGCGCACTTGACGCCGACGCCGTGCTTCTTGATCGCGTTCGCGGAGTCGACCGTGACCTGGTCGTCGGTGCGGTCCCGCTCCTCGATACCCAGGTCGTAGTAGTCCAGGTTCACGTCCAGGTACGGGTGGATCAGCTTGTCCTTGATGAACTGCCAGATGATGCGGGTCATCTCATCGCCGTCGAGTTCGACGACGGTGCCCTGGACCTTGATCTTGGCCATGAGCAGCGGTGCTCCTTCCGCGGATCTTCGCGTTCTTCGATACGTCTCGCCGGTAGCGGTACAAGCGTACTGCTTGACGCACCTGGATGGTTCAAGTAGTGGTCGGCATCAAGTCTCCACCCGCCCTTTGTGGCGCGGATCACCGGGCGACGAACCCGCCGGTCAGCCGATCCGACCGCTCGCCGAGCGACCGTGGTGCCCGGCGGTGAACCAGGGCACGATGCCACCCGTGAATCCTTGCGGGAGGTGAGGCCGTGTCGACCCATCGGTACGCCGGCTACGAAGACGACTACGAGAACGACTACCAGGACCCCGACGACCCCGCCGACGCGCTCGACGAGCGGCCGCGCCGGGGCGCCGCGCACGTGGTCAGCGCGCTCGGCGGGCTCGTGCTGACGCCGGTCGCCCTGGGCCTGCTGAGCTGGGGCGGGCTGCGCCAGCAGCAGCTGATCCAGGCCACCCTGAGCACCAACCGCGACCCGCTGGGCATCGCGCTGCTGGCCGGCGGGGCCATCCTGCTCCTGGTCGTCGCCGCGCTCGGCGCGCTGTCGGCGGCCGGCCCGATCCTCGGCGGGCTGATCTACGGCGTGCTGCCCGGGCTGGCCGCGATGGCCGTGCCGGAGTGGGGGTTCAAGCTGGTCAACCTGATGCCGAAGAGCGACATCGCGTACGGCGTCATGGACTTCCTGTTCATCGGCGGCCTGCTCGGCGTGGGTTTCCTGCTGGTCGGGAGCGGGCTGGCCGGCGCACTGGTCCGGCGGCGGCGCGAAGGGTGACGCACGCCGGTGGCATCATCGGCGGATGGGGCTGTTCACCGTCTCGGAAGCACGCGACGAACTGGCGCGCCTGCGGCCGGTCCTCGACGAACTGGTCCGCGTCCGCGCCGACGCGGCCGAGCTCGCGGCGTCGCTGCGCCCGGGCGGCCGGGCCACCGAGCTCGGCGGGCTGCCCGAGTGGAAGGCCGCCCAGGCCCGCCTCGACGACCTGATGACGACGGTCCAGCGCACCGGCGCCGTGCTCAAGGGGTTCGCGCCGCTGCTGGTCGACTTCCCGGCCGAACTCGACGGCACCGACGTGCTCCTGTGCTGGCTCGAAGGCGATCACGAGCTCGGCTGGTACCACCGCGCCGACCTGGGGTTCGCGGGTCGCCGTCCACTGAAAACCCCTCGCCACGCTGGCTAGGTTGGGTTCGTGAGCGACGAATCCCGGGCCGCGTTCTTCGACGGCACAGCCGAGCACTACGACGACGACACGTTCCACGCCTCGGTGGCCTCCGCGCTGGTCGAGCCGCTGCCGTCCGCTCCCGGACTCGTCTTGGACGTCGCCACGGGGACGGGCTTCGCGGCGTACGCGGCGTTGCGGCTGAAGCCGGCGCGCGTGCTGGCTGTCGACTTGTCGCCGGCCATGGTCGCGCGGGCCGAGGCCAAGGCACCGGCGCAGGACCCGGACGGCCGCATCGAGTGGCGCGTCGGCCCGGCGGTGCCGATGCCGGCCGCCGACCACTCGGCCGACGTCGTGCTGTGCGCGTCTTCGCTGCACTTCCTGGGGGCGGTCGCGTTCGCGGACTGGCTGCGCGTGCTGAAACCGGGCGGGCGACTGGCGTTCTCGGTGGTGTCGGGGACGCGGTTCCGGCCGTCGGGTCCGTTCGCCGAGTTCGTGCCGAAGGACCTCACGTTCCCGACCGGCGAAGCCGAGGCGGCGGCACTGGCGCACGGCTTCGTCGACGTGTCGGCACAGACCTTCACCGTCGACGGCGGCGACCGGGTCCGCAGCGTCTTCCTGGTCCACGCGAGCTCACCGGTGCAGTGACGCGCCCTTGAGGATCTTGTCCACGGCGTTCTTCGGCCCGTGCACCGCCAGCCCGGCCAGGGCCAGCTTCTCCCCCGGCACCGCGCGCACGGCCGCCCGGTTGTCGACGTCGTTGCCGGTGTGGAACAGCTCGTCGGTGAAGATCGAGAACCGCAGCCCACGGCCGAGGGCGCGCGTGTGCGCCGCGGTCAGGACGTCCGCGGTGCCGGAAAAGACCAGCACGGGCTGGCCGAACATCGGCAGGTACCCGGTGCCGTCGGCGTCGGCGTAGGGCTCGCCCATCAGCTCGGGCGTCACGTGGGCGATGCCGCTGACCAGGAACGCCGTGACGTTCAGCCGCTGCCAGGACGCCAGGTCGTCGCGGAGCAGGACGGCGATCTTCGTGTCGAAGGAACTCATGCCGGTCACGATCGCCCGGGCCCGGTGTCCGCGTCTTGTACGTTCTTGACATGGCGGACGTCGAGGCCTGGCGACCGGCGGTCCCGGGGATCGCCGAGGTCTTCCACGCGCGCTTCACCACGCACGCCTACCCGCTGCACACGCACGACACGTGGACGCTGCTGATCGTCGACGACGGCGTCATCCGCTACGACCTCGACCGCCACCACCACGGCGCGCTCGGCCCGGCGGTGACGCTGCTGCCGCCGAACGTGGCCCACGACGGCCGCGCCGCAACCAGCCACGGCTTCCGCAAGCGCGTGCTGTACCTGGACACGTCGGTGCTGGGCGAGGACCTGATCGGCGCGGCGGTCGACCGCCCCAGCGTCGCCGACGGCCTGCTGCGCACCCGGATCCACCAGCTCCACGAGTCCCTCACCGAACCGGGTGACGCGCTCGAGGCCGAGAGCAGGCTGGTGCTGGTGGCCGACCGCCTGCGCACCCACCTGGGCCGCCCGGCGTCGCACCCACCGAAGCGCGGCCTCGCCGACGACCTTCGCGACCTCCTGGACGCGCGCCTGCCGGAGGCGCTGACGCTGGCCGAAGCGGGCGAGACGCTGGGCGCGCACCCGGCGTACCTGGTCCGCTGCTTCGGAGCGCGCTTCGGCCTGCCACCGCACCGCTACCTGACGGGCCGGCGCGTCGACCAGGCCCGCCGCCTCCTGCTCGACGGAGCTCCGGCGGCCGAGGTCGCGGCGGCGGCGGGGTTCTCGGATCAGGCCCATCTGACCAGGCATTTCAAGCGGTACCTGGGCACGACGCCGTCGCGCTACCCGAAAACCCGGTGACGACGTCGTTACGACCCGCGCCGCCGAGAGCATCAATGGGCAGCAAGCCAGGAACAAACGTTCAATCACGTGCGACGTCACCCAACTTCGCCAAACCCCTTGGCAATGAGTCAACAGCTGGTCCAACAAGGTGAAGATTGGCACATTCCGGACAATTTTCTCGCCCGGGTTATCGGGTTGCCCGAAAGCCGACCTCGATTTTTGTCGACGACGCATTACTCTGGGCCGTCAGCGCAGCAGGGGAGGACACCGTTGTCAACAATGGTCAACGTAGACCTCGATTCGGGTGCCGGGCTCAGGGCGGAAATCGCCGCGGCGCACGGCGGCTACGGTCAATGGCCGGGTCTCGTGCGCGAGTTTCGGTTGAGCGTCGTTCTCGTCCCGACCTCGGCGGCCGGAGATCCCCTCGTCTGCGACCACGACGGCATCCAGTGGCTCTTGGCCTTCACCGATGAGCGACAGCTCGCCGAATGGGCAGTCGTGCGCGGCGGAAATCCTGCGGTCGCCGTGGACTACCGGGCCGTTTCGGGGGGCCGGTTACTCGATGCCTTCCTCGCGAGCGTCGGCGTTCCCGCCGGTATCGCGGTGAACATCGGAGGCACCCGACCGGTCTTCCTCCCATCGCCGGGCATCGAGCCGGCTTCGCACACGAACGAGGGAAGCGGCGTCCGGTGACGGATGGCTACGAGGTGACGCCCGAGATCCTCAAACGGACCGCGAAAGGCATCAACGACATCATCGCCGAGCTGAAAGATCTGGGAATCGCGGAGTCCGGCGAAATCGGGCGAGGATTCTCGCAATTGGAACTCCGGGGCATGCAGGTGGGCGACCGTGCGCTGGAGACACAGTTCGCCGAGTTCTGCGAACGTTGGACGTGGGGCGTGCGCTCTCTGGTGCAGGACGGGAACCAGTTCGCCTCGATGTTGCACCTCGCTGCCGGGGAGTACCACGACGCGGAGCAATACGCGATCGGGGTGCTCAAGGACGCAACCGGAAGCTTGGCCGGAGACCCGCACAAGACCGACGACCAGATCGAACAGGAGTCCTTCGGCGACATCGCCGGCCAGGCGAACCCGGTCAATGGCGATTACAGCGCCGCATCATTCGAGAAGCTGGGGTCGGACGCGTCGCAGACCTGGCGCACCGAGGGACGAGAGCTCTCCGAAGGCCCGATGGGCCTGGGGAAAGACGTAGAGAACGCCATCGGTGCCGGGGATCAAGCCGACCGAGCCCGCGACCAAGTGTTCGGTAAGGACACCCGACCCTCGGGAAGCTGACAGGTGAACTGGTTCTCCGACAGAATCGACGACGTCGGTGATGCCCTCGAGCATGGCGTCGACGAGGCGAAAGACTTCACCGGCAAACTGGTTGACTCCGGCGCTCATCTCGTCGGCGACGGACTGGACGCGGTCGGTCTGCACAGCGCCGCCACCGCGGTCGACGGCTTCGGCGACTCCGTCGCCGATCACCTGGGCGCCGAGGTCGCCGAGCAGGAACTCGACCAGACCGATGACCCGCAGAAGCTGCTCCACGGTGATGTGAAGGCGATTGCGGAGACAGCGCAGCACCTGGGCAAGTTCGCCGGCGCCTTCGAGGACACTGCCGTCGGGCTGAAAGCGATCGACAGCAGCGACTGGGGAGGCAAAGCGGGCGACGCGTTCCGCGAGAAGTTCGACAAGCACCCCAAACAGTGGTCGGACGCGCACGAAGCGTGCGCAGCTGCCGCCGGCGCCTGGGAAATCTACGGCGCGTCGGTCAAGTGGGCTCAGGACCAAGCTCGCCAGGCCGCCGAGCTGTACCGGCAGGGCAAGACGAACAGCGACAACGCTCGGAGCAGGTACCAGCAGCAGGTCGAAGCCCACAACCGGGACGTCAGCGGCTACAACGCGGCCGTCGCCGCAGGACAGCCCCCGGGTCCGGCTCCGACACCTCCGGGCGAGTTCGCCGACCCGGGCGCGGCGCAGATCCGCGAAGCGCAGGCAATCCTCGAAGCGGCCCGGGTGAGACGGGACGCCGCGGCCGACGAGGCCGCACAGGCGATCAGAGCCGCCACCGACCTCGCCCCGCAGCAGCCGTCCTTCACACAGCGGATGCTCCATGACGGCGAGGACCTGGTGCACGCCGCCGGAATGGGCTCGTACCACCTCATCGGCGGGGCGATCAAGGGAACCGCCGACATCGCTCGATTCGTTCGCGCCCTCAATCCGTCCGATCCCTACAACCTGACCCATCCAGCGGCGTACCTCGATGGGCTGTCCGCAACAGCCGCGGCCATGGTCCACGACGCGACCCACCCCGTCGACCTGGTGAAGAGCCTGGCCGGCTCCGGATGGGGTACCGACCCGTTCGAGGCCGCCGGCAAACTGGTTCCGCAGGTCGCACTCGCCGTCGGCACCGATGGCGCCGGCACCGCCGCCGACGCCGCAGCCGATGCCGGCGAGCGCGGCGCCCTGGAGGCAGCCGAGGATGCCGCGGCACGCAAAGGCATCGACGAGCCACGCGACCCCGCCAGGGACCGTGCGTGCAAGGAATGCGCCGGCGAGCCCATCGACACGGCAACCGGCAGCCTGCTCCTCGACCAGGCGGACGTGGACCTGCCCGGAGTACTGCCGCTGGTGATCGGCCGGCACCACGCCACCTCCTACCGGGCCGGCAGGTGGTTCGGCACGAGCTGGGCGTCCGTGCTCGACGAGCGCGTCGAAATCGACGACGACGGCGTGGTCTTCACCCGCGGAGACGGCGTGATCCTCTGCTATCCACACCCCGTCCCCGGCGGCGTTCCCACCCTGCCCGCCGACGGCGGCCGATGGCCGATGGCGTCGGCGCCCGAAGGCGGGTTCACCATCACCGATCCCGGCACCGGCCACGTCCGGCACTTCGACCGCGGATCCGGCAGCATCCTCCCTCTGTCGGCGATCACCGACCGCAACGGAAATCGGCTCCTGTTCCACCGGCGACCCGACGGAACACCGACCGCGGTCCGCCACGACGGCGGCTACCACGTCCGAGTGGAAACAACTGACCGCCGGATCACCGCGCTGTACCTGGTGAACGCAGAAGATGACGGCGGCGAGGTGACGCTGGTCCGGTACGGCTACACCGACCAGCAGCTCACCGAGGTCATCAACTCGTCCGGATCAGCGCTGCGATTCGCATACACACTGGCCGGCTGGATCACGAGTTGGACCGATCGGAACGGAACCGCGTACCACTACAGCTACGACGCCCGCGGACGCTGCGTCCAGGAAACCGGTCCCGACGGCATACTCAAGTACCACTTCGACTACGCGGAAGCCGACGATTCCACCGGTGACCGGATCACCACCGTCACGAACTCACTCGGCGCCATCAGCTCCTATCATGTCAATTCCGCGTTGCAGGTCGTCGCCGTCACCGACCCCCTCGGTCACACCACCCGCTCGACGTGGGATCGCTACGACCGATTGCTTTCCCGCACCGACCCCCTCGGCCGCACCACCCGATACACCTACGACGAACCCGGGCGACTGGTCATGACGACCCACCCGGATGGGACCCAGGCACTCGCCGAATACAACGACATGGGACTCCCGACCGTCGTGGTGGAACCGGATGGCGCGGTATGGCGGCAGGACTACGACGAGCGCGGGAACCCCCGTGCGCAGACAGACCCCACCGGCGCTCGAACGACGCTCCGGTTCGACGAGCACGGCCATCTCACCACGGTCACCGATCCGCTGGGCCACCAAAAACACGTCGAGGCCAACCCGGCTGGACTCCCCGTCTCGATCACCGACGCGACCGGCGCGACCACCCACTACGAGCGTGACACCGCGGGACGGGTCGTGCGAGTCACCGACCCGGTGGGCAGCGTCACTGCCTTCGGCTGGACCGTCGAAGGCCGGCCGAGCTGGTGCGAACGCCCCGGCGGGATCCGCGAGACCTGGCTCTACGACGACGAAGGAAACATGATCGAGCACCGTGATGCCGCAGGCGCGGCCACCCGGCTCGAGTACACCCACTTCGATCGTCCCCGTGCACGTGTCGGCCCGGGCGGCGCCCGGTACGAATACGAGTACGACTCCGAACTACGGCTGGTCGCGGTCACGAACCCGGACGGACTGTCGTGGCGGTACGTCTACGACCCCGCGGGGCGGCTTGCGGCCGAGACCGACTTCAACGGCCGCACCCTCACCTACGCGTACGATCCGGCAGGTCAGCTGATCGAACGCACCAACGGCGCCGGTGAAGTGACCCATCTCCGGCGAGACCTGGCCGGAAACCTGATCGAGCAGCGCTCGGACTCCGGGACGGCGACGTTCGGCTACGACGAAGTGGGCAGGCTGATGCGCGCCGACAACGCCGACGCACACCTGCGATACGAGCGCGACGCCGTCGGCCGGGTACTGGCCGAGACAGTCAACGACGGCACGGTCACCTCCGTCTACGACACCGCGGGCCGGCGCATTCGCCGGACAACGCCGTCGGGCGCGGCAAGCGTCTGGTCCTACGACGCAGCCGGTCAGCCCGTCACCGTCACCGCCGGCACCCACACCATCCGGTTCGACCGCGACACCGCCGGCCGCGAAGTCCGCCGCCACCTGGACGATGTCGCGACGCTCGAGCAGACCTGGGATGCGGCTCACCTGTTGACGAGCCAGGTGCTGGCTTCCCGCGGCAGCAGTCAGGAGGTGCTTCAGCGGCGCAGCTACTCCTATCGCGAAGATCGCGCTCTCGTCGGCATCGACGATCTTCTGGGCGGTTCGCGCCGTTTGACGCTTGACGTCTCAGGCCGCGTGACGTCCGTCGAGAATGCGCAACGCAGCGAGCGGTACGACTACGCCGCAACCGGTGATGTCGTGAACGCGGTGTGGCCCGCGCTGCCTGCCATGCAGCCGGTTGTCGGACCTCGCGAATACCGGGGAACGCTGCTGGTGCGCGCCGGCGCGACGGAATATCGGCATGACGCGCAGGGCCGTGTCGTGTCCCGGCGGCACACCCGCCTGTCCCACAAGCCCGAAATCTGGAGGTTCAGCTGGGACTCCGACGACCAGCTGACGGGGGTGACCACCCCGGACGGGCAGCGTTGGCGCTACTTCTACGACCCGCTGGGCCGGCGAATCGCGAAGCACCGGCTCAGCGTCGACGGCACGACCGTACTCGAGCAGGTCGCCTTCGTCTGGGACGGCACCAGCCTCGCCGAACAGACAGCCTGGAACCACGAGGTGGCCAATCTACGGACCACCACCTGGGACCACGACGGCGATCACCCGATCGCCCAAACAGAGCGAACCGAATGGCGCGACGCCCCGCAGTCCTGGGTCAACGAGCAGTTCTACGCCATCATCACCGACCTTGTGGGCGCGCCCAGCGAACTCGTGGACGACAAGGGCCACGTCGCCTGGCACGCCCATCGCACGCTTTGGGGCGACACGAGCTGGAGAAGCAGTGGCGCCACCACCCCCCTCCGGTTCCCCGGCCAGTACCACGACCCGGAATCGGGACTGGACTACAACTACTTCCGCTACTACGACCCCGGCACCGGCCGGTACATCAGCCTCGATCCGCTGGGCCTTGCGCCCGACCCGAACCCGAACAGCTACGTCGACAATCCGACGAAGGCCGCCGACCCGCTCGGCCTGATGAGCTGCGGCGTGGAAGACGGCCGGCAGCCATGGCAGATCACGCCTGAGGGGACCGCGGAATCCGCGCGCCATCCCCGGTTCGGGACCTTCTTCAAGAGCGAGTCCGACGGTCTATGGTGGTCCAAGGACAACGCCGATCACGGCGGGTCGGCGTGGAAGGTCTTCCGAGAGACCGACAAGGGTCTTCAATGGGTGGCGGACGCGGATACCTACGGTGACTTCATCGTCGGCAAGCACAAGGGGCCGACCGGCACTTTCATCCCCTGGAAGGAACTCGCACGCCGATGACGATCCGGAGCGCAGCGGAGTTCATCTCACTTCGTGACAGCGAGGATCCGGAACTCTACCGGCGCGCAGCGCACGACGACGCTCCGATCGACGTGTGGCGAGACCTCGTGGACCACTACGCCGGCTACCGCAAATGGGTTGCGCACAACAAGACAGTGCCTGCGGACATCCTGCACGTCCTGGCGACTGATGAAGATCAAGAAGTGCGGTTCTTCGTCGCCATGAAACGCCGGTTGCCGCTCGAAATCCTCGACACGCTGTCCCGGGACACCGACGACGGAATACGCCTTCGGGTAGCCCGGAACAAGACAACGTCGCAAGAAATCCTGTGGCGTCTCGCAAAGGATCCGTCGAAGAGTGTGCGAGACGCAGTACACGATCGGCTTGAGAAGCACGACCGCGAATGAGGATGCCGTGGTCACGCATAGTCATCGCTCACCTACCGGGGCAAGAGCGCACGGGAGAAGACGGGCGTTGTGTCAAGATGACGGCATGCTGCGCGAACTGCACCTGACCGGCGACCCGGCGGCCGACCGGCTGCTCAACGACGATCCGTTCGCCCTGCTCGTCGGCATGCTCCTCGACCAGCAATACCCGATGGAGCACGCCTTCGCCGGTCCGCGGAAGATCGCCGATCGGATGGACGGCTTCTCCCTGGCGAAGATCGCCGCCACCGAGGTCGAGACCTTCGTCGAGATGTGCGTCGTGCCTCCTGCCATTCACCGCTACGGCGGTTCGATGGCCCGCCGCGTCCACGCGCTTGCGCAGCACATCATCGAGAACTACGACGGCCGCACCGAAGGCATCTGGCTCGACGGGCGGCCGAAGCCCGACGGCCCCGAAGTCCTGAAGCGGCTGCGGGCGCTGCCCGGGTTCGGGGAGCAGAAGGCCAAGATCTTCCTGGCCCTGCTCGGCAAGCAGCGCGGTGTCCAGCCGAAGGGCTGGCGCGAGACGGCCGGTGCGTACGGCGACCGCAGCTCGCGACGGTCGATCGCCGACGTCACGAGTGCCGAGACGCTCGCCGAGGTCCGCGCCTTCAAGAAGGCCGCCAAGGCCGCCGCGAAGGCGGGCTAACGCACCCAGACGCGCAGCGGGCCGAGCGCCCGGGCGCCGTGGTCCAGGGCGAGCCGCAGGGCGTTGCCGTGTTCGTAGCCGACCACCGGTAGCCCCGGGAACGCCGACGCCACCGCCGCCACCGCGCCCGGCCAGCTCTCGTCCGGGCCCGAGAAATTGGACAGCCCCACCACGTCGTCGCCGCGGTGCGCGATCACCTCCGCCGGGCCGCGGGACAACACCGCCACGGACGGGTCGGCGTGTCCGACAACGCGCCGCCAGCCCGGCTCCGGGACGCCCGGGCCGCACGCGATCCACGTCGCCTCGAACAACACCGAGAAACCCGGCAGGTCCAGCGTCGCGAAGCTGTCCTTCACCGAGCAGCCCGCGGAACCGTCGACGAACGGGAGGATGTCGGCCGCCGTCGCGGCCGGGTCGAGCGTCACCGCGTCCGGGTAGTACTCCGGTGGGCGGACGGCCGACGTCCACGCGCGCGGGCCCCAGCGGCCGCCGCCGGCCACCAGCGCGCACCACGCCGCGTTCTCCGCCACCGCCGCCCGTCGACCGTCCACTTCGAAAACCCTCCCACGCCACCCGATCGCCGGGCTACCAGCGTCCCCGGCCCGCTCCTACCCTGGACTCGGAGGTGAAGCCCATGCACGCAGGAGTGGGAGACGAAATCCAGGTGCACGGCCGGACGGTCGGGTCGGCCGAGCAGCGCGGCGAGATCCTTGAAGTCCGCGGGCCCGACGGCGCCCCGCCCTATCTGGTGCGGTTCGCCGACGGGCACGAGGGGCTCGTCTACCCCGGGCCCGACTGCGAGGTCCAGGCGCACGCCGACTAGACGGCGACCGGTTCCCGAGGCTCGCGGACCCGCCCCCACGCCGAGCCCACCAGCAGCAGGGCCGCGAGGGTCAGCGCGGCCGCGACCTCGGGCAGCAGCAGCGGCCCGCCCGAAGCGAGCACCGCTCCCCCGACCACGCCGGACAGGCCGACGCCGAGGTAGATCGCGGACGCGTTGAGCGAGAGCACCAGGCCGGCGTGGCCCGGGGACAGCTCGATCAGGCGGTGCTGCACCGGCGGGTTGAACGACCACGTCGCCAGCCCCCACACGAACAGCGAGATCCCGGCCGCGACCGGCGTCACCGTGGTCAGCGGCAGCAACGCCATGACCGCGGTGATGGCCACGGTGACCACGATCAACGGCTTCCGCGAACCCCAGCGGTCGGTCGCCCGGCCGCCCGCGAAGTTGCCGATCGCGCCGCCGACGCCGTAGCAGAAGAGCAGCACCGTCACCGTCGTGCCGTGCACGCCCGCGGTCGCGGCCAGCAGCGGTGACACGAACGTGTAGACCATGAACGCGGCCAGGCAGGCGAGCACCGTCGTGGCCAGCATGACGAGCACCCGCGGGTCGCGGCCGGCGGCGAACCGCTCGGCCAGGCCCACCCGCGGTGGCGCCGCGACGACCGGCAGCGCGAGCCGCACGGCCAGCGCGCTCGCCAAGGAGAACGCCGCGACCAGCGCGAACGCCGTCCGGTAGCCGAGGTGCTGCGAGATGAGGCTGCCGAGCGGGACGCCGAAGATGAGCGCGACCGTCAGGCCGCCGAACACCATCGCGACCGCGCGCCCCCGGCGTTCGGGGGCGGTCAGCTCGGCCGCCACGGCGCTCGCCGCGGGCGTGAACACCGCGGCGCCGACCGCGGTCACCACCCGGGCGACCAGCAGGGAGCCGTAGCCGGGCGCGAGCGCGGCGAACAGGTTGCCGGCGCCGGTGACGACGAGCGCCGCGACCAGCAGCGTCCGGCGTTCCCAGGTGCCGGTGGCCGCGGCGAACAGCGGCGAGCCGACCGCGTACGCGATGGCGAAAGCGGTCACGAGCTGCGCCGCGGCCGTCGCCGAGACGTGCAGCTCGCCGGTCAGCGCGGGCAGCAGCCCGGCGACGATGTAGCCGCTGGTCCCGACGCCGAAGGCGCCGAACGCGAGGACCGAGATCCTCGAAGGTGCAGGTGCGGACATGGGTTGAGCCCCCAAGCGAAGCCGGGATTGGTTCGACGAACGTCGTAGTTCGACAGTCACCGTACTACGTCACTGCCGCAATTTCGACCGGCGTCGTACAATGGGCACATGGCCAAGACCGACACGCTGCCCCCGATCGCCCACCCGGCCCGGGAGGAGATCACCGTCGAAGGCGTGCTCCGCGCCCTCGCCGACCCGGTGCGGCTGGCCATCGTCCGGCAGCTCGCGGGCACCGAGCAGGAGATCGCGTGCGGCGGGCTCACCGTGCCGGTGACCAAGTCCACACTGACCCACCACCTGAGCATCCTGCGCCAGGCCGGGGTCGTGGCCGGCCGCCAGGAAGGCACCACCCGGTTCAACTCGTTGCGCCGCAACGATCTCGACGCCCTGTTCCCGGGCCTGTTGAACGGCGTTCTGGCCGCTCGGCGGTGATCTTGCGCGTTACGGTGTGGATCGTCACCCGCTATCGGGATGACAACCGGGGCCCTCGGTTGTTGGACTGGGCGTAGGCAGCTCACGGCGCTGGGGCCGATCGCTGCCTTTATTTGTGCCCGCCTACTGAACCGATCCAGAACCTAGGCTCAGTAATCGTTTACCCACCCTGGAAGGAGTGCCGTGCCCGTCGCGCTGCTCGCGCTCGCCATCGGAGCTTTCGGCATCGGGACCACCGAGTTCGTCATGATGGGCGTGCTGCCCCAGGCGGCCGCCGACTTCGGCGTCGACATCCCGACCGCCGGCCACCTGATCTCCGCCTACGCCCTCGGCGTCGTCGTCGGCGCCCCCCTGCTCACCGCGGTCGCCGTCCGGCTGCCGCGCAAGACCATGCTGCTGGCCATGATGGGCCTGTTCACGCTGGGCAACGCCCTCTTCGCGCTGTCACCCAACCAGGAGTTCGGTGTCGCGTTCCGGTTCCTGGCCGGCCTGCCGCACGGCGCGTTCTTCGGCGCCGGTGCGGTCGTCGCCTCCAGCCTCGTCGGCCGGGGCGAGCGCGCCAAGGCCGTGTCGCTGATGTTCCTCGGCCTGACCCTGGCGAACGTCATCGGCGTGCCGCTGGGCACGCTGCTCGGCCAGCAGGTCGGCTGGCGCGCCACCTTCGGCGTCGTCGCCGTGATCGGCCTGGTCGCCATCGCCGCCATCGCGAAGCTCGTCCCGCACCAGGGCAAGCCCTCGGCCGAAGCGTCGCTGCGGAACGAACTCGGTGCGTTCAAGCGGCCGCAGGTGCACCTGGCGCTGGCGATCGTCACGTTCGGCCTGGGCGGCGTGTTCGCCTGCCTGTCGTACATCACGCCGATGCTGACCGACGTCGCCGGCTACTCGCCGTCGAACGTCACCCTGCTGCTGTCGCTGGCCGGCGTCGGCATGACGATCGGCAACCTGCTCGGCGGCCGGCTGGCCGACCGCGCGCTGATGCCGAGCCTGTACATCGCGCTGCTCGCGCTGGCGTCGGTGCTGGGCATCTTCACCATCACCGCGCAGGGCAAGATCGGCGCGGCGATCACGATCTTCTTCGTCGGCGTCGCCGGGTTCATGATCGGCCCGATGATGCAGGCGCGGATCATGGAGAAGGCGGGCGGCACACCGTCCCTGGTGTCGGCCGCCGTCCAGTCCGCGTTCAACATCGCCAACTCGATCGGGGCCTACCTCGGCGGCCTGGTCATCGCCGGCGGCCTCGGCCTGGTCGCCCCGAACTGGGTCGGCGCCCTGCTGGCGGTCTTCGGGCTGACGCTGGCCGTCGTGTCGGGCACGCTCGACCGGCGGGAAGCGAAGGCCGAGCGGCGTGAGCTCGCCCTCGCGTCCTGACCCTGCCGCGGCTGCTCGTGAGTGAGAAACAGTGTTAGAACACTGTTTCTCACTCACGAGCCCTCAGCTGGAGGCGAACGGGCCGCCGATGATCGTCAGGGCGACGTACAGCACCGCCGCCGCCAGTGCGGTGAACGTCACCACGTCGACGACCTTGCCGCGGATCGCCAGCAGGCCCGCCCGGGTCGTCGGCAGCACCGCCCGCAACACCGCGGCGAGGAGGAGCGCGGCGCCGATCAGCGCCGCGCCCTCCCGCCAGTGGTACTGGAAGATCCGCAGCGCCGCGACGGCCACCACCAGCAGCACCGCCGCGAACGGCAGCTGGGTGAACCGGGACGGCCGTCGGCCGGCCACCTCCCGCCGGTCCTCGGTCATCGTCATCGGCCCGCGACCGAGCGCTCCGCCGCTTCGACGACGTTGCTCACGAGCATCGCCCGGGTCATCGGGCCGACCCCGCCCGGGTTGGGGGAAATCCAGCCGGCGACCTCGGCGACTCCCGGGTGGACGTCGCCGGTGAGCTTGCCGTCCACATGGGACACGCCGACGTCGAGCACCGCCGCGCCCGGGGCGACCATGTCCGGCGTGATGATCCCCGGCACCCCGGCCGCGGCGATCACCACGTCGGCGCGGCGGACCTCGGCGGCGAGGTCGCGGGTGCCGGTGTGGCACAGCGTCACGGTGGCGTTCTCGCTGCGGCGGGTCAGCAGCAGGCCCAGCGTCCGGCCGACGGTGATGCCGCGGCCGACCACGGTCACCTGCGCGCCGTTCAGCTCGACGCCGTGCCGCTTGAGCAGCTCGATGATCCCGTACGGCGTGCACGGCAGCGCACCCTGCTGGCCCAGCACGAGCCGGCCGAGGCTGACCGGCGCGAGGCCGTCGGCGTCCTTCTCCGGGTCGATGCGCTCGAGGACGCGGTTCGCGTCGAGGTGCTTCGGCAGCGGCAGCTGGACGATGTAGCCGTGGCAGGCCGGGTCGGCGTTGAGCTCGTCGACGGCGGCTTCGAGCTTCTCCTGGGTGATGTCGGCCGGCAGGTCGCGGCGGATCGAGTTGATCCCGATCTTGCCGCTGTCGGCGTGCTTCATGCGCACGTACGAGTGCGAGCCCGGGTCGTCGCCGACCAGGACGGTGCCCAGCCCCGGCGTCACCCCCTTCGCGGCCAGGGCCGCGACGCGCGGCTCGAGCTCCGCGAAAATGGCGTTCTTGGTGGCCTTGCCGTCGAGAATCTTCGCCGTCACGGGCCCCATTCTGGCAAAGCGACCCCCGCGCGTCGCTTCCAGGCGCGGCTGGTCGCAGCCCGTAGACTCGCCGCTACCCCACACGGTCCAATCGCGACGGTGAGCGCGATCAAGCTGTGACCTACCGCACGTCGCATCACCCGAGGTCAGGCGCGGTGCCACCGGGTGGCCGGGCGGCAAAACCCACATGCGGGGTGCACTCGCGCGCGCGAGCAGTCAAAATGTCCCCGTGGCACAACCGACGACGCAGCTGAACGCGACCGAGCAGGACACCCTGGTCAAGCAGATCGGACTTGCCCTGCTCCGTGCCGCCCCGCGCGACTGGCGCAAGGTCACCGCGGAGTACCGAGCCGTCGGGAGGTACCACGAGCTGACCGGCGAGATCGTCACCGAGGACGGCACGGCGCACGAGTGGCTCGCGACCCACGACATCGCGACCCTCTTCGGGCGCCTGCGCGGTGGCATGTACCGCGACGGCCGCGGGACGTGGTTCAACGCGCGCTACCAGCTCGACCACCCGTCCAGCTACAACCTCGAGTACAACCGCGACGAGCCGGTGTGGAACCTCGCGCCGCCGCCGCAGGCCTACTCCGACGAGCTGCGGATGTTCCCGCGCACCGAGGAGAACGTCCCCGAATGGCTGATCCGGCGGATGTCCGGGCTCGGCCCGGAGCAGCCGGGGCCGCACTTCCGGATCGCCCGGATCTTCGACACCGTCGGCCCGGCCGGCCGGCCGGTGATCAACCGCCCCGACCTCGAGGTCGAGGAGCAGGACCGGCTGCTGGAGTATCTGGAGCACGCGCCCCTGGTGGTGCCCGAGCGCGGCTACGACATCGACCGGCTGGCCGCGGCGCCCGAGGCCACCGTCCCGGTCGCCTTCCACAGCGACGGCCAGTGGATCTGGCCCGCCGCCGTCAACTTCTACCTGCACAAGTACGGCGTTTCGCCCGAACCCGACCTGGTCGAGCACGTCCGCTCGGTCGGCTTCACGCTGCCGCCGGTCGACGAGGGGACGCTGCAGGCCGCCGCCGGGTACCTGACCCGGGGCAGCCAGCCCCCGCCGCAGCGCCCGGCCGGGCCGCCGCCGCAGGGCCCGCCGCAGGGCCCGCCGCAGGGCCCGCCGCAGGGGCTGGCGCCACAAGGCCCGCCGCCGCAGGGTCCGCCGCCGATGCCGCCGCCGCAGCAGCAGGCGCCCGTGGGGCCGCCGCCCGGCGTCGCTCCCGTCGTGCCGCCGATGCCCCCGCAGCACCAGGAGCCGCCAGCCCCGGTCGAGGCGGCGCACGCGCCCGCCGAGCCGGAGGCGCCCGCCGAAGAGCACGAGTACGCCGAAGACGGCTACGACCAGGAGTTCGACGACCGCTTCGCCGCGGAAGACGAGCACTACGGCGAAGAGGACTACGCCCGGCAGGCCGAGCACGCGCCGGGGTCGAACGGCACGTCGCCGGAGCCGGGCCGGGTGCCCGACCTCGACGAGACCGCGGAATACGTCCCGGACCAGCCGATCGGGCACGAGCCGGAGGCCCCGCGCGACGACGAGCACGCCGCGTTCCAGCCGCCGCACGAGGACGAGCACCCCTTCCAGCCGGAGCAGCACGTCGAGGAACCGCACGACGACGAGCCGGCCCACGCCTTCCAGGCCGAAGAGCCACTGGAAGAGGAGCACGCCTTCCAGCCGCAGCACGACGAAGAACCGGCGCACGCGTTCCACGCGCCGGGGCCGGACGAGACGCCGCACGACTTCCAGGCCCCCGGCCAGCCGCACCGGCCGGACGAGGCCCCGCCGGCGTTCCAGCCGCCCGGCCAGCCGCAGCGGCACGACGACGAACCGGTCCACGCGTTCCAGCCGTCGCCCGAAGACGAGCCGCAGCACCACGACGACGAGCCGTCACACGCCTTCGCCCCGCCGAGGCGGACTGAGCAGCCCACGTTCGATCCCGGGCCGCCGCAGCACCACGATGACGAGCCGTCACACGCCTTCACCCCGCCGAGGCGGAGTGATCAGCCCGCGTTCGATCCCGGGCCGCCGCAGCATGACGACGAGCCGTCCCACGCCTTCGCCCCGCCGAGGCGGAGTGAGCAGCCCGCGTTCGATCCCGGGCCGCCGACCATGATCACCCAGACCGACGTCCCCGGCGTGCTGCCCGTGCCGGAGCCGCCGGCTCCCCAGCCCGCCGCGCAGGCCGAGCCGCCCGCCGCCCCGCGTACGGGCCGCCGGGCGCTGCGCCGCGAGACGCCGGACCACCCGGTGCTCGCCGGGCTGCAGGCCAAGCTGGACGAGCTCGACGTGCCCGAAAGCGGCTACAAGCTGGGCGAACCCGCCGAGCACGGGTGGAGCGTCGAGGAGGTCGAGGACGGCTGGCGCGTCGGCTGGTACGACGGCAAGCTCAGCAACCCCGCGGTGTTCGGCGACGCCGAGGACGCGGCCGCGTTCATGCTCGGCAAGCTGCTGCTCAACCCGGAGGGCCAGGTGCCCGCCGAGGAGCCGCCCGCGCCGGAGCCCGAACCCGAGCCGGAGCCGGAACCGGCGCCGCAGCGGGTCGTCGCGACGCTCTCGCCCGAGGTCGCGACCGGCTCGTACCCGGTCCGCAAGCCCGAGCCGCCGGTGCCCCCGCAGGAGCAGACGGCGTTCACCAGCGCCGAGGAGCTGTTCGGCGACCTCGAAGACGACGAGCCACCGGCCCCGCCGCGCCCGCCCGCACCGCCTGCCCCGGTCCCGGCCGGGCCGCCGCCGGTGGACCGGCAGCAGGCCGGCCCGCCACCCGCCGCACCGGCCCCGCTCCGGCGTGAGCCGCCGCAGCAGGCGCCGACCGTCCTGGCCCCGGTGCCGCCCGCACCGGCCCGCCCGGCCGTCAACGGCGGTGGTGGCGGTGGCCAGCAGCAGTGGCCGATCTCGCCGATGGCGGGCGAGCCGCCGCTGACGCTGTTCCGCGGCAAGGAGCTGCGCGAGCTGCCCGCGGGCAGCGAACTGGACCGCTTCGGCGGCCCGAACGGCAATCTGACGTACGCGGCGGGCACGCCGTTCGCCGAGCGGTCACTGGTACCCGAGTGGGTGAACCGCCCGTACCACGTCTACCGGGTGCAGCGGCCGTTGGAGACGCTGGCCGGCGTCGCGATCCCGTGGTTCAACCAGCCCGGCGGCGGGTCGGCGTACCTGCTGCCGGCGTCGATCGAGGAGCTGCTGGCCGAGGGCGACCTGATCGAACTCGACCCGGGTGAACCCCCGATCGACTGACTCCCCGGTCGTGAGTGAGAAACAGTGTTAGAACACTGTTTCTCACGAAGAAGTCCACGCTCCCCGGCGGGTACAGCCGGTGCAGCGTGAGCGCGCCGTCGACCTTGGGCCGCAGCACCGTGCGCAGCGA
>NZ_JBEXKX010000075.1:0-31186 GCF_040609695.1 Amycolatopsis sp. NPDC004625
TGTACCGGGCGTGTGTTTCCGCGTTCGCGGCAGACTGGCACGTCGTGATTTCGCTCAGGGTTCTAACCCTGTTTCTCACTCACGACGCGGTGTGCGCGGTCAGGCCGGCGCCTTCCCCCACAGACGCCAGGTCTGGTTCAGCGGGCTGCTCTGGTTCACCGGCTTGCACGTCCACTGCAGCACGGCCGCGCCCGCGGTCGTCGAAACGCCCGACACGTCCACGCACTTGCCGCTGTGGCGGGCGACCAGCTGGTAGTCGCGCGGATCGTTGCCGCCGTAGGTGACCTTGCGGAGCGTGAACTGCTGGTTCGCCGCGCCGTCGGCGCAGGTCTGCTGCACGACCGCCGCGCCGTCGGCCGTCGAGGCGGCGTCCACCGCGAGGCACTTGCCCGTCTGCCGGTTCACCACCGTGTACGCGTCCGCCACCGGGCGGAAGGTCCACTGCTGCTGGTCGCCGCCCTCGCACGGGTACTGCTGCTGGTGGTTGCCGTCCGTCGTCACCAGGTTCGTGTTGTCCAGGCACTGCTGGGAGTGCTGGGCGACGGCGACCAACAGGGTGATGGTCGACGTCTCGTCGGCGTTGGTGTGCGGGACGTTCACCGTCACGGCGTTGCCGGCCACGCTCACCACGGAGTTCTGCACCGTCACCGGTCCCTGGACCGCGCCGCCGCCGTTGTACGGGATGCGCTGGACGAGCACCCGGACCTGGCCGCCCTGGACGATTCCGCTGGTCGTGTCCAGGCCGCGCAAGGTGACCGCCAGGTTGCCGGTCGAGCTCCCGCCGCCGACGAGGACCTTCGCGTTGCCGGCCGTCTTCGTCGCGAAGGCGTCGTAGGCCGCCGTAGGCGTCGCCGACACGATCTGGCCGGTCTGCGAGGCGTAGAAGCGGTAGACCCACCACTCGCCCTTGGGCAGGTACTGCCCCGCGGAATTGCGCACCAGCAGGTTGGCGAGGTCGTTGTGCAGGTTCGCCCCGCTCGCCCAGTTGGCGCGCAGCCCGTCGGCGCCCGCCCGCTCGAGGCGGGCGATGTACCAGGCGCCGTCACCCGGGTTCTGCTCGTTCGAGGCGCCGTATTCGTTGATCTGGTACGGCCGCGGGTGCGGGATGCCGCGCGGGTCGAGGGTGGCGTTGGCGGCGGCCACGTTGGCCACCGGGTCACCCGGCAGCGAATGCCAGCTGATGATGTCCGGGACGGCGCCCGCGGACTTGACGAAGTCGAGGTACTGCGTCCACCAGCCGCCGTTCGACGGGACGCACGCGCAGCTCGGGCCGACGATGAGCTGCCCGGGGAACGCGGCGCGGATGCGCTGGTAGCCGCGGCGCCACATCTCGAAGTACTGCGCCTGTGAGCGGTTCCAGAAGATCGAGATGTTGGGCTCGTTCCAGAGGTCCCACTCCACCGGCGCGCCGGTCGCCCGCACGTCGGAGATCAGCCGGGTGAGGAGGTTGTCGTAGTCGGTCCAGTCGCCGTTGTCGCCGGGGAAGCGGGAGATGGCCGCGCCGTCCGCGCCCCAGAGGTCGTGCACCAGCAGGACGAACTGGCCGCCGAGGGCGCGGGTGCGCAGCAGCTGCGCGCGGGTGGCGTTCCACCGCCGGTCGTACTTCCCGGCGACCCAGCCGCCGGGGCTGTCGAGCTGCGCGCCGCCCGCGCGCATGGCCTGGAACTTCACGTCGCGGTAGAAGTGGTCCGCCGGGGCCGCGGCGGATTCGGTCATGCCGTAGATCCAGCCTGACGCGCGGTAGGTGGGCGTGCCACCGCCGGCGGCGAAGTCCACCGAGATGGCTTCGTCGGCGGCCTGGGCGGGGCCCGCCGCGACGACACCCCCGGCGATGGCCAGGCACGCCGCCAGGACGGCCAGGCCGCGGCGGGGACGTCGTCGCTCGATCTTGCTGTCCACGTGCGACTCCTTCGGGGCAGGGGGACAAGGGAATCGAACCGGT
Organism: Amycolatopsis sp. NPDC004625; assembly: GCF_040609695.1. Classification (NCBI taxonomy): domain Bacteria; kingdom Bacillati; phylum Actinomycetota; class Actinomycetes; order Pseudonocardiales; family Pseudonocardiaceae; genus Amycolatopsis; species Amycolatopsis sp. NPDC004625. Next base: position 1,943 of record NZ_JBEXKX010000075.1, read on the forward strand.
TCGACCACGCAAGAAGGTACGCGCCTGATCTCGTTCCTACAAGGGAAGAACGGAGGTCGAACCGGATCCGCCCGGGCGCCTGCCGAGCCGGGCCACGTCACCCCCGCGTCGCCTTGAGCCCCGGCGGCGTCGAATCGGTTCGACGGATTCACCGGATTCGAACAGATCGAACGGCCCCTTTTCCGATCGCGGTTTCCCGGCTACAGTTCCGGGTCGCTGGGAGCGCTCCCAGTCACTTTTTCGGATCGGCGACGTCAGCCGAACCCCCGTTGCGACGGGGCCGGCTGCGGGTGGCGGATCGGCCCAGGTCCGGGCCGGTGCACCCGCCGGATCGCCGGTGGCGGACGTGGGCACCCGGGTGGCCACCGACGTTGAGCAGGAAACGCCAGCCAGTCGGTCGAAGGAGAAACTTACATGCGAAGCAGGGCAATGGCGGCCGCGGTGATCGCCGCCTTCGCCGCGGGCGGGGTCGTCGCCATCACCACGTGGGGCGCCACCGCGCAGGCGGCCGGATCGGCGTTCTACGTCGACCCGGGCACCAACGCGGCCAAGTGGGTCGCGGCGAACCCCGGCGACTCGCGGACCGCGGTCATCCGCGACCGGATCGCCGCGGTGCCGCAGGCGCGGTGGTTCACCACGACGAACACGTCCACGGTCCGGGGCGAGGTGGACGCCTACGTCGGTGCCGCGGCCGCCGCGGGCAAGATCCCGATCATGGTCGTCTACGACATCCCCAACCGCGACTGCGGCGGCGCGAGCGGCGGCGGCGCGCCGTCCCACGACGCGTACCGGGCGTGGATCGACCAGGTGGCCGCGGGCCTGGCGGGCCGCCCGGCGGCGATCGTGCTCGAGCCGGACGTGCTGGCGCTCATGACCAACTGCCAGAGCGGCGACCAGCAGAGCCAGACGACGGCCTCGATCGCGTACGCGGGCAAGAAGCTGAAGGCCGGCTCGTCCCAGGCGAAGGTGTACTTCGACATCGGGCACTCGGCGTGGCTTTCGGCGGGCGACGCGGCGGCGCGGCTGCGTTCGGCCGACATCTCGAACAGCGCCGACGGCATCTCCACCAACGTGTCCAACTACCGCGCCACCGGCGACGAAGTGGCCTACGACAAGGCGATCCTCGGCCAGCTGGGCGACTCGCGGCTGAAGGCGGTGGTCGACACCAGCCGCAACGGCAACGGCCCCCAGGGCAGCGAGTGGTGCGACCCGGCCGGCCGCGCGATCGGCACCCCGAGCACCGACCAGACGGGCGACGGCCAGATCGCGGCGTTCCTGTGGATCAAGCCGCCGGGCGAGGCGGACGGCTGCATCGCCACGGCCGGCCAGTTCGTCCCCCAGCGCGCGTACGACCTCGCCGCCGCGGCGGGCCCCATCCCCACCACCACGCCGACCACCCCGACCACGCCCACCACGCCCACGACCCCGACCACCACGACGACGACGCAGGTACCGGGCACGTGCAAGGTGACCCACCGGGTGGTCAGCTCCTGGCCGACCGGCTACACGGGCGAGGTGGTCATCCAGAACGGCGGCACCCCGGTCACGCAGTGGACCCTGACGTTCTCGGCCCCGGGCGTCACGGTGACGCAGGGCTGGAACGGAACGTGGACCGACACGGGCGACACGGTCAAGGTCGACAGCACCTCGTGGAACGGCAACCTGGGCACGGGAGCAACGGTGACACTGGGGTACAACGCGAACTACACCGGCAGCACCCCACCGTTCCAGTCCCCCACCCTGAACGGCACCTCCTGCGGCTGAGGCCCGCCGAAAGCACTCTGCCGTCCGCGGGTCCGATGTGGACCTGCGGACGGCAGAGTGCGGGCAGACGCGCCGAGGGGGAGGAGGCGCGCCTGCCCGCACTGGATGACGCTAGCTCATCGACCGGGCGTTCGCGCGGCGAACCACCCGTCCGGCCGTCACCCGCATGCCTTGCCGTTCACCGAGAAGGCCGTCGGGGGTGGGTTGGTGGCCGTGTAGCTGCCGTTGAAGCCGATCGAGACCGACTTGCCCGGTGCTACCGCGGCGTTCCAGGGCATCGCCGTGGCCGTGACGTCCGCGCCCGACTGCGTCCACGTTGCCGACCAGCCCTGGGTCACCTTCTGGGTGCCCGGGAACGGGAACTTCAGCGTCCACGTCGGCCAGGCCGTCGTCCCCGTGTTGGTCACCGTGATCGCCGCCGTGAAGCCGCCGCTCCAGGAGTTCGCCGTGTACGTCACCGCGCAGCCGCCGGGTGGGGTGCCCGGCGACGTCGTGAACTGCGTGGCCGCCGAATCCGGGCCGGTCAGGCCCGCGCCGTTGCGGGCCACCACCACCAGGGTGTACGCCGTCGACGGGGCGAGGCCCGTCAACGTCGTGGTCGTCCCCGTCACCGTCGCGAGCACCTTGCGGACCGTGCCGGTCACGCTCACCACGTCGTAGTTCTTGACGCCGCTCTCCGGGTCCGATGCCGCCGCCCAGGTCACCGTCGCCCCCGTGCCGGAGACCGCGGAGACGGCCGGCTTGCCCGCCGCGGTGGGCGCGGTCGTGTCGGCCGGTGCCGGGGACTTCTCCGCCGTCCAGTTCGCCAGCCAGGCCAGCGCCGAGTTCCAGTTGATCGCGACCTCGTTCACCGAGTACGCCTGGATGTCGTCGACGAAGCAGCGCTGGGGCGCGCAGCCGGTCAGCAGCCGGGCCGCGGTCGGGTCCTGCAGGCCGCTGTTCGGGCCGCCGGACAGCGCGCCGGGCGGGGCGGTCGGCAGGGACGGGTCCAGCTCGTGCGCCCAGAACCGGTGGTGCACGTTCTGCACCGCCTGGTCGCCGTGGCCGGAGACGTACGAGTAGTTCGCGGGGTTGCGGCCCAGCAGGTAGTCCATGGCCTCGAACGCGCCGTCGCGGTACTTGGCCTGCTTGGTGAAGTCGTACGCCAGGGCGAGCACCACCCCGTTGTTGGCCACCAGGCCGTTGGACCCCCACTCGTACGTGCCGTCCGCCGTGCGGTACGGCGCCGGGTAACCCATGCCCGCCATCTGGGCGAGGTGGCTGTCGGCGGTCGTGGTGATGGCCGTCTTGATCGCGGCGACGTCCGCGGCCGGCAGGTCGGTGGGCACCAGCGCGAGCGTGATGTCCCCGAGGGCGCCCGTCGAGCCCCAGTCGAAGCCGTGGGTGTTGAAGCTGGCGCCGCGGTAAAGCGGGGAGCCGGTGACGTCGGTGCGGTACGCGCTCTTTGCGGTCGTCGCGTACAGCTCCGCCGCCGCCCAGTAGAACTCGTCGCTGACGGTGTTGTCGCTGTAGGTGCCGCCGCCGGTGCCGTCGTTCGGGTCGGCGAGCTTGTTCGGGTTGGCCTTCGCCGCGGCGTACGCCTTCTCGGCCGCCGCGAGCAGCTTCGCCGAGTACGCCGGGTCGATGGTCCGCCACAGCCGTGACGCCTGGGCCGCGACCGCCGCCATGTTCAACGTGGCGGCCGTGCTCGGCGGGGAGAGCCGGCGGGCCTGGCTGTCCTGGTCGGGCCGGGTGGGCAGGGCGGTCCACTGCGCGTCGTGGATCTTGTGGTGCACCATGCCGGCGTCCGGTTTGCCGTCCGGCACCTGCATCTCGAGCAGGAAGTCGACCTCCCAGCGCGCCTCGTCGAGGATGTCGGGCACGCCGTTGGCCTGCTCCGGGATCGCCAGCTTGCCGTCGCCCAGCGCGCTCGGGTCGCCGACCCGCAGCGCGCGCTCGTACTCGTCGAGCAGTTCCCACGCGGCGATGCCGCCGTTGACGACGTACTTGCCGTGGTCGCCGGCGTCGTACCAGCCGCCGCGCACGTCGAGGGTGTAGCCGCAGTTCAGGTCCGAGCGGCAGGGCACGTTGTTGTCACCCTGGTTCGGCGCCACGTTGACGTGACCGGCGGGGCGGGCGTAGTTCGCCCCGACGTACTGGGCGTCGATCGCGATGCCGCTGCGCTGGTGGTAGAAGAACGCCAGCGAGTCGTAGCGGAGCTTCTTCAGGCCGTCCGCGGAGATGGCGAACGGGAAGCTGGTTTCCGAGCCGACGCTGAGCGTGTAGCCGGTGCCCGCGGTGTCGTAGCCGGAGAAGTCGATCTCGTGCACGTTCTCGCCGGAGGGGGCGTCCGCGCCGCGGGGCCGGGTCTGGCCGGTGGCCACGGCGGTGCCGGCCGAGTTCTTGAGCGTCCACGTCAGGGGCGTGGCCGAATCGCTGATCACGGTGGCGCGCTTGGGCAGGCCGGGCAGGTAACTTTCCTGGTTCACCCGGATGCCGCTGGTCGGGGGCAGGCCGCCGGGCGGGACGACGCCGCCGATCAGCGAGATGTTGTCCAGGCAGATCGTGTTGGCGGCGGCCTGGCCGCCGAACCAGAAGGCCAGCTGCCCGTTGCCCGCGTTCGGGAAGTCCAAAGTGGACGTGAAGGTGACGGTGAAGTGCTGGGTCGACGGCGTGACCGTCAGGTCGGTGCGCGAGATCTGCCGGTAGGGCGAGACGGCCTCGCCCGCGACGGCCGAGATCTGCTGGGTGGTCGTCGCGTGCGCGTCGAAGGTCAGGGTGTACTGCTGCCCGGTCTCGTAGGGGACGCCGTTCTGACCGACCAGCGCGTCGTAGCCGTTGGCCGTGCCGCCGGCCACGTCGGTGCAGAACTCGCCGCCGGTGACGCGGCCGATGGTGCCGGCCCCGGCCCACCACGGGTCGATGGTGCCCCCGGCGAAGGTGCCGTTGAGCAACCGCTCGTAGTCCGCCGCGGACGCGGGCACGGAACCCGCCGTCACCCCGAGCGCCGCGACCGCCAGCAACACCAAGCCGGTCCGGAATCTTCTTGCCCGCATTCCATCTCCTCGTCGTCGAGCCAGATGAGTGGGAGCGCTCCCAGACCGGGACTGTAATCATCCGGGCACGCGTTTGGCAATCATCGCCCGGCGGGTGGAGGCTGGACGCGGCGCGGTCACCTCCTCTATACATACCCGGACGTTGTGTTAACGCTAACACCTCGGAAGGGGCACCGATGCCCGCTCGAACCCGTCACCTGCTCGCCGCGATCGCCGCCGCGCTGTCGTTGTCCGTCGCGGCACCGGCCGGCCCCGCCGCCGTCGCCGCGCCCGGAAGCCCCGCCCTGACCCCGCCGCTCGGCTGGAACAGCTGGAACAGCTTCGGCTGCAACGTCAGCGAAACCAGCGTCCGCCAGGCGGCCGACGCGATGGTCTCCTCCGGGATGCGCGACGCGGGCTACCAGTACGTCGTGGTCGACGACTGCTGGTTCGACCCCCAGCGCGACGCCCAGGGCGCGTTGCGGGGCAACGCGTCGAAGTTCCCCGGCGGCATGAAGGCCCTCGGCGACTACATCCACGGCCGCGGCCTGAAGTTCGGCATCTACCAGGTGCCGACCGACCGCACCTGCGCCCAGCGGACCGGCACCTACCCCGGGTCCACCGGCAGCCAGGGCCACGAGACCCAGGACGCCCGCACGTTCGCGTCGTGGGGCGTCGACTACCTCAAGTACGACTGGTGCTCCCCCGCCGGCACCCGCGACGAGCAGGTCGCGCGGTTCGGCCTGATGCGCGACGCGCTGCGGGCCACCGGCCGCCCGATCGTCTACAGCATCAACCCCAACAGCTACCACGCGATCACCGGCGACAAGTACGACTGGGGCCAGGTCGCCGACCTGTGGCGCACCACCGAGGACCTGCTCGACATCTGGCAGAACGGCAACACCAACAGCTACCCGATGGGCGTGGGCAACGTCCTCGACGTCACCGCGCCGCTGGCCGCGCAGGCCGGTCCCGGGCACTGGAACGACCCGGACATGCTCGTGGTGGGCCGGCCCGGCCTGTCGCTGACCGAGTCCCGCGCGCACTTCGCCCTGTGGGCGCTGATGGCCGCGCCGCTGATGGCGGGCAACGACATCCGCACGATGTCCGCCGACGTCAGTGCCATCCTGCGCAACCCGCGGCTGCTGGCGGTCGACCAGGACCGGCTCGGCGCGGGCGGGCGCCGGGTGCGCGACGACGGCACCGCCGAGGTCTTTGCGAAACCGCTGGCCGACGGCTCGGTCGCGGTCGGGCTGCTCAACCGCGGCAGCGCCACCGCCACCATCGGCACGACCGCGGCGCAGGTCGGGCTGACCGGCTCGTCGTTCACGCTGGCCGACCTGTGGACCGGCGGTACGTCGGCGACGGCGGGCGCGATCAGCGCGAGCGTGCCCGCCCACGGCGTCGCCGCCTTCCGCGTGTCCGGCGGTTCGCCGGTGGCGAGCACGACTTCGCGGCTGAAGGACGCGGGTTCGGGCCGCTGCCTCGACGTCGACAACGCCTCGACGGCGGCGGGCGCGGGCACCCTGATCCGGGACTGCCAGACCGCGGCGAACCAGCTGTGGACCAGCTGGCCGAACGGCGAGATCCGCGTCTTCGGCACCATGTGCCTCGACGCCGACCACGCGGGCACCACCAACGGCACCCGCGTGCTCAGCTGGCCGTGCGGCGGGCAGGACAACCAGAAGTGGACGTTCGGCCAGGACGGTTCCGTCCGCAACGTCCACTCCGGACTCTGCCTGGACGTCGAAGGCGCGGCGACGGCCAACGGGACGCACGCGATCCTGTGGGCCTGCAGCGGGCAGCCGAACCAGCGGTGGGCCCGCACCTGAGCCCTCCCTCCCGAGGGCTTCACCTGACCGAGGGACACGGATCCGGTAACACCACCCGATAACGGAGCGATAACGAGAGCACGGACCGCACGCCCGACCGCAGGAGAGCCTTTCACGTGGAAACCCAGTGCCGAGGACCGATCGACGTGACCCGGGTGACCGGGTTCGACACCGGCACCGCCGACCCCGACGACCTTCGCCGCGCCGTGGCCGCGTCGCCCGGGTACACCCGGGCCGGGGCCGCGCAACAGGCCGCGTTGCTCGACATCGTGCTCGATGTGGGCACCACGCCGAGACGCTGAAAACACAAAATCGCCGCACCGGGATTCGGTGCGGCGATTTCAGCGCCGGGTGGGACCGGACCACTTCCGATGTCCGGTGGCCGGTCCCACCCGTGCCGGCGTCACACTGCGTCGCTGCGTGCCTGGGACACGGAACCGGAGTGTGCAGCTCGCTCCCTGTTCCGGACACGCCCTACGACGTCACGCGCGGCGCCGGATCCCGCGCCCCGGCCGGCTTCCGCACACACAACGGGCAGCCGCGGCGCGGAGGCTCAGTGGCCCTGGTCCGTGCCGCCGTCGGCGAGGCCGCCCGACGCGCAGTTGTACGGGGACTCGCCCTCGGCCGAGTTCTCGCCCGGCGACAGGATCGGCACGCCGATGCCGTTCGCCACGTTGTGCAGCGGGACCTGGACGCCGAGCACGTTGATGTCGTTGCCGCACAGGCCGAGCGTGGCGTTGACGTTGTGCAGCACGTCGGTGTTGTTCAGGTTGACCAGGCCGAGCTGGCCGGTGTGACCACCGTGGTGGTGGTCGGGGCCGTCCAGCGTCCCGGCGGCCGCGACGCCACCGGCGAGGAACGCGCCGGCCGCCATGGCCGCCGTGACGAAACCAACCTTCTTCAGCATGAGTTCTCCTAGAATTGACGGTGCATCGGACAGGACGGCGGCGAGGTGTGTTGGCCGTCCCGCGTGAGGGAAACGTACTGAGGCAACCGGGTGAATTCCACTTCGATCCACCATCGGGTGGGCACCGCGGCGCTTTGACCGGGCATTCATTGGCCCGATCGGGTCAGCGGGGTTTATCGGACGGAAAAGCGGTCCGGCACCGGCGGCATTGTTCGCACACCCGTTCTCGGCGCAACCACCCGGATAAAAGCGACGCGATCGGGGCGGAGGTCGTATTCTCGGAGCACGGATTTCGTTCCGCTGACCCCCGGAGCGGATATCCCGCTGGAGAACCGGCGAGGCTTGAACCCCTCAGCCGAACCCGCAGCCGGGCGACGCCCCGCCTCGCCGGTTCCCAGGTCCTAGCGCAGGTGGGCACACAGCGCCGCGCGCACCGCGCGCTCGGCGGCCGCATCGGGCAGTCCCGGCCCGGTGGCGCTGCCGGCGGCCACGACGACCGCGGCGACGTCGCGGAGTTTCACGTTGGTCTGCTGGGAAACCGCGACCAGCACGGCGAACGCCTCCACCGCGCAGCAGCCGCGCACCAGCATCACCATGCCCTTGGCCTGCTCGATCACCGCGCGGGACGACAGCGCCGCCCACAGCTGCGCGTTTTCGGCGACGGGGTCCACCCCACCCGCGCGGCCACCGTCGTGCCCCATTCGTCCAGGCTTTCTTTTCTGCAGCGAAAAGCCGCCGCGCGGAATCAGCGTTCCACGCGGCGGCCTCCTACCGGGCTTGCCTCAGCCGCCCTGGGCCGTCCCGCCGTCCGTGCCGCCGCCACCGGCGCAGTTCTCCGGCGACGAGCCGGCAAACTGCCCGGCGTCGTGCAGCGGGACCTGCACCCCGAGCACGTTGACGGTGTTGTCGCAACCGCCGCCCACGAGGTCGAGGTTGCGCACCGCGTGGAGGTTCTGCGCGTTGGCCAGGCCGAACTGGTGGTCCTGGTCGACCGGGTGCGTCACGACGGTGACGTCGGTCGCCGAGGCCGAGCCGCCGAACGCGGCCAACCCGGCGGCCAGCGCGGTCGCGACGAATCCGAGCTGCTTGATCACGGAAGGAACTCCTCTTGCACCCGCCGGGGAAAACGGCGGAACTCCGGGCGCCGGTGGCGCCGATCCGGCGGTGGGGATCCGGCGGCGGTCCTCACCGCCGCGGGAGCTCAGTCGCCCTGGCTGGTGCCGCCGTCGGCGAGCCCGCTCGAAGCGCAGTTGTACGGCGACTCGCCGCTCGCCTCGCTCGTGCCCGGCGACAGGACCGGAACGCCGATGCCGTTCGCCACGTCGTGCAGCGGAACCTGGACGCCGAGGACGTTGATGTCGTTGCCGCACACGCCGAGGGTGCCCTGCACGTTGTGCAGCGCGTCGGTGTTGTTCAGGTTGAGCAGGCCGACCTGGCCGGTGGAGTCGTACCCGTACGGGCCCTGGCGGTGGCCGTGCTCGTCACCCGGCGTCCCCGCGGACGCGATTCCACCGGTGACCAAGGCTCCGGCCGCCATGGCGACGGCGACGAAGCCGATTTTCTTCAGCATGGATTCTCCTCGATAGACAATTGCCACGGCGGCATTCAAGGCGTGTTCCGCGTGGCAGCGAAAACGTACTGACGCACCCGGCGGCCGTTCCAGCCGGTTCACCGATCGTGTGGGGTGCGCGAACCGCTGACCGGGGTGCGTATAACTCGAACGGGTGGGGCGGCCGAAATGGTCGCGGATTTGCCGCCGGACGCCCGGGCTCGACACTATCCGTTATTACGCACCGTGTCCTGACCGCCGAGCCCCGGCAGCTCGTCACACCATAGTGTTGCTCCAGTCCCCCGAATCCGTGCCACAGCGTGACGAATTCGCGAATCCCATCCTTCGAAAGTGGAGCCGGTTCGGCGTTTCTACGCTTTGCCGCAGGCACCTGGTACGCGGTGCGGGACGTGAGGAGTCGTTCGTGGTGGATTACGCCGTGCTCGTGGCGTCCGCGGTGCTGTACGCGGTCGGGATCGTCGCGCAGAGCGTCGCGGCCCGGCGGGCCCGCAACCGGCCGGGCGCGGGGCTGGGCCTGCTGGCGCGGCTGGCCGCCGACCGCCTGTACCTGCTGGGGTTCGCCGGTCAGGCGGGCGGCTTCGCGCTCGCCTTCTTCGCGCGTGCTTCCCTGCCGCTGTACCTGGTCCAGGCCGCGTCCTCGTCGGCGATCGGGCTGGCCACGGTGTTCGGCGTCGCCGTGCTCGGGTGGCGGATCCGCACGGCGGAGGCGATGACGCTGGTGCTGCTGGCGTCCGGGCTGGTCGTGCTGGCCGGGTCGTCGGCGCCCTCGGTCGCCACGGACCTCCCGTTCGCCGGGATCGCCGCGCTGGCGGTGGTCGTGCTCGGCACCGGGCTGGCCATGGTCCCCGCGGGCCGCGCCGGGACGTTCCTGCCCGCCGCGGTGCTGTCCGGGGTCGCGTTCGCCGTGGTGGCGGTGGCCAGCCGGACGCTGGCCCACCTCGACCTGCTGGCCCTGCCGGCGAACCCGCTGACCTGGCTGATGTTCGCGGCGGCCGTGCTCGGCCAGGCGTCGATGGCGGTCGCGCTGCAGCGCGGGCCGGCGGCGGCCGTCGTGGCCACCGCCGACGCGACGACGATCGTGCTCGCCTCCGTCACCGGCATGGCGGTGCTCGGCGACCACGTCGTCGGCGGCCGCGAGCCGTGGGTGGCCTTCGGGCTGGCCGTGGTCGTGAGCGGCGTCCTGCTGCTCGGCGTGCAGTCGCGCTCGGGTACGGCCTCGCTCGCCGGGGAGGCCGCGTGAGTCCGCGGCCGCTGGCCAGCGTCTCGGTCGACCTCGACAACCTGTGGGCCTACCTCAAGACCCACGGCGATCCCGGCTGGCGCGACCACCCCAGTTTCCTGCCGTCCGCGGTGCCGCGGCTGCTGGAGATCCTCGGTGCACAGGGCCTCACGACGACGGTCTTCGTCGTGGGCGCCGACGTCGTCCGCGAGGACGGCGCCAAGGCGGTCGCCGAGATCGCCGCGGCCGGGCACGAGGTGGGCAACCACTCCTTCGGCCACGAACCCTGGCTGCACCGCTACTCCCGCGACCGGCTGGAAGCCGAGCTGAGCCGGACCGAAGACGCGATCACCACCGCGGGCGCACCCCGGCCGGGCGGGTTCCGCGGCCCCGGCTACAGCGTGACGCGCGACCTGGTCGAACTGCTCGCCGAACGCGGCTACGCCTACGACGCCAGCACCCTGCCGACGTGGATCGGCCCGCTGGCCCGCGCCTACCACAACCGCACGGCGAAGGCGCCGGAAGAAAGCGCCGGCGAGCTCTTCGGCGGCTTCTCGCGGGTGCTGGCCCCGGTGCACGCCTACCGCTGGCGGACCTGCGCGGGCAGCGCGCTGGTGGAGCTGCCGGTGACGACGATGCCGCTGCTGCGCACCCCGATCCACGGCTCGTACCTGCTGCAGCTGCACGAAATCTCGCCGCGGCTGGCCCGGGGGTACTTCCGCGCGGCGCTGCGGCTCTGCCTCCTGCGCGGGGTGTCCCCCTCGCTGCTGCTGCACCCCACCGACGTCCTCGGTGCGGCCGACGCACCCGGGATGGAGTTCTTCCCCGGCATGGCGGCCACGGGCGCCCGGAAGGTGGCCTGGCTGGGCTGGGTGCTTTCCGCGCTGCGCGAGCACTTCGACGTCGTCGGCACCGGCGAGTACGTCCGGCGCACGGCCGTGCGCCGGACCCGCCCGGCGACCCGGTTGGACGCCGGGAGATGACGGCGCTCGCGGTCGTCCGGCCCCGGACCCGGGACGCGGTCCCGCTGCAGGTGCTCGCCTGCGCGACCGTCGCGCTGGCGCCGGTCGAGGGCTACCTGACGGCCGTGCAGAGCCAGCTCGGGAAGGTCGCGCCCGCGTTGCTGACGCTGGCCTGGCTCGCCGCGCGGCTCCGGCGGCGGCAGCTGCCCGTCCCGACGCCGTTGCACGCGGTGCTGGCGCTGCTCGCCGTGGTTTTGGCGGCGACGGCCGCACTGCACGCGGCGGGCCCGTTCACCGCCGAGTACACCGTGCGCTGGCTGCCGTTCCTGGTGGTCACCGCGGCCCTGGCGGACGTCGCGAGCCGCGAGGTGCCGATCCGGTGGCTGCTGTTCGCGGCGGCCGCGGGCGCCACCGTCGCGGGCGGCGGGGCGCTGTTCAGCCTGGTCGTCGGCGGCGAAGCCCGGGCGAGCGGCCCGCAGCCGGACCCGAACGACCTGGCCTACTTCCTCGTCGCGGCCGTCCCGCTGCTGGCGGCGCTGCACCGCCGGGGCCGGGGCGCCGTCCTCGCGGTGGCGGGCATCGTGCTGGTGGCCGGCGCGACGGCGACGTTCTCCCGCGGCGGCGCGCTGGGCCTGGCCGCCGCGACGGGCTGGCTGCTGCTGCGGCGCGTGCTGCCGTGGCGGGTGCTCGCCGCCGTCGTCGCGTCGGTCGCCGGGCTGGGGCTGGCCGTCCTGCTGTTCGCCGGGCCGCAGCTGGACCGGGCGCTGCAGGAGAAGGAGTTCATCGCCGCGTCCAATGTGGACACTCGCGAGCTCCGCTGGCAGGCGGCGGCCCGGATGCTGACCGCCCACCCGGTGCTCGGCGTCGGCCCGGGCGGGTTCCGCGAGCACTACGCCGCCGAGTCGCACGACGCCGAGGTCGACGAGCAGACCCCGGTGGCGCACAACATGTACCTCGAGATCGCCGCGGAACTGGGCCTGCCGGGGTTTGCCTTGTTCGCCGGGGTGATCGGCACCGCCGCGGTGGCGAGCGAGCGGACGGTCCGGTCGGCCGGGCCCGGGCCGCGGCGGACCGAGGCGGTGGCGATCCAGGCGTCCCTGCTGGCCGTCCTGGTCACCTCGACGTTCCTGTCCGAGCAGTACTACCTGCCGTTGTGGTCGCTGGCCGCGCTCGCCGTCGCGGCCGAAGCCCGGATTCGCCGAGAAGGAGTGGGAGGCGCCGATGCGGGTGCTGCACGTGATCAGTGAGATGGGGGCGGGCGGGGCGGAGACGCTGGTCGCCGGCATGGTGGGCCGCGGCGAGGAGTACGGCTGGGTGTCCGCGGTCGCCAGCGCCGGCGGGTTCCGCGCCGACGCCCTCGCCGCGGCCGGGACGCCGGTGTTCCCCGTCCCGCTCGCGCGCCGCAGCAAGGCGGGCGTGCTGAAGGCGGCCTGGGCCACCCGCCGCGCGATCGCACGGTTCCGGCCGGACGTCGTGCTGGCCCACAACGTCGGCGCGAGCCTGGTGGCGCGCCTGGCGAGCCGGCGGCCGCTCTTCACGGTCTTCCACGGCGTCGCCGAGGCCGACTACCCCGCCGCGGCGCGGATCCTGCGCCGCACGTCCCGCCGGGTCGTCGCCGTCTCCCCCGCCACCGCGGACCTGCTCGCCGCGGCGGGCCTGGACCGGCCGGTGGTGATCCGGAACGCGGTGTTCCCCCGGCCGCCGGTGTTCGGCCGCGCGGAGATCCGCGCGTCCCTCGGCGTCCCGGAGCGGACGCCGGTCGCGCTCTGCCTGGCCCGGCTGGAACCGCAGAAACGCCACGACGTGCTGCTGGACGCCTGGGCCGCGGTGGCGGGCGACGCGGTGCTGTGGCTGGCGGGCGACGGCAGCCTGCGCGCGGAACTCGAGCGCCGCGCGCAGGCCACGGGCCGCCGCGTCGAGTTCCTCGGCACCCGCGAAGACGTCCCGGACCTGCTCGCCGCGGCCGACGTCACGGTGCTGACCAGCGACTGGGAGGGCCTGCCGCTGGCGGTCCTGGAGTCGCTGGCGGCCGGGCGGCCGGTGGTCGCGACGGACGTCGGCGGGATCGCCGGGGTGCTGGCCGGGGGCGGCGGGATCGTGGTGCCCCCGGGCGATCCGGCGTCGGCCGCCGCGGCGCTGAACACGGTGCTGTTCGACGAACCGGCCCGGGATTCGCTGGCGGCTGAAGGGATCCGGGCCGTCGAGCGGGACCACGACCCGCACACGCTGATGAAGTCCTACGACGAGCTGCTCCGAGGTGCCCGATGAGGATCCGCGTTCCGCGTACCGCCCTGCTCAGCGTCGCCGTGGCGCTGGTGGTGGGGGCGCTCGTGCTGGTGGTCGGCCTGACGCGCGGGGCCGAGTACCAGGGCCGGGTGAGCCTGCTCGCCACCCCGGCCGCGGCGGACGGCGCACCGTACGGCGAAGTCGTCTCGCTGGCGTTGCCGGCGCTGGTCGAGCTGGCCCGCAGCCCGTCGGTGCTGCAGGCGGCAGCCCCGGTGTCGGGGTACCCGCCGGACGAGCTGGCGGGGCAGGTGTCGGTGGAGCTGGTCCCGGCCTCCGGCCTGGCCCGGCTGTCGGTGCGCGCGGGTTCGCCGGAGCGGGCTTCGGCCGCGGCGACGGCGCTGGCGAAGGCGATGATCGACGCGGACCTGCTGGCCCCGGCGGCCAAGCTGCGCACGCTGGACCCGCGGCCCGAGGTGATCACGCTGGCCCCGGACGCGGCCTTGGTGACGGGGTTGGCGTTGGTGGGCGCGATCGCGGCCGGTCTCGCCACGGCGGCCGTCCGCCGGTTGACGCCGGGCGGCGGGGGGCCCGGCCCGGTCCGCCGGGCCTTGGCGGCGGCGGGCGTCCGGCGTCCGGTGGCGGTGCTGCGCGAGGACGACCCGTCGGCGGCGGACCGGCTGGCGGTGCTGTGCCGCGCGGCCGGGCGCCCGGTGCGGGTGCTGCCGGTGGTGCCGGAACTGACGGAGACGGCGGCGAAGCTGGCGGCCGGGCTGCCGGAGGAGCGCGGTGAAGGCGCATCGGTGGTGGCGGTGACGGCGGCCGGGCGGCGGCAGGCGGAGCTGACCGCGGCGGTGGGTGTGCTGCCGGCGGATGCGGTGCTGGTGGCGGTGGTGCTGGCGTGAGCGCGAGACAGCAGGCCACTCTCACCCACGACCGGGGCATGACCCCCAAACAGCGGCTCGTCCTCCTCGTCGCCACCCTCGCCGGAGCCGTCAGCGCCTGGCACGCCCTCGCCCCCTCCTGGCAGGTCCCCCTCCCCACCCCGGCCAACCTCGGCGAGGAACGGCTGCAGGACTTCCGCGACGCCCTCTACTTCCCCATCCGGGAATTCCTCGCCGGCGGCAACCCCTACGACCCCGCGGCGATGTTCGCCCACTGGCCCGTGCGCCAGGACTTCAACCTCTACCAGCCCTACCACCTCCTCCTGCACGCCCCGTTCGCGCTGCCGGGCTACCGGGTCGGTGCCGTCGCCTTCAGCGTCGTCAACCTGCTGCTGCTGGTCGCGCTGGCCGCCCTGGCCGCGCACGCCGTGCGGCGGATCGTGGCGGCTCCGTTCGCCGTCACCACGTCCGTGATCGCCGCGCTGCTCGTCACCAGCCAGGTCGGGAAGGCGCAGCTCTACGTCGGGCAGATCAACCCGCTGGTCGCCGTGGGCGCGGCCGGTGCCCTGCTGGCGCGGCGCGACCGGCCCGGCTGGGCCGCCGTGGCGCTCGCCCTCGCCTGGCTCAAACCCCAGTACGGCTTCCCCCTGGCCGTCCTGCTGTTCGCCCGCGGCTCCCGCCGGGTCGCGCTGACCGGCACCGCGATCGCCGCGGCCGCCAGCCTGCCCGTCGTCGTGCTGCTCGTCGTGCGGGGCGGCGGGATCGGGCCGTTCCTCGACGTCGTCGTCGCGAACCTCACCCACGCCCGCGGCACCGACTACGGCGCCGTCGATTCCCTGACCGCGCAACGCATCGACGTCGCCGCGGTGTTCTTCCGCGTCACCGGCTGGGTGCCCGCCGGCCTCGAACTCGTGGTGCTGGCGGGCGTGCTCGCCACCGGCGCGGTGCTCGCCCGGCGGCTCTCGGCGCCGCTCGCCGACCTCCTGACGTGCCTGACCGTCGTGGTCTGCGTGGTGCACCAGCCCGGTGACGTGCTGATCGCCGTCCCGTCGATGGCCGCGGTGGCCGCGCTGTGGTGGCGGCAGCGGGCCGGGCACGGCTGGGGCGCGGCCGTCCTCGCGCTCGCCGTCCCGTTCGCGCATCTGTACACAGTGGACAGTGCGGTTGCCGCGACGCTCGGCGGGCGGGCCGCGGTCACCGTGGACGGTGTCGCGGTGGTGCTCGCGTGGGGGCTCGCCGTCTACGCCGCGGTCCGCCTGGCCCGGGTGCGGGCCACGTGACGCCGACGCTCGGGACCCGCGCGGTCCGCGGCTCGCTGTGGCTGGGCGTGGTCAACCTGGTCAGCAAGAGCAGCCAGATGCTGGTCACGCTGGTGCTGGCGGCGCTGCTGACGGAGGGGCAGCTCGGCGCCGTCGCGCTCGCGGTGGCGCTGGTGAACCTCGGCCAGGTCGTCCAGTCGATCGGGGTCTACGACGTCATCGGCCGCACCGAACGCGACCCGCGGCGGACGGCGGGCACGGTGTTCACGCTGAGCGTCGGCGCCGGGGCCGCCCTCGCCGTCGCGCTGGTGGCCGCGGCCGGGCCGCTCACGGCGCTGCTCGGCACCCCGGACGCCGCCGGCCTGGTCCGGCTGGCCGCGCTCGGCCTGCCGTTCTCGGCCGCCGGCGGCGTCCAGATGGGCCTGATGCACCGGGAACTGGACTTCCGGCGGCGCCTGCTGCCCGACGGCGGCAGCGCGGTGCTCGGCGCGGTGCTGACGGTCGTGCTCGCCGCGTGCGGCGCCGGCCCGCTGTCGCTGGTGCTCGGCCTGCTGACGACGGCGGTGACGCAGCCGCTGCTCGGCGCCCTGGCCGGCGGCGGCGTCCGGCCGCACTGGGACGCGGGCGCGGCGCGGGAGGTGCTGCGCTGGGTGGCCGTGGTGGGGCCGGCCGCGGTGGTGGGCGCGCTGCTGGTCAACCTCGACTACTTCGCGGTGGGCCACGCGCTCGGCCCGGACGCGGTCGGGGTGTATTCGCTCGCGTACCGGCTCGCCTGGGTGCCGTACATCATGGTGGCGGTCGTGCTGGGCGCGGTCGCCTTCCCGGTGTTCACGCGGTTGCGGCGCGAAGGCCGTCCGCTGGGCGGGGCGGTCACCCGGTTCACGCGCGCGGTGCTGGTGGTGACCGGCGGCCTGTACCTGGCCCTGGCGGTGCTGGCCGACCGGATCGTGCTGCTGGGCGACCGGTGGGCGGGGGCGGCGGGCCCGCTGGCGGTGCTGTCGGGCTACGGCGCCGGGATCTGCCTGCTGCAGATCTGGTACCAGGCGGTGAAGGCAACCGGCCACGTCCGCCGCTACCTGGCCCTCGAGACGACGCACCTGCTGCTCCTGGCGGCCGGGCTGGCGGCCCTGACCCAGGCGGGCATCGGCGCGGTGGCGTGGGTCCAGTGCGGCGCGGCGTGGCTGGTGGTGCCGGTCGCGTGGCGGGTCCTGGCGGGACTGGGCGTGGCGCCGACGGGCACGGAACTGGGCGCGATGGTGCTGCGGGTCCTGCTGGCGTGCGTGGCGGGGGCGGCGCCGGCGGTGGTGTTCGGGCGGTGGTCCGGGGGGTCGTGGGCGGGTGCGGTGGCCGAGGCTGCGGTGCTCGTGGCGGGCTACGCCGGGGCGACTTTGCTGCTGCAGCGGGACGCGCTCGGGGAACTGCGGCGGGGAGGCCTGCGGTGAAGGCCGCGACTGCGCCACACCAACGCCCGGCAGCTGCCGCGGGAGGTCTGCGGTGAAGATCGCGACTGCGCCACACCAACGTCCGGCGGCTGCCGCGGGAGGCCTGTGGTGAAGATCGTGCACGTCTCCCAGCCCGTCACCGCCGGCGTCGCCGTCGTCGTGCTGGAACTCGCCGCTGCCCAGCGGGACCGGGGCTGGGAGGTCACCGTCGTCTGCCCGCCGTCGGGGTGGCTCGCCGAACGCGCCCGGGAGCTCGGCATCGGCGTCCGCCCCTGGACCGCCCTTCGCGGTCCCGGTCCCCGGTCGCTCGCCGAAGCCCTCCGGCTGGGCCGGCTCCTCCGCGCCCTCGACCCCGATGTCGTCCACCTGCACAGCTCCAAGGCCGGCCTCGCCGGGCGGCTGGCCGTGCGCGGCCGGCGGCCGACCGTCTTCCAGCCGCACCTGTGGTCCTTCGAGACCGCCGACGGCCCCCTGCGCCGCGCCTCCGCCGCGTGGGAACGCTTCGCCTCGCGGTGGACCGACCTCGTCGTCTGCGTCAGCGACGACGAACTCGCCGCCGGGCGAACCGCCGGGGTGACCGCCGAGGCCGAAGTGGTCTGCAACGGCGTCGACACCGGACATTTCGTCCCCGGCGACCGGCTCGCCGCGAGACGGCGGCTCGGGCTGCCCGCCCGGGCGCCGCTCGCCGTCTGCCTCGGCCGGCTCGCCGAGCTCAAGGGCCAGGACCAGCTGCTCTCGGCGTGGCCCGCGGTGCTGCGGCGGCGGCCGGACGCACAGCTCGTCTTCGCCGGGGACGGCCCGATGGGCCCCGTCTGGCGCGAACGGCACCCGGTCGCGGGTCACCCGTCCGTGCGATGGGCGGGCCACACCGACGACCCGGCCGCCTGGTACACCGCCGCGGACGTCGTGGTCCTGCCCTCCCGTGCCGAGGGCATGGCGCTGGTGCCGCTGGAGGCGATGGCGTGCGCGCGCCCGGTGGTCGCGTTCGACGTGGGCGGCATGCGGCAGAGCGTGGCGGACGCCGGCGCCGTGCTGCCACCGGGTGACCTCACCCGCCTCGCGGACGCGGTCGCCGCGCGCCTCACCGACCCGGGGCTGGCCCGCCGCGAAGGCGAACGCGGCCGCCGCCGGGCGGAACTGTCCTTCGACAGCGGCCGGATGACCGACCAGGTCGCCACCCTCGTCGACAAACTCACCCCACCGGAGCGCCCCACGTGACCCGCACCGCTCACCACGTCGCCGCCCTTGACGAACCAGCCCCGCCGGAGCGCCCGGCGTAGGTCGCCCCGCCCACACACCCCCGCCGACCCACCCCGGAGCGTCTCACGTGACCCGCATCGCCTTTCTGCTCACCCAGGACCGGGGTGGCCCGGTCGACGTCACCGTCCGGCTGGCCGCGACCCTGGCCGCCGATGGTCTGGACGTCCGGGTCTTCGGTCCCGTGCCCGCGCGCGGGGCGTCGTCGCTCGACGGGCTGCACGAGGAACTCGCGGTCACCGGCAAGGAGGACTTCGCCGCGGCCGGCCGGGCGCGGGCGGCGATCCGCGCTTGGCGGCCGGACGTCGTGCACGCGCAGGACCGCCGCGCCGGTCTGGTGGCCGCCGGCCTGCACTTCACCCGGGGCCGGCGGCCCGCGCTGGTCCAGACCTATCACGGCGTGCCCGACGACGTCGCCGAGCCGTGGTTCCGAGGCGAGCGCGGGGCGGCCGGGCCGTCGGCGTACACGCGGACCGTGCTGGCGGCGGACGCGCTGGTCGCCCGCGTGCTGGACCGCACGGTCGTGCCCGCCGAGGCGATGGGGACGTTCCTGCGCCGCCGTCTGCGGGTACCCGCCGGACGGCTGGTGCACGTCGACAACTGCGTCTCCCCCGCCGAGCCGGCGCCACCGCGCGGGCCCGTGCGGCACCTCGTCTTCGCCGGGCTTCTGGTGGAGCGCAAGGGCCTTCTCGACCTGCTCGCCGCGCTGGGCCGGCCGGGCGTGCTGCCGCCGGACGCCCACCTGACCGTGGTCGGCGACGGCCCGCAGCGCGCCGAGGCGGAACGAGCCGCGCAGCCGCTGGCCGGGCGGGTGACGTTCCTCGGCTTCCGGCCGGACGTCCCCGCGCTGCTCGCCGCCGCGGACGCGCTGGTCCTGCCGTCCACAATGGAGCAACAGCCGCTGGTGGTGGCCGAGGCGATGGCGGCGGGCAAGCCGGTCGTGGCCACGGCCACCGGCGGGGTCCCCGCCATGCTCGACGTCCCGGGCGCGCCCGCGTTCCTGGCCCCGCCGGGCGACGTCCCGGCGCTCGCCGACCGGCTACGGGCCCTGTTCGCCGAACCGGACCCGGGCCGCCTGGGCCGCCTCCTCGCCGAACGCGCCCACACCCGCTACCGCCCGGAAGCCTGCGCCCGCCGGCACCTGGCCCTCTACGACCGCCTGACCGAAGCCCACCACCCCGCCCACCACCCGTGATGCCCCACCAATCACGCGAGATGCCCCTCCAGACACACGAGATACCCCTCCAGACACACGAGATACCCATCCAGACACACGAGTTGCCCCGCCAATCACCACGATCGAGATGATCCAGGCCGGAACTCGCGTGCCTGGAGAGGCATCTCGCGTGCTTGGGAAGGCATCTCGCGTGCTTGGAGGGGCATCTCGCGTACCTAGGGGGTCGGTTTGCGTATTTGGCTGGTTGGTTCACCGGGCCCAGAGGGTGCCGATCCGGAGCTCGTCGCGGGTGATTCGCCAGGATCGGGCCATGACCTGGGGCGGGTCCACGAGGATCGCCGCGTCCGCGGCCGCGAGGGTGAGCGGCGGCGGAGCCGAAGTGGAGGAAGTAGGGGAGGAAGAGGTCGTGGGAGGAGGGGTGCCGGGGACGATGAGGCCCGGCGGTGGGGCGATCGTCTGGGTCGACGCCGTCGTGTTCACCGCGATCCAGCCGTGGGTGAACGTCCGGGACCAGACGCCGTTCGGCAGCCGGCTCGCCGCGTCCACCGCTTCGCCCAGCCCGCTGTCCTGCAGCGCCGACCACTCCGGGCTGCGGTAGTCGTCCGTCGTCGCGCGGGTCCAGCACGTGCGGGGGCCCGCCAGCAGGGCCGCGCTCGCGTAGCCGGCCCGCTCCTCACGCGCGTTGTGCGTGCGCGTCACCAGCAGCAGCATCGACTCGCCGAGGGCCGCCTGCGCGCGTAGTTCCTGGAACTCGTTGCCGCGGAAGGTGAGCAGGCCGCCGGTCCCGCCGTCCTCGCGGAACCCGAAGTTCTCCTCCATCGCGCCCCCGAAGCGGGAGTGCGCGGTCCAGCGGCCCGGCACCAGGTGCGTCTCGGACACGTTGGGCACCAGCAGCTTGTTCGTCTTCGTGAGGGCGTCGCCGGCCAGGGACAGGAAGGCGTCCAGGCCGTCGCGGAGCTTGCGGTCGGTCTCCTCGACGTTCGCGGTGCCCGCCAGCACCGCGGGCGAGTAGTGGCTCAGCGAGTTGAAGTCGTTGTCCGCCAGCACGCCGTCCCAGCCCTCGCGCTTGACCTCCGCGACGACGGCGTCGGTCCACGCCTGCTGGTAGTCCGGGTTCCACACCGTCATCTGCCAGTGCCTGGGGTAGCCCTGCCACTCGATGCGCTTGCCCTTGACGTCGACGGCGAACCAGTCCGGGTGGTGCTCCTGCGCGGCGACGTACCCGATCCCGCTCGGCAGGTAGACCGCGTCCTGGCCGCCGTCGACCGTGCCCGGGTAGTTGCGGGTGCTGGACAGGTCCTTGTACACCAGCACCTGCACCCGCGGGTTGAGCTGGTGCAGGCGGCGCATCGCCGCGCCCTGGTCGGCGTTGAGCACGACGACCTGGTAGCGCCGGGCCGCGGACTCGATCTCCGCGGACGTCGGCGGCTTGCCGATCCCGTACCACCACGCGCACGGGGCGAGCGGCTTCGGCGGCGGCGCCGAGATCTCCTGCGCCGCGCTGGGGACGCAGCCGGCCAGGCAGGCGGCCAGCAGCACGGACACGGCCGTCCAGCGCGCCACCGGGTGCCGGCGCGTCAGCGTTGCCTGCGGCACAGCAGTTCTCCCACCGTGAGGATGATGATCTTGACGTCCAGCCAGAGCGACCAGTTCGCGATGTAGTAGTTGTCGTAGCGCGCCCGGTCCGCGATCGAGGTGTCGCCGCGCAGCCCGTGCACCTGGGCCAGGCCGGTCAGCCCGGTCGGCACCCGGTGCCGCGCCCAGTACAGGTCGTGGACGGCGGAGAACTCGTGCACGAACACCGGCCGCTCCGGGCGCGGGCCGACCAGGGACATGTCGCCGCGCACGACGTTCCACAGCTGCGGCAGTTCGTCCAAAGAGGACCGCCGCAGGAAGCGGCCGACCGGGCCGACCCGGTGGTCGCCCGCGACCGACCAGCGCGTCTGCGAGTCGTCGACGGCGGCCTGCCGCACGCTGCGCAGCTTGAAGAGCACGAACGTGCCGCCGTCCATCCCGACGCGGACCTGCCGGAAGAAGACCGGGAAGCCGCTTTCCACCGCGACCGCGAGCGCGCAGACCGCGATCACCGGGGCGAGCAGGACGAGCGCGGCCGCCGCGAGCGTCGTCTCGACCGCGCGCTTGACCCACCAGCTCGGACGGCGGGTCGGCGCGCCGCCCAGCCACACCAGCGGATAGCTGCGGAGCCGGTCGACGCCCGGCCCGTCGGGGCAGAGCTCGAACAGATGCGGCAGCACCAGCGTGACGCACCCGAGGCGGTGGGCGGTGATGGCGGCGTCGACGATCGCGCCGTCGGAGTCGTCGGCCGGGGCGAGGATCACCGTGCCCGCGCGCAGCCGCGCGATGGCGCCGGTGAGGTCGCCGTCGATCCGCTCGACCGGCAGGCCCGCCGGCACCGGGTCCGGGCCGGCCGCCGCGACGCCGACCGGGAGCAGCCCGAACTCCGGGTGTTCCAGCATGGTCCGGACCAGCTCGCCGCCGATCCGGCCGGACCCGACCACGACGGCCCGGTCGCAGCGCCGCAGCCGGCGGCGGCCCCACCGGCCGAAGGCGAAGACCGCCGGCCGCACGGCCTCGCTGACCACGGCGAAGCACAGGACGACCTCCTGCATCCGCGCGGTGTCGTCGCCGTCCGCCCCGGCCAGCAGGCCGGCGCCGGTGACGAGCGCGAACGCCAGCGCGGTCGCGGTGACCGAGCGCGGGAGGTCCTGCAGCCAGGACAGCCAGAGGCGGCGGCGGTGGACCCGCCCCGCGACCCGGGTGCCGGCGAGGGCCACGGCGGTCACCGCCGCGCACACCGGACCGGGCCCGGTCCGCAGCACCGCGGTCAGCCACGCGCCGCCGTCGACGGCGGCCAGCAGCACGGCCACGGCGTTGACCCGGGCGAGGAGCGGGCGGGTGCGGACGGCTTCCCGCGGCCGGACGCCCGGGCGGGCGCGCCGCGGCGAGGGCACCGCTTCCGAGACGACCGTGTCTCTGAGTTCAGTCACCGGCCTCGACCTCTGCTCGACATGAGGGTTCCATTCTCGCTTTCTTCACGACTCAGCCATTCGAGGCAACACCGGCACTTTCGAGTGAATTTCGGCGACCAGCTCGGGAGATCCACCCGTTCGATAAACGTGAGCCACCCGATCCGGTGATTTTCGGAAACACCACGTAGTTCTGATGACGCCAATCCTTCCGGGGGACTTCCGCGGCTGCTAAAGAAACCACACAACATAGCCGAATAGGTTTCGACGGCCGCACGAAACCCGATCCCGGCCGGGTGAGAAGCACTACCAGACGAGGGGAACCGTGGCGCGCGAAGAGACGATCCTGGCCACACTGTCCGAACCGGACCGCACGGGACCGGATCCCACCGGGAGCCGGACCGGCGGACGGGCGCACGTCGTGCTGCCCGCGTTCAACGAAGAAGCGTCCCTGCCGCCGCTGCTGCGGCGGCTCGCCGACGTGGCCCGCACCGAGCAGGTCACCGTCTGGGTCGTCGACGACGGTTCGGCCGACGCCACCGTCGCGGTGGCCGAGTCGGAGTACGGCGGGCTCGACGTCCGCGTCGTGCGGCACCTGGTGAACCTGGGGCTCGGCCGCGCGGTGCAGTCCGGCCTCCGGGCGGCGCTGGAAGAAGCGAGCCCGGACGACGTCGTCGTGGTGATGGACGCCGACGACACGCACGACCCGGGCCTGATCCGGGCGCTGCAGGCGGAGATCACCGCCGGCGCGGACGTCGCCATCTGCTCGCGGTTCGTCCCGGGCGGCGACGACCGGACCGCGCCGTTCGGGCGGCGCCTGCTGTCCCGCGGCGCGGCCCAGCTGTTCCACCGCGCCCTCGACGTCGACGGCGTCCGCGACTTCACCAGCGGCTACCGCGCCTACCGGGCGTCGCTGCTGTCGCGCGCGTCGGCCCACTGGGGCGAACGGCTCATCGAGGAGCAGGGGTTCGCCTGCATGGTGGAGCTGCTGCTGAAGCTGCGCCACTGCCGCCCGGTGATCACCGAGGTCCCGCTGGCCCTGCGGTACGACCGCAAACAGGGACCCAGCAAGCTGAAGCTGCGGCGGACCATCGTCCAGTACGTGAAACTGCTCGCCCGCGACCGGCTGAGCCCGGCGCCCTACCGGAAGTTGTGAACTCGGTGACCCATCCCGGCTCCCCGCACGTCGCCGTGATCGGCGGCGGCATCTGCGGCCTCGCCGCCGCCCACCGCCTCGCCCGCCGCGGCACCCGCGTGACCCTGCTCGAGAGCAGCGACCAGCTCGGCGGCCTCGGCACGTTCTTCGCCCACGACGGCCACTGGGTCGAACGCTTCTACCACTGCATCATGCCGACCGACGTGAGCCTGCTGGCCCTGCTGGGCGAGCTGGGCCTGCGGGATTCGGTGCGGTGGCGGGACACGACGATGGGCATGGTCGTCGAAGGCCGACGGCACCCGTTCAACTCCGCCCTCGACCTGCTGCGGTTCTCGGCGCTGCGGCTGCCCGACCGGGTGCGCTTCGGCGTGGTTTCGCTGCTGCTGCGCCGGTTGGGGCAGGGCCGCGACCTCGACAACCTCCGCACCGAGGACTGGCTGCGCGGGCTCTACGGCGACGTCGTCTGGGAGCGGCTGTTCGCGCCGATGTTCGGCTCGAAGTTCGGGCCGTCCTTCGGGGACGTGCCCGCGCTGTACCTGTGGCAGCGGCTGGGGCGGGAGCGCAACGTCGCCACCCGCGGGTACCCCGACGGCGGGTACAAGACGATCATCGACGCGCTGGAGGCGTCGATCTCGCGGGCCGGCGGGACGGTGCGCACGTCGGCGCCGGTCCGGCGGCTGCACAGCACGGGCGGCCGCTCGGTCCTCACCCTGACCGGCGGCGAGGTGCTGGACGCCGACCACGTCGTCTCGACGGTGCCGCTGCCCCTGCTGCGGCGCATCGCCGACGACGCGCTCGCGGCGCGCCTGCCCACGACCGACCTGCCGTACCAGGGCGTGGTCACCGGCGTGTTCTTCCTCCGCGAGCCGGTCACCGAGCACTACTGGACACCGGTGCTGCACTCGGGCACGGAGTTCGACGGGGTGGTGGCGATGTCCGCGCTGGCCGGCCCGCACGACGGCCGCCACCTGGTGTACGTCATGCACTACACCGACCGCGATTCGCAGCTGTACCTCGACGACGACACGGCGATCGCCGCGCGCTGGTCGGCCCAGTTGCGCGGGCTGTACCCGGAGCTCGGCCCGGACGGCATCGAGGAGGTCCGGGTGTTCAAGGCCCCGTTCGTGGAACCGGTGTACCCGCTCGGCTACCTGGCCGCGCGCCCGCCGGTCACGGTCGAGGACACGAACCTGCTGCTGGCCACCACGGCCCACGTGTACCCGGACGTGACGAGCTGGAACTCGAGCGTGGCGCTGGCGAACGACGTCACGAGCCGGATCCCGGCGAGGCGGGAGGATCAGCCGGCGGTCGCCACCCGGTGAGTCCCGAGGGCGGCCACGATCCGCGCGGAAGCGGACCCGTCGCCGTACGGTGACGGCAGGTGCCGGAGACGTTCCCGGTGGCCGGCGACGTCGTCGAGCCACCGGGCCACCTCCGCGCCGATGCCCGGCCCCGGGAGCACCCGCGTCCCGAACGTGCCCGCGATCTCCGGCCGCTCGGTGCTCCGCCGCACCACGACCACCGGTCGCTTGAGGACACTCGCTTCCTCCTGGATGCCACCGGAATCCGAGACGATCACCGCCGCTTCGGCCGCGAGCGCGAGGAAGGCCGGGTACGCCTGCGGTTCCAGCTCGACGAGCCGGTCCAGCAGCGGCCGCAGGCCGGCTTCCCCGATGCTCTTGGCCGTGCGCGGGTGCAGCGGGAACACCACCGGCAGCGGCAGGCGGCCCAGTTCGCGCAGGATCACCGCCAGCCGCTCCGGGTCGTCGACGTTCTCCGGGCGGTGGATCGTGGCCAGCACGAACCGGTCCCGGGCCAGCCCGCGGGCGGCCAGGACCGCCCGCCGGTCCTCGGCGCCCGGCAACGCCGTCTGCAGCGCCTCGACCACCGTGTTGCCGGTGACCGTGATCCGTTCCGCCGGCACGTTTTCCGCCAGCAGGTGCGCGCGGTTCAGCTCGGTCGGCGCGCAGCAGAGGTCGGCGAGGTGGTCGATCAGCACGCGGTTGTGTTCCTCGGGCATCGCCCGGTCGTGGCTGCGCAGCCCGGCTTCCACGTGCACCAGCGGGAGGTCGTGCGCGTTGGCCGCCAGCGCGCCGGCGAGCGCCGACGTCGTGTCGCCCTGGACGACCACCACCCGGCCGGGACTCTCCGCCAGCACCTCGTCGACCGCGCTCACCGTCCGGCCGAGCTGCCCGCCGCGGCGGCCGGCGCCCACGCCGAGTTCGCGGAACCGGTCCGACGGCGGCAGGTCCGCGCGGATGCGCGCGTAGAGCGAGCGGTCGTAGTGCTGTCCCGTGTAGACGACCGCGCAGTCGTCGCCGAGCAGCCGCATCAGCGGGGCGAGCTTGATCAGCTCCGGCCGCGTGCCGCAGACCAGCGTGACCCCGCCGCCGGCCGGGCGGAATTTCGGGGCGGCGGCCGGGAAATCGGCGGTGGTCGTCGGCATGCGCGGGTCCTTCCGGGTGGGGAGTTCGCCCGCACGCTACTCACCGGAACCGCGGAACCGGGCGCGACTCAGTCGATCGAGTGACATTGCGGTGTCCCCGCCGGGAATTGCGCCGGCCCTAGAATGATCGGTGACGGAAACACGGACAGGACGGTCCCTCTTGCTCAGAAAACTCGTGGTACTGGCGGTCGTCGCGCTTTCGGCCGTCGTTTCCGCCTCCGCCCCGCAGGCCGGCGAAGGCCCGGACTACCTGCTCCCCGATCTCCGCCAGGCGGTCCCCGGGTGTCCCGGCGGCAGCGCCGGCCCGCTCGTCACGTGCACCGCGTGGGACGTGTGCCCGGTGATCGATCCGGACACGCCCAACGGCCCCTGCGTCGACGCCTCCGTGGCGAAGGCCGTCCGGCTGCGGTTCACCAGCGCGGAGGAGAACGTCGGGGACGGGCCGCTGCTGCTGTTCGGCCGCCGCGACAGCACGAAGACCGACACCATGACCGTCCGCCAGGCGCTGCGCACCGCCACGGACGGCGCGATCCCGGACGGCTACCCGGCGGCGCAGCGCGCCACCCACGCCTTCACCTACTACGAACCGGCGCCCGCCCACCAGCACTGGCACCTGATGAACTTCGAGCACTTCGCGCTGGTGTCGCCGCAGGGCAAGACCGTCGTCACCGACCGCAAGAACGGGTTCTGCCTCGGTGACCGGTTCCCGGTCGCCGACGCCGGCCGCCTGGCGCACGTACCGGGCGACACCGGCCCCGACGCCGACCTCGCCGAGACACTGCGCGAGAACATGTGCCGCCACCACGACCCCAGCGCCCTCGACGTGCTCGAAGGAATTTCGGTCGGCTCCGGCGACGACTACAAGTACACGGTCGACTTCCAGTGGCTGGACATCACCAGGGTCCCGGCGGGCACGTACGACCTGGTGAACACGGTGAACGCCGACCGGACCCTGCTGGAGACGGACTACGGCAACAACTCCTCGGCCGTCGCGGTGTCGATCGCCTGGCCGCGCGGAACGGCGAAGCCGGGGCAACCGGTCGTGGCCGCGCCGGTGGTGCGGTTCCTGCGGAGCTGCCCCGGTCAGCCGCGCTGCGCCTGAGCCGGACCCCCGGGCCGCCGCGCGGTCCACCACCTGGCCGCGCGGAATGGCGAAGCCGGGGCAACCGGTCGCGACCACCCCAGTGGTCCGGTTCCCGACCCGCTCAGCCCTGCCGCGCCTGCACCGGCAGCCGGCCCGCCGCGAGGCGGACCGTGAAGCCCGTGGTGTCGTGGTGCAGGGTGACCTGGGCGCAGACCTGGTGGGCGATCCACAGGCCGCGGCCGCCGACGCGGCGGTCGGCGGGCAGCAGGCCGGCGAACGGGTCGTCCGGCCCGGGGCCGGTGTCGTGCACGGTGACGACCACGTGCACCGTGTCGGCCCAGATGCGCATGCGGACCGGTGGGCGGCCGTGGCGCAGGGAGTTGTCGACGATCTCGCTGACGGCCAGGACGAGGTCGTCGAGCTCGCCGCCGGCCAGGGCGGCCGGGGCGGCGGCCGTGATGGCCCGGCGCGCGGCTGACGGCCGGGGGTCGGCCAGCTCGGCGAGCGGGGTGGTCAGCTCGATCGGCAGTGGCGTCATCGGCCGCGGGACGGCCAGGAACGCCAGCGGGTCGACGTAGCCGGTGTTCGTGTGGTGGCCGCCGCCGGGGGTGGCGACGAAGGGGTGGGTGCGGGCGACGTCGTCGAGCACGTGCCGCGGCGTCGTGCGCGTGTCGTAGGCGCAGATGCTGCGCAGCGGGAACTCGTCGTAGGCGTGGTTGACCGCCGATTCGTAGCGGGCCCACCAGTCCCACGACGTGTCGATCGCCGCCTGCGGGATCTCGCCGAAGATGCGGATGCCGGCCGCGCCGCCGGCGACCAGGCCGGCCATCAGCTCGCGGTAGGACCGGATCGCCGCCGCCGGGCGGGCGTAGAGGTCGCCGGTGGCCAGGAAGTCCACCGGCGCCGACGACGGCAGCGCCTCGCGCACCAGTTCGGCGCGTTCGGGCTCCAGCGACACGAGGGTCGGCTCGCCCGCGGTGAGCCCGCCTTGGAGGAAGGGCACGGCGACGGCGAGCAGCTCGGCGTCGGAGGTGTAGTGGACGGCGGCGTGGTCGTAACCCCGGGTGGTGTTCACGCGGCGCGCTCCACGCGGACGCCCGGCAGGTCGAGCAGCTCGACGAGCCGGGCCGGGGTGGTCAGCCGGGTGCGCAGGACGACCGTGGTGGCGTGCCGCTCGGCGTAGTCGGCCAGCGCGAACAGGCTGCGGTGGTCGACGAAGCCGAGCCCGGCGGCGTCGATCGCGATCGTGCCCGCCGAGGAGCGCAGGCCGGCGCGTTCCAGCGCCAGCGGCCAGAGCTCGCGGGACTCCAGGTCGAGGTCGCCGTCCAGGGCGGCGGCGCTGCCGTCCTGCGCGTGCCCGTGCAGGTGGAACGGGGTCGCGCCGGCGTTGGCGTGCGGGTGCATGCAGGCGAGCTGCGCGACGACTTCGCCGCCGAGCTCGCCGACGTCGTAACCGCACATCGCCGACATCGGGTGGGCGGCCATGAAGTGGTCGACCAGGTGCTCGTAGCGGGCGAAGGCGTCCACCTGGGCCGGCGTGCGCGCCAGCGACGTCACGTCGGCCGCGACCCGCAGCCCGGTGAATCCGGCGGCCAGCGCCTCGGAGGTCGCCGAGGCGTAGACCGCCACCTGGCCGGCGGGGTCGACGACGGTGCCCGACGGGTACGCCGCGTCCACCGACGCGACCTGCACCGCGCCGCTGTCCAGGCCCTCCCCGCACCGGTCGTCCTCGCGCAACTGCCCGGTCAGGGCCGCCTCGTCGCCCGGGGCGACGTACAGGACGCGCTCGCCGGCCGCCAGGCCCTCGGCCAGGAACTCCTGCGCGTCGGCGACGAACTCGGCCGGCCGGCGGTAGCCCCGGCACACGTGGTCGCGGACCCGCGGTGCGGGCCCGCGCTCCTGCTCGGTCGGCTTCTGCACGGATCGAGCCTACGCCGCCGGACCGGCGGCCGGGGTCCCGGCGTGGGGGGGGGGGCGGCGGCCCGGCGCCCCCCCCCCGGCCCCAGACGACGCGCACACCACCCAGCCCCGCGGGGGGCCGGCGGGGGGGGGGGGGGCGGC
>NZ_JBEXKX010000076.1:0-30483 GCF_040609695.1 Amycolatopsis sp. NPDC004625
GTGAGTGGTAAGGCGGGTTCTAACCCGCCTTACCACTCACGACCAGCTGCGGCAGGGGGTTCAGCGCAGGTGGCCGTCCGCCAGGTGCAGGCGGCGGTCGATGCCGATCTCCGTGAGGAATCGCTCGTCGTGGCTCACCACCACGAACGCGCCGCGGTACGCCGTCAGGGCGCTCTCCAGCTGGGCCGTGCTGACCAGGTCCAGGTTGTTCGTCGGTTCGTCCAGCAACAGCAGCTGCGGCGCCGGTTCCGCGAACAGGACACAGGCGAGCGTGGCGCGCAGCCGTTCCCCGCCGGACAGCACGCCGACCGGCCGGTGCACCCGGGAACCGCGGAACAGGAAGCGGGCCAGCAGGTTCATCCGCTGCGCCGCCGGCAGCGCCGGGGCGGCCGCCGCCAGGTTCTCGGCGACGCTGCGGTCGCCGGCCGGCAGGTCGAGCCGCTGGGACAGGAACGCGATCCGGCCCTCGGCGCGGGTGACGGTGCCGGCGGACGGCTCCGCCAACCCGGCCACGAGCCGCAGCAGCGTCGACTTCCCGGCGCCGTTCGGGCCGGTGAGCGCGATCCGCTCCGGGCCGCGGATCGCCAGGTCGACGCCGTCGCCGAAGAGGTTCCGCACCCGCAAGCCCTCGCCGAGGAACAGCGTGCGGCCCGCCGGGACCTCCGTCTGCGGCAGCTGCAGGCTGATCTTCTGCTCGGTGCGCAGTTCCCGCTCGGCCTGGTCCAGTTTGGCCTTCGCCGCGCCGACGCGGGCCGCGTGCGTGCCGTCCGCCTTGGCCGCCGACTCCTGGGCGTTGCGCTTCATCGTGCCCGCGAAGATCTTGGGCAGCCCGGCGTTGCCGAGGTTGCGCGACGCGGTGCTCGCGCGGCGGGCGGCGCGCTCGCGGGCCTGCTGCATCTCCCGCTTCTCGCGCTTGACCT
Source organism: Amycolatopsis sp. NPDC004625 (assembly GCF_040609695.1). Taxonomy (NCBI): domain Bacteria; kingdom Bacillati; phylum Actinomycetota; class Actinomycetes; order Pseudonocardiales; family Pseudonocardiaceae; genus Amycolatopsis; species Amycolatopsis sp. NPDC004625. The sequence goes on from NZ_JBEXKX010000076.1 coordinate 921, forward strand.
CCTGTTCGGCGCTGCGGATGTTCTTCTCGGCGACTTCGCGCGCAGCCCGGACGGCTTCTTCGTAGGCGGTGAAGTTCCCGCCGTGGAACCGGATTTCGCCGCGGTCGAGCTCGGCGATCCGGTCCACCCGGTCGAGCAGCGCGCGGTCGTGGCTGACCACCAGCAGGCAGCCGGGCCAGTCGTCGAGCACGGCGTAGAGCTTCCGGCGCGCGTCGAGGTCCAGGTTGTTGGTGGGTTCGTCCAGCAGCAGTACGTCCGGGCGCTTCAGCAGTTGCGCGGCGAGCCCGAGGGACACGATCTGGCCGCCGCTGAGCGTGCCCAGCGTGCGGTCGAGCGCGAGCCCGGCCAGGCCGAGCCGGTCGAGCTGGGCGCGGGTGCGTTCCTCGATGTCCCAGTCGGTGCCGATGGTGGTGAAGTGCGCCTCGGCGACGTCGCCGGATTCGACGGCGGCGAGCGCGCGCAGCACCGGCGCGATCCCGAGGATTTCGGCGACGGACGGCTCCCCGCTCAGCGGCAGGTCCTGCGGGAGGTAGCCGAGCAGGCCGTCGACGCCGACGCTGCCGCCGGACGGCTTCAGCACCCCGGCGACCAGCTTCAGCAGGGTCGTCTTGCCGGAGCCGTTCGGGGCGACGAGACCGGTGCGGCCGGCCGGGACCGTGGCGGACAGGTGGTCGAAGACGGGGGTGTCGTCCGGCCAGGAGAAGGACAGGCCGGACAGCACGATTTCGGACATGGCGAAGACCTCGATGGGGTGAAAGGCGAAAAGGGGACGTCGACAGCGGCCCGCACCGGCTCGGCCGGGGGCCTGCGGACTCCGGAGCTACCCGGAGATGTCGACGTCACCTGCCACGACTGCGCTCCTCCGAAAGGGATCTTCGCTTCGAAGATAGCGCGTTCGAGGCGCGGTGTCACAGCGCGGCCGCGCGCACCTCGTCCAGCACCCGGCGCAGCGGCTGCCCGCTCGCTTCCGCGGCCGCCTTGACTTCCTCGTACTCCGGCTGGGTCGTCACCACTTCACCGTTCAGGTACCCCCGCTTCACGCTGACCGGCGTCCCGCGGTAGTCCACCGTGACGCTGTCCCGCGGCAGCGCCCGCCGTTCGACGGGGGACAGGCGGACCCCCAGCGTCGACGTGTGGGCGAAGATCGCCGCGCAGACGCCGTCGACGCGGTCGTCCGCCGACAGCGCCGTGAGGACCACGCCGGGGCGGCCCTTCGGGGCCGTCACCGGGGTGCACCAGGCGTCGGCCGCGCCCGCGCCGCGCAGGGTGGCCAGGATTTCCGGCCACAGCCGGGGATCGAGGTCGTCCACCGTGGTCTCGACCACCGTCATCGCGGTGGACACCCACGCCGGCGCCGGTGCCGCGGCCGAGCCGACGACCACGCGGACGACGTTCGCATGGCCGGGCGGGTCGGCGGTGCCCGCGCCGACGCCCACCCGCACCGGCACGCACGCCGGCATCGGGCCGTAGCCGGCGGCCAGCGTCACGAGCAGGGCGGCGCCGGTCGGCGTGCACAGCTCGCGGGCGGCCGGGTGCGCGGCCACCGGGGCGCCCGCGGCGGTGAGCAGTTCCAGGACCGCGGGCGGGGGCACGGTCAGCCGGCCGTGCGCGGCGGTCACCGTGCCGCCGCCGACGGCGATCGGCGACACCGTGACCGGCGCGGCCAGCAGGCCCAGCGCGTCCAGCCCGAGTGCGCAGCCCACGATGTCGACGATGGCGTCGAGCGCGCCCACCTCGTGGAAGTGCACCCGCGCCGGCTCGATGCCGTGCACGGCCGCCTCCGCCTCGGCCAGCCGGCCGAACACGTCGGTGGCGAACCGCTCCGCCGTGGCCGGCAACCCGGCGCTCCCGATCAGCTCCAGGATTTCCGGCAGGTGCCGGGCGTGCCGCGTCTCCGGCGCCTCGACGACGACCTGCCGCGCGCGCAGCCCGTGCCGCCGCACCACCTGCCCGGTGAGCCGGACGTCGTCGAGGCGCAGCCGCGCCAGTCCGGCGAGGACGCTGTCGAAGTCCGCGCCCGCGTCGACCAGCGCGGCCAGCAGCATGTCACCGGCGCACCCGTTCCCGGCGTCGATCCACCCGATCGTCACGGCGCCACCGACTGCCGGGCGACCCGCGCGGCGGCGACGCCCGCGCCGAAGCCGTTGTCGATGTTGACCGTCACCACGCCGGGCGCGCAGCTGTTGAGCATGGTCAGGAACGCGGTCAGCCCGTCGAGGTGCCAGCCGTAGCCGACGCTCGTCGGCACCGCGATCAGCGGCGTGCCGCACAGTCCACCGAGGACGGTCGGCAGCGCCGCCTCCATCCCGGCGATCGCCACGACGGCGTCGGCGGCGGCGATCCGGTCGCGTTCGGCCAGCAGCCGGTGCAGCCCGGCCACCCCGACGTCGACGACGAGGTCCGGTTCCGCGCCGAAGACCGCGACCGTCGTGGCGCATTCCCGGGCGACGGGCAGGTCCGAGGTGCCCGCGCACACCACGGCCACCCGGCCGCGCGGCGCGGGCCGCGGCCCGAGCGTCACCGTGCGGCCCGCGTCGTCGATGTCCGCTCCCGGCAGGGTTTCCCGGCACCGCGCCCGCGCCTCTTCGCCGACGCGGGTGGCGAGCACGGCCCGGCCCGGGTGGGCCTGGTGCAGCCGCGCGAGCGCCGCGCCGATCTGCGCCGGTGTCTTCCCCGCGCCGAACACCACCTCCGGATCGCCGGTGCGGGCGGCCCGGTCGAGGTCCAGCCGGGCGAATCCGAGATCCGCCGTGGCGGCGGTCGTCGTTCCCTCTGTCGATACCACGGCCGACACGTTAGTGAGCGCCCGCGGCCGGTGTAAACGTTCCGCGGGGGATGCCGCACGAATACGGCAATGGGTTGACTCGGGAGAACCGGCGCGCTCGACTTACCGCACGCCGAGGAGCCGCCGAGCGGAGGACACGTGCATTTTTCACGGCCGAACCGGAGCAACGTCACGATGCGACCAGCGGGAATGCCGTAATGCGCGCCGGAATCGAAGATCGGCTGCTGGCCGGGGTCCGCTCGCTGGGCAGCGTGGCTGTCGCGTTCTCCGGCGGTGTCGACTCGGCGGTCGTGCTGGCCGCGGCCGTGCGGGCGCTGCCGGCCGGCCGCGTGCTGGCGGCGATCGCCGACTCGCCGAGCCTCGCCCGCGCGGAACTCGGTGCCGCGCGGGGAATCGCGGCCGGCCTCGGGGTCGAGCTGGCCGAGGTGCCCGGCACCGAGCTGGCGGTGCCCGGCTACCGGGACAACGCGGGCGACCGCTGCTACTTCTGCAAGCAGTCGGTGCTGACCGCGATCGGCGGCCTCGCGCACCGGCGCGGGTACGCGCACGTGGCGACCGGAACGCACGCCGACGACCACCGGGCCCTGCACCGCCCCGGCCTGCGTGCCGCCCGTGAGCTGCGGATCGTCGAGCCGCTGGCCGCGGCCGGGCTGGGCAAGAGCGACGTCCGGGCGCTGGCCGCCGCCTGGTCGCTGCCCGTGGCGGACAAGCCGTCGGCCCCCTGCCTGGCCTCGCGCATCTCGGTCGGGGTGCCCGTCTCGATCGGCCGGCTGAACCTGGTGGAACGCGCCGAGATGGCGGTGCGCGCGCGGCTGGCCGAGGCCGGGATCCGCCCGCGGGACGTGCGGGTCCGCCTCCTGGGCACGGGGTTCCGGGTGGAGCTCGACGCCCCGGCGCACGCGGCCGTCGGAGCGGGGCTCGCCGCGGCTCTGGTCACCGAACTGGGCGCGCTCGGGTTGTCCGGTCAAGGCGCGATTGCGCTCTACCGCGCGCCCGCGCTCACTCCGCCTCGGTAGTCGGCCGCTCATTTTCCGTGACTTCTGTGGTCATTTTTGCCGCCGTCTCGCGGAGTGGGAGAAATGTCGGGTACGCGGACCGGTATCGGGTGATCGCTATTCGCGTCCGAATGGCCGCCGTCAAATCGCCATCGTGCTTTCTTCGTTTTGCGTTGGCTATTTTTCGGCTATGTTCCTACAGTCCGTGCGAAGGCGCTGCGAACGGTAGCCGTGCGCGTACGGTGGGGAGGAGCGGAAGTGTACTTCAAGTTGCTCGGCACCCTGCGGGTCCAGCACGACGGGCAGCGGGTGGACCTCGGCGGCCTGCGCCAGCAGCGGCTCCTGGTGATGCTGCTGCTCGACGCCGACAAGGTGGTCAGTGCCGACCGGCTGCTCGAAGCCATGTGGGACGACGAGCCGCCGGTGACGGCCCGCCGCCAGCTGCACAACGCCGTCGCCGCGCTGCGGCGCAGCTTCGGGGCGGCCAAGCACATCGTCGTCAAGGACGGTCCCGGGTACCGCATCACCGTGACCGCGCAGGACGTCGACGCCCACCGGTTCACCACGATGGTCGCCGCGGCCTCGGCGGCGGCCGCGACCGGGCGCCCGGCGGCGGCCGTGGAACTGCTGGAGGCGGCGCTCGGCCTGTGGGACGGGCCGGCGCTGTCGGGGCTCAACAGCCCGGTGTTCGAGATCGTCGCCGCGCGGTTCGAGGAGAACCGGTTGTCCGCGACCGAACGGCTCATCGGGCTGCGGCTGGACGGCGGTGACGCGGCGGCGGTGGTGGGGCAGCTGGGCGAGCTCGTGTCGCGGCACCCGCTGCGCGAGGAGACCCGCAAGCTGCTGATGCTCGCCCTGCACCGGTGCGGCCGCACGGCCGACGCGCTCACCACCTACGAGCAGGGCCGCCGGCTGCTGCGGGACGAACTCGGCGTCGACCCCGGCGCGTGCCTGCGCGAGCTCTACGAGCGGATCCTGCGCGACGACCTGCCCCGCCGCGAACCGGCGGCGCCGGCGGAAACCGCGTCCGGTGGCCGGTCCTTCCTGCCCTACGACACCGCCCACTTCACCGGCCGGGCCGACGAACTGCGGTTCCTGACCGGCTGCCGGCCGGCCGGGACCGCGCTGAGCATCGTCGCCCTCGACGGCATGGCCGGCGTCGGGAAGACGACGGTGGCCGTGCGGCTCGCTCACCAGCTGGCGCAGAACTTCCCCGAGGGCCACCTGTTCGTCGACCTGCACGGGCACACCGCCGGTCAGGAACCCCTGGAACCGGGGGCCGCGCTGGAGCGGCTGCTGCTGGACTTCGGGCTGGCGCCGGCGCAGATCCCCCGCGACACCGGGCAGCGCGCCGCGCGCTGGCGGGCGGAGGTCGCCGAGCGGCGGGTGCTCGTGGTGCTGGACAACGCCCTCGACGCCGGCCAGGTCCGCCCGCTGCTGCCGGGCACCGGCAAGGCCCAGGTGATCATCACCAGCCGGCGGCGGCTGGCCGGCCTGGACGGGGTGACGTCCCGCTCGCTCGACGTCTTCCCGGCACGGGACGCGGCGGCCCTGTTCACCCGCGTCGCGGGCGCCGACCGGACGGCGCACCGCCCGGACGCGGTCGCCGAGGTGGTGGCGCTGTGCGGGTACCTGCCGCTGGCGGTGGGGATCGCCGCCTGGCGGTTCCACAACCGGCCCGCGTGGTCGCTGGAGGACCTGGTGTTCCGGCTGCGCGACCCGGCGGGCCGGCTCGCCGAGCTGCGCCTGGGCGACCGCAGCGTGGCTTCGCAGTTCGAGGTGTCGTACCGGGACCTCTCGGCCGGGCAACGCCGGCTGCTGCGCGTCCTGGGCTGCACCGCGCACCCCGGCGAGGAGTTCGACGCGGGCACCGCGGCCCTGCTGCTGGACCAGCCGGTGCCGGAGGCGGAGCGGCTGCTGGAGGAGCTCTTCGACGCCCACCTGCTGCGCCAGCGGGCCGCCGGACGCTACCACTTCCACGACCTGGTCCAGGAGCACGCGCGCACGAAGGCCGACGACCCGGACCGCGAAGACGGCCTGCTGACGAAGTTCGGCCGCACCACGCTGCCCGCGGTGTCCAAAGTGGAGTGCCGGCTGGGCTGAGCGCGAGCGGCGGGCGGACCGGCTTCCGGGGGCGGAGGCCGGTTTTTTCGTGCCACGGGCCCGCCGATGCAGCGCCGATGCGCCGGGGAGGCCGCGCCGATGGCCGCGGCGGGCAGGCTCGGGGGTGGAGCCGGACCCCGGTCCCAGCGCCGTCCGCGAACCGCACCGGAAAGTGATGCCATGGAGTTCACGCACCGCACCGTCCTGAGTCCCGAGCTGCGGGCCCAGGTCCTCGAGGACCCGGCGATCGGGGGCGGGAACCTGCTGCCCGCCATGCTCGAACTCAACCCGTGCCCGGACGAGCCGTTCATCCACTCCCTGACGCCGATCCCCTACACCGGCGGGGAAACGCGGACCGAGTTCAGCCTCCGCGACCTCGACCACCTCGTGCAGAGCTGGTCGGTCTGGTACCTGGAGCGCGGGGTGCGGCCGCGTGACCGGGTCGCGGTCTTCCCGCCCGACTCCATCCAGTACTTCATCCACCTCTCGGCGCTGGCGCAGATCGGCGCGATCTCGATGCTGATCAACAGCAACGCGAAGCGGGACAGCGCGGTTGCCCTCATCGAGCGCAGCGGGGCCATCGGCCTCTACACCGACGACGAACGGCTCGCCCGGATCGCCGGCGACCTCGACCGGCTGAACCTGAAGTGGGTCGAGACCCGGCAGGACGGGCCGCCGCCGGCCGTCCTGGGTGACGCCGACCGGTTCCGGCACCACCCCGACGACCCCGTCGGCCTGATGCACTCCTCGGGCACGACCGGGCTGCCGAAGCCGGTCATCCACACCCACAAGACCATTTTGGACGGTCCGAAGTGGCGGGCCGTCAACTACCGGGAAGAGCCGCACGCCGTCATCCTCAACGCGCTCCCGCAGTCGCACCAGGGGTGTGTGTCGTTCAACGCCTACACCGTGCTCGGCGGGCAGCCGATGGTCGTCTGGCGGGACGTCTCCGGGGCGGAGCTCGCCCACGCCGTCGAGGCGCACGAGCCGACCATGGTGATGGCGTTCGGGCACGCCTACCCGGAGCTCGCCGCCATCGAGACGCCCGCGGGCGCGCTGGACTCGGTGAACATCTGGGTGTCGATGGCGGACGCGATCCACGAGCGGCACCTGAAGGAGATCCTGGGCCGCCGGTCGCCGGAGCGGCCGCCCGCCGCGTTCCTGGACCGGCTCGGCACCACCGAGCTGGGCTGGGGCGTGCTCATGCAGCCCCGCACCCTCGCCACCGAGCGCAACGACCGCTGCGTCGGCAAGTCGGTGGGCTTCGCCGAAGTCGCCATCGTGCGGGAGAACGGCACACTCGCCGAGCCGTACGAATTCGGCCTGCTCGGCGCCAAGCCGCCGTCCATGACCGTCGGCTACTGGGGCAACCAGGACACCTACTACCGCAGCAAGCTGGCCGGCTACTGGCTCACCGGCGACGTCGCCTACCGCGACGAGGAGGGCAACTTCTACCAGGTCGACCGCGTGGTGGACGTGGTGCACACCGCCGCCGGGCCCGGCTATTCGGTGCAGCTGGAGGAACTCATCCTCAACGAGGTCGCCGGGGTCGAGGACTGCACGGTGGTGGCCGGGCACCACGAGGGCGAGGAGGTCGCCGTCGCCGTCGTGACCGGGGACGGCGTGGACGCGGAGAAGGTGCTGTTCGCGGCCAACGAAGTCCTGCGCGCGCACGGCAAACCCGAGCTGGCCGTGGTCGAGGTGGCCGCCGGCGAAGAGGACTTCCCGCTCGGCGTCACCGGCAAGTCCCTCAAGCGCTACCTGCGGGACAAGTACCGCGACCTCGCCGGGCACGTCCGGGACCGCCGGGGCCCGACCCTCGCGACGATCGACGCCCTCGCATGACCGCCGCGGAAGCGCGGCAGGACCTGCTGCTCGTGTTCGACGAAACCGTGACCCGTGCCGACGTCGACGGCTGGCTGCGCCACCTGAGCTTTTCGGGCGCGCCGACGCGGGTGTACCGGCTGGGTGCCAGCCACGTGCTGCCGGTGTCCGGAGCGGACAGCGCGGACCTGCTCGCCGCGGCACCCCACCTGCCGGCCCCGACCCGGCAGGTGGTGCGCGGCGGCGCGGCGTGGCTGGGCGGCCGTCCGCTGCGGCCCGCCGGGACCCGGGTGACGCTCGGACCGGCCACGATCGGCGACGGCTCGGTGGCGGTGATCGCCGGGCCGTGCGCGGTCGAGACGCCGGAGCAGATGACGGCCACCGCGGAGCTCGTCGCCGAGCACGGGGCCGTCGCGCTGCGGGGCGGGGTGTTCAAGCCGCGCACCTCGCCGCATTCGTTCCAGGGCCTCGGGTTCGGCGGGCTGGACCTGCTCGTCGAGGCCCGGCGGCGGACCGGCCTGCCGTTCGTCACCGAGGTCGTCGACCCCGAGCACGTCAAACGGCTGGCCGAGGTGGTCGACGGCTTCCAGGTCGGCGCGCGGAACATGCAGAACTTCGCGCTGCTGAGCGCGGTCGGCCAGACCGGCCTGCCGGTGGTGCTCAAGCGCGGGTTCGGCTGCACCGTCGAGGAGACCCTCGCCGCCGGCGAGTACCTCCTGCTGGAGGGCAACGACCAGGTGGTGCTGTGCGAGCGCGGCATCCGCACGTTCGAGCCGTCGGCGCGGTTCACCCTCGACCTGACGGCGGTGGCGCAGTGGAAGCAGCACACGCACCTGCCGGTCATCGTGGACCCGAGCCACTCCGGCGGCCGCCCGGAACTGGTCGAGCCGCTCTCGCTCGCGGCGGTCGCGGCGGGCGCGGACGCCCTGCTGATCGACGTCCACGTCCAGCCGGAACAGGCGCTGTGCGACGCGAACCAGGCGTTGCGGCCGGAGCAGTTCGCCGGGCTGATGACCCGCCTCGCCGAGGCGGCGGCCGGGCTGGGCCGAAGCCTGCAGGAACGCTGAGGGCCCACGCGGCCGGGGAATGGGGGTTCGGTGTCCGGTGAGACGTCGGAGATCGCCGTGGTCGGGCTCGGCCCGCGCGGGTTGTCGGTGGCGGAGCGCTTGTGCGCCAACGCCGCCGAGCTCGGGCCGCCCGGTCGCCGGGTCGTCGTCCACCTCGTCGATCCGCACCTGGCCGAGGGCGGCCGGGTGTGGCGGGGCACGCAGGACCGCCTGCTGCTGATGAACACCGTCGCCTGCCAGGTGACCATGTTCGTCGACGAGAGCGTCGGCTGCGCGGGCCCGGTCGTGCCCGGCCCGAGCCTGTACGAGTGGGCGCGGTCGATCGCCCTGCTCGGCACCCCGCACGTGCCGGCCGTCGTCCGGGCCGAAGCCGAGTCCCTCGGCCCCGACGACTACCCGTCCCGGGCGTTCTTCGGCAGCTACCTGCGCTGGACGCGACGGCGGCTCACCCGGATCGCGCCGCCGTCGCTGCGGTTCGCGGAGCACCAGGCCCGGGCCGTCGACGTCCGGGACACCGGGGCCGGCCGGCAGGAGGTGGTGCTGGACGACGGCACCGTGCTCGGCGGTCTCGACGCCGTCGTGCTCGCCCTCGGGCACCTGCCGCACGCGCTCGGCCCGGCCGAAACCGAGCTGAGCCGGTACGCGGACGAGCACGGCCTGCGGTACCTGGCCCCGGGCAACCCGGCCGACGCGCCGCCGAGCGACGCCGCGCCCGGCGAGCCGGTGCTGCTGCGGGGGATGGGCCTGAACTTCTTCGACCACCTGGCCCTGCTGACCCTCGGCCGCGGCGGCGCGTTCACCCGGACGCCCACGGGCGCGCTGACCTACGTCCCGTCCGGCCGGGAACCCCGGCTGGTCGCCGGCTCGCGGCGGGGTGTCCCGTACCAGGCCCGGGCCCGCAACGAGAAGGGCGCCTTCGGCCGCCACGAACCGCGGTACCTCACGCCCGCGGTCATCGAGCGGCTGCGCGAGGGCGGGGACTTCCGCCGGGACGTCTGGCCGCTGATCGACCACGAGGTCCGCACGGTCTTCTACGCGGCCCAGGTGCGGGCGCGGGGGTGCGCCTGTGACGCCGGCGAGTTCACCGAGGCGTTCGCGGCCGCGGGACCCGCCGACGTCACCGGCGATCCGCTGCACGTCCGGGAAACCGAGGCGCAGCGGATCGTCCTGGCCAAGTTCGGCCTCGAAGAGAACTGGGACTGGCGCGCCGTCGCGAACCCGTACTCCGGCGGCGACCTCGTGTCGACACTGGCGTTCCGCCGCCGGTTGCGGTCCCTTGTGGACAGTGAGCTGACGGAGGCGGCGAAGGGCAACGTGACCGGGCCGTTCAAGGCGGCGACGGACGTCCTGCGCGACCTCCGCAACGAGATCCGGCTGGTCGTCGACCACGGCGGGATCTCCGGCCGCTCCTACCGCGACGACCTGCAGCGCTGGTACATGCCGCTCAACGCGTTCCTGTCGATCGGGCCGCCCGCCGAGCGCGTCGAGCAGTTCGGCGCGCTGCTGGACGCCGGGGTGCTCGAGGTGCTCGGCCCGGACCTGCGGGTCGAGGGCACCGGCGGCCGGTTCGTGGCGTGGTCGGCGGCGTGCCCGGACGTCACCGTGCCCGCGGCCACGCTGATCGAGGCCCGCCTGCCGGACACCGACCTGCGGCGCACGACCGACCCGCTGCTGCGGGCCCTGCTCGCCCGCGGGGAAGGCCGCCCGTACCGCATCGGGGAGTACGTCACCGGCGGCCTGGCGGTGACCCGGCGGCCGTACCACGTGCTGGACGCGCGCAACCGGCCCCATCCGCGGCGGTTCGCGTTCGGCGTGCCGACCGAGGCGGTGCACTGGGTGACCGCGGCCGGCATCCGCCCGGGCGTCGATTCGGTGATCCTCGGCGACGCCGACGCCATCGCGCGCTCGTGCCTGCAGGTCGCGGCGGACGTCGACACGGGGAGGGCGGCATGAGCGGGGTGCTGGCGCCGGCGTGGGCCGGGACGGGGGCCGAGGCGCTCGTCGACGACCGCGCGCTGCTGACCGCGATGCTCGCCACCGAGGTCGCTCTCGCCGAGGCGCAGGCCGAACTGGGGGTCATCCCCGCTTCGGCGGCCGCGGCGATCCGTGCGGCCGCCGTGCCGGAGCACCTGGACCCCGCCGCGCTGGCCGCGGGCGTGCGCGAGACGGCGAACCCGGTGGTGGCGTTCGTCGCCGGGCTCACCGCGGCCGTCGACCCCGGCGCCGCCGAGTACGTGCACCGGGGCAGCACCAGCCAGGACATCCTGGACACCGCTTTGATGCTGCTCTGCCGGTCCACTTTGGACCAAATCGTCCGGGACCTGCAGAAGACCGCCGGGAGCCTGGCCGGGCACGTCCGCGCCCACCGGGACACGCCGATGGCCGGGCGCACGCTGACCCAGCACGCCGTGCCGGTCACCTTCGGGCTCAAGGCGGCGACCTGGCTGCACGGTCTGCTCGACGCCGTCGAGCGCGTGCGCCGGGTCTCGCTCCCGGTGTCACTCGGCGGCGCGGCCGGGACCCTGGCCGCGTACCAGGAGTACGGCTCCGCCGAGGCGGCGCTGCGGCTGCCGGACCTGGTCGCGCGGCGGCTGGGCCTGGCGCCGCAGGAACTGCCGTGGCACGGCGTCCGGACGCCGATCGCCGACGTCGCCGCCGCGCTGCTGGTCACCACCGGGGCGCTCGGCAAGATCGCCGCCGACGTCCTCGTGCTCTCCCGCACCGAGATCGGCGAAGTCACCGAGGCTCCGGCGCCGGGCCGGGGCGCCTCTTCGGCGATGCCGCAGAAGCACAACCCGGTGTTCTCGACGCTGGTGGCGACGGCGGCCCGCCAGCTGCCGCCGCTCGCCGTCGTGCTGTTCGGGTCGATGGCCGCCGAGGACGAGCGGTCCGCGGGCGCCTGGCACGCGGAGTGGCAGCCGCTGCGGGACGCCCTGCGCATCGCGGCCGGTGCGGCGGCCAACGCGGCGTGCCTGGCGGCGTCACTGCGGGTCTCCCCGGCGGCGATGGCGGCGAACCTGCGGCTCACCCGCGGCGCGATCGTGTCGGAGCGGGTGAACGCCGTGCTCGCGCCGACGCTGGGCAAGGCGGCCGCCAAACGGCTGCTGGCCGAAGCCACCGCCGGGGCCGGAGGCCGCGAACTGGCCGAGGTGCTCGACGTGGACCTCCCGCCCGGCGTGTTCGATCCGGCCGCCTACACCGGGTTGGCGGGCCCGCTGGCCGACCGGGCGCTGGCCCGCTACGACGTCGTGAAGGAGAGCCGATGACCGCGCCCCTGCCTGCCGAGGAACGGGAAGCGCTGCTGCGCATGCCCGGCTTCGGCTCGCTCTGGTCCGACCACATGGTCACCGCCCGGTGGACCGCCGAGGCGGGCTGGCACGACGTCCGCACCGGCCCGCTCACCGCGTTCACCCTGCACCCGGCCACCATGGCGTTCCACTACGGACAGACGATCTTCGAAGGGCTGAAGGCGTTCTGGCGCCCGGAGGGGCGGCACGTGCTCTTCCGGCCCGGCGACCACGCCCGCCGGTTCGCGCGGTCGGCCCGCCGGATGGCCATGCCCGAGCTGGCGGAGGCGGACTTCCTCGCCGCCGTGACCGCGCTGACCCGCATCGACCGCGAGTGGGTGCCGCAGGCCCGCGGCCACAGCTTCTACCTGCGGCCGTTCATGATCGCCGCCGAGACGCACCTGTCGAACCGGCCCGCCGAGGAGTACCTGTTCGCCGTCATCGGCAGCCCCGCCCGGCCCGCTTCCGCCGAACCGGCCCCGATCCGGCTGTGGGCGTCGCCGGAGTACGTCCGCGCCGCCGACGGCGGCACCGGCACGATCAAGTGCGGCGGCAACTACGGCGGCTCCTACCTCGCCCAGCGGGAGGCCACCGCGCACGGCTGTCACCAGGTCGTCTGGCTGGACGCGCGGGAACGCCGGTACGTCGAGGAAGTCGGCGGGTCCAACCTGTTCTTCGTCGAAGGCGACCGGCTCGTCACCCCGCCGCTGAGCGGCACGCTGCTGGCCGGCATCACGCGCGACTCGATCCTGCGGCTCGCCGGCCGGCTCGGGCTGGCCGTCGCCGAGGAACCCGTGACGCTCGAAGGCTGGGAACGCGGCTGCCGGGACGGCCGGATCACCGAGACGTTCGCCTGCGGCACCGCCCGGGTCGTCACCCCGGTCGGGCACGCCGTCACCCCCGGCGGGGAGTGGGCGATCGGCGACGGCGGCACCGGCCCGGTCACCCGCCGCCTGCTGAGCGCGCTGCTGGACATCCACCACGGCCACGCTCCCGACGACTTCGGCTGGCTGCACACCGTCTGAGAGGAACTCCCCGTGAAGGTCGACTTCTACTTCGATCCCGCCTGTCCGTTCGCCTGGATCACCTCGCGGTGGATCCTCGAGGTCGAGCCGCGGCGGGACATCACCCTGCGGTTCCGCGTGATGAGCCTCGGCGTGCTGAACGAGGACCGCGAACTCGAGCCGTGGTACCGCGAGTTCTGCGACCGCGCCTGGGGCCCGGTCCGGGTCTGCGTCGCCGCGGCGCAGCACCACGGCGAGGAGGTGCTGCGCGACCTCTACACCGCGCTCGGCACCCGGATCCACAAGGGACGGAACAAGGACTTCCCCGAGGTCGTCGCGCAGGCGCTGGCCGAGGTCGGGCTGCCGGCGTCGCTCGCGGACGCGGCCGGCAGCACGGACTACGACGAAGCTCTGCGCAAGAGCCACGCCGAAGCGCTGGCCCCGGTCGGCGCGGACCTCGGCACCCCGGCGATCCACCTCGACGGCGTCGGCTTCTTCGGCCCGGTGCTCAACGCGATCCCCCGGGGCGAGGAGGCGGCACAGCTCTTCGACGGGGCCGCGGCGCTCGCCCGCAACCCGCACTTCTTCGAGCTCAAGCGCTCGCGCACGCCCGGCCTGAACTACGAGTGAGGAAACGATGAAACGCATCGGGTTCGTCGAGTCGAACCGGGCCGGCTCCGGGTTCGACGCCCTGCGCGCGGCCCGCGCGCTGGGCCTGCACGTCACCTTCTTCAGTTCCGGGCTGGCGCGCTACCACGCCACGCCGGGCGGCACCGAGGTGCTGGCGAACTGCGTCGACGAGTTCGTGTCCTGCCCGACCCACGAGCTGGAACCGTTGCTGGCCGCGGTCAAGGCGGCCGACGCGCGGCAGCCGCTGGACGCCCTGCTTTCGGTGGCCGAGTACGAGGTGGTGCAGACCGCGGAGGCGGCCCGGCAGCTCGGCCTGCCCGGCCCGGACCCGGCCGCGGTCCGGCTCGCCCGCAACAAGGCCGCCCAGCGGCTGCGGTGGGCCGAGCGCGGGGTGCCGGGCCCGGCGTTCCGCGTGGTCACCACGATCGCCGACGCGGTGCGGGCGGCGGGCGAAGTCGGCTGGCCGTGCGTGGTCAAGGCGGTCGACGAGACCAGCGGGACGCACGTCGTCCGGTGCACCACACCGGGGGCGGTGGTGGCCGCCTTCGCCGCCATCCGCGCGGAGCCGGCCAACCGGCGCGGGCAGGCCAGGGCGGCCGAGGTGCTCGTCGAGGAGTGCCTGGTCGGGTTCGAGGTCAGCGTGGAGGTGCTGGCCGGCCCCGGCGGCGTCCGCGTGCTCGGCGTGACCGACAAGATCGTCGGCGGCCACAACCGGTTCGTCGAGCTCGGACACAGCTTCCCGACGGCCCTGCCGGACGACGTCCGCCGGGACCTGGAGGCGGCCGCGGTGGCCGCGACCACCGCGGTCGGCTTCGACCTCGGCCTCGCGCACGTCGAGGTCAAGTACACCGCGGACGGCCCGAAGCTGGTCGAGCTCAACCCGCGCCCGGGCGGGGCGCGGATCACCGAGCTGATGGACCGCAGCTTCCGGCGGTCCACGATGGCGCTGCTGATCCGCCAGTCCCTCGGCGAGCCGGTCCCGGACCTGCCCGCGCCGGTCGGCGGCGCGGCGATCCGGTACCTGACCGCGGAGCCCGGGGTCGTGGAGAGCGTGACCGGGCTGGAGATCGCCGCCGCGGTGCCGGGCGTGTGCGAGGCGGTGGTGTCCGTCGAGCCCGGCGGCCGCGTCGAACCGTTGCGGGTCAACGAAGACCGGTTCGGGCACGTCCTGGCGACGGCGTCCGGCCCGTACCTGGCCGGCCGGATCGCCGAGGCGGCGGCGCAGCAGATCGTGGTGACCACCCGCCGGGACTGACGGATGCGCGTCCGATGTCCCGCCGATGGCCGCGTCGGCGAGGCTGGTCGCGGACGGGCGAGGAGGAGGATCGAGATGGCGAACCTGGTCATGGTCATGCCGTACCAGGCGTACCTGGCGAAGGCGCGGGCGGAAGGGTTCCGGGTCACCGCGCTCTGGGACGCCGCCGAGGCCCGCCGGCTCTTCGGCGCCGGCGCCCCGGAGTACCTCCGGCAGGTCGAGGCGCTCGCCGACGGCTTCCGCCTGGTCGACTTCGCCGACCGGGCGGGCTACGCCGACGCGATCCGGGCCGCGGCCCGCGAAACCCGGGCCGACCACGTGTGGCACGTCGGCAGCGAGGAAAGCATGCTGCTCGCCTACGACGTCGCCGACGAGCTCGGGAAAGCCGTCAACTCGCCGCGGTCGATCGCCCTGCTCAACGACAAGCTCGCGATGCGTACCCTCCTGCGGGACAAGGGCATTTCGACGGTCCGGTTCGCCGCCGCGGACCACTGGACCGGGGTTGCCGACCTGCTCAGGGACTTCGAGCTGCCGGTCGTGGTCAAGCCGGCCGCGTTGTCGGCCAGCCGCGGGGTGCTGCTGCTCACCGACCCGGCGCAGCTGCCCGCCTGGGGCCGCGAACTCGGCGGCTACGACGGGCCCGTGCTGGTCGAGGAGTACCTGCGGGGCACCGAGTTCAGCGTCGAGACGATGACCGTGCGCGGCGAACACCACGTCGTCGGCGTCACCCGCAAGCTGCTCGGCCCGCTGCCGCACTTCGTGGAACGCGGTCACCTCTTCGGCGAACCGGAAACGCCCGGGACGCGGCAGGTGGCCGCGCTCGCGGTGGACCTGCTCGACGCCGCCGGGTACCAGTGCGGGCCGGCGCACACCGAGGTCGTCCTGACCGCGGCCGGGCCCCGGATCGTCGAGTCGCAGGCCCGGCTCGGCGGCGACAAGATCCCGGATCTCATCGCGCTCGCCCGCGGCTTCGACGTCAAACGCGCGATGTTCGCCGCCCTCGCCGGGCGCACCTCGTTGCCGGAACCCGGCGGGTCCGTCGCGCACATCGCGTACTTCTCCTTCCCCGCCGGAACACTGGCCCGGGTGTCCGGTTCGGACGCCGTACGCGCGCTGGACTTCGTGCACACCCTGCACTTCCCGTTCGCCCCCGGGGACGTCCTCCCGGAGACGGTGAGCTCCAAAACCCGGCACGGCCACGTGATCCTCGCCGGCTCCGCGGACGCCGCCGAGGCCGAGGCCCGCGCCGACCGCGTCCGCGCCCTGCTCGAGGTGGAGGTCCGATGAGGCACTTCTTCGCACTGCACCGCAACGTCCGGCTGCGGATCGGCCTGGCGTTCGTCCACAAGCTGATCGACGCGATGATCCTCACCTTCATCGCGATCTACCTCGCCGCGCACGTCGGCGTCGCCCTGGCCGGCGCGCTGATCCTGGTGTTCGCCGTGTTCGCGGTGTTCGGCATGCTGACCGGCGGCCACCTGTCCGAACGGTACGGCCGCCGCCCGGTGCTGATCACCGGTGACGTCGTCGGGACGACGTTCCTGGTGGTGATGGCGGTCGCCTACCACGCCGGCTGGGGCGCCCTGGCCGTCTACTTCAGCTACGCGATCGTCAAGTTCGGGACGAACCTCGCCCTGCCCGCGAACGACGCCACGATCATCGACGTGACGCCGCCCGAGGACCGCAAGTTCGTCTACACGGTCAACTACTGGATGATCAACCTCGCGCTCGGCACGGGTGCCCTGTTCGGCGCGTTCCTCTACAGCGCGCACTTCGGCGCGGTCATCATCGGCGGTGCCGTCGCCATGGCCTTCGCCCTCACCGTCACGGTCACGCTCGTGGCGGAGACGAAACCGGAAACGCCCCGGCCGCCCGTCAAGCTGACCGGGCTCGCCCAGTTCGCCGAGGGCTACAAGGTCGTGCTGGCCGACTCGACGTTCCGGCGGCTGATCATCGCCGCCACCCTCATCCTCACCCTGGAAGGGCAGCTGAGCACGGCGATCGGCATCCGGCTCTCGACGCACTTCCCGGTCCAGCCGGTGTTTCCGTTCGGGGCCGTCGACGGCGTGCAGATGCTCGGCATCCTCAAGGCGGTCAACACGGCCCTGGTCGTGGTGTTCGCGCTGGTGGTCAACACCCTGCTGCGCCGGATGCCCGACCGCGCCCGGCTCTACTCCGGCATCGCGCTGTACGCGGGCGGGTTCGCCGTCCTCGCCGTCACGAACGACGCCTGGCTGCTGCTGGCGGCCGTCGTCGTGCTGACCGTCGGCGAGCTGATGAACCTGCCGGTCCAGCAGGCCCTGCTGGCCGAGCTGGCGCCCGAGGAGGGCCGGCCGCGGTACCTGGCCGCCTACTACCTGCACATCCGGTTCGGCCAGGTCGTCAACTCCGTGCTGATCAGCCTCAGCGCGGTGCTGGCCGCGCAGGGCATGGCCGCGATCTACCTGCTCTTCGGCGTCGTGGTGATCCTGCAGTACCGGGTGATCCTGGCCCGCCGTCCGGCGCCGGCCGAGGCGTCCGTCTCCGTCTGAAACCCCCTGGGAGGGAACCATGTCGGCACGTGCCGATCGGGTCACCGAGGCCTACCTCGCCGGCTGCGCGGAGCCGGACGGCCCGCTGCGCCACGCGCGGGCGCAGCTGCAGCTGTCGGAGGCCCAGCGGCAGTCCTGGCCGCGGCTCCTGCCCCGGCCGATCATCGTCGACGAGGCCGAGTACCGGGCGTTCGGCCGGGACCTCGTCACCGTCTTCGACCTGGTCACCAGCCTGCCGCAGCGGGTCTTCGACGGCGACTTCGCCCGCTTCCGGACCGCGCTCGGCATCGACGACCGGCACGCCGGGTTCATGTCCCGCCTGCTCGGCGAGGGCCCGCCGCCGCTGTACGGCCGGGCCGACGTCTACTACGACGGCTCGGCGTTCAAGCTGCTGGAGTACAACATCGGCAGCGCGCTCGGCGGCCTCGACATGGTCGGCGCGCTGCCCAAGGCGTACCTGCGCGTGCCCGCGGTCGCCGAATTCGCCGAGGAGCACGGCCTCGGCCACCTCGACATGGGGTCCGACCTCGTGGCGGCACTGCGCAACGCGGGCAAGACGATCGGCGCGGGCGAGCCGGTGGTCGCCATCCTCGAGAGCCCGGGCGGGCTGGCCACCTACGGCCGCCAGCGCCGTTCGGCCGCGGAAATGCTGCGGGACAACGGGCTCGACTGCCGCGCCGGGGAGATCGGCGACCTGGAGTTCCGCGGCGGCAAGCCGTACCTGGACGGCGTCGGCGTCGACGTGATCCTGCGGTACTACGGGCTCGAGGAGATGCTCGGGCACCCGGACTGCGACGCGCTCCTGGAGCCGGTCTTCCGCGCCCACGAAGACGGCAAGGTCGTGGTCTGGACGCCGAGCAACGTCTACGGCAACAAGGGCACCCTGGCCATGCTCTCGGAACACGTCGAGCGGTTCACCGCGGACGAGCGGGCGGCGATCGGGCGCGTGCTGCCGTGGTCGCGGATGCTCGGGCGCCCCGGCGCCGGGCCGGACGCCGGCCGGATCGAGGAGTGCGTCCAGCGGCAGGAGCGGCTGGTGTTCAAGCCGACCGGGCTCTACGGCGGCCAGGGCGTCGTCATCGGCCGGGAGGTCGACGCGGCGACCTGGCGCGAGACCCTCGACGCGGGGTCGCGAACCGGCTCGCTGGTGCAGGAGATCGTGCGCCCCAACCTGGAGACGGTCATCGACCCGGACACCGGCGCCCGCACCGAGTGGTACGCGCTCTGGGCCGCGTTCATGACGCCGTCCGGCCTCTCCGGCGGCGGCATCCGCGCGATCCCGCCCGGCGGCACGACGGTGATCACCATGAGCAACAACCCGGGCGTCCGCAACACCTGCCTGTTCGTTTGTTAAGCGCCGCACCTGCTGAGCAAGGAGATCCTCCGGTGGCCCGACTCGTCGACCTGACCCACGGCTTCTACGACGGAATGCCGTCCTACCCCGCCGACTGGTTCCCGAAGTTCGTCAGCGAGCGCTCGATGACACCGGAGACCGACCCGTACGGCACCAAGCGCACGTTCTCCTACCTGCACGTCTTCCCGCACAACGGGACCCACATGGAGTACCGGCTGCACTTCTACCCGGGCGCCGAAGGCATCGACGAGGTCCCCCTCGACACGCTGATCGGCCGCGCCTGCGTCGCCGACCTGTCGGACAAGGGCGAGCTCGAACCGGTCACCGGCGAGGACCTGGAGCGGACGCTGCGGCCGGTGTGGCAGCCGGGCGACCGGCTGCTCGTGCGCACCGACTACCTGCGGCACAACTGGGGCCGCCCCGACTACTGGGACCGGCCGCCGTACCTGACGCCGTCGGCCGCGGAGTGGGCCATCGAAAACGGCGCGAGCCTGTTCGGCCTCGACTGCCTCACCGAACGGCCCGGCGACGCCGAATCGCCGGTGCACCACGCGCTCCTGGCCGCCGGGATCCCGCTGCTGGAGTACGTCACCAACATGCACGAGCTGACCCGGCAGGTCGTGCAGCTGTTCGCGTTGCCGACGAAGGTCGCCGGCGCCGAGGCGGCGCCCGCCCGCGTCATCGCCCTGGAGGAAACGGATGACTGAGCAGGTCGCCCTGACGGCCGCCGGCGGCGACGCGGGCGTGCCGGCCGGCCTGGACCGGCTGCTCGACCTCCTCGGCTCGCCGCTGTCCGGGCTGCGGGCCGGGGACGAGGTGCTGATCAAGCCGAACCTGTTCCAGACGGCCCCGGGGTTCCAGGTCCGCCCGGCGCTGCTGGCGGCGATCGCGAAGGCGGTCGCCGCGCACGGCGCCCGGCCGGTGATCGCCGAGCGCACGCACGCCATCTACGAGCTGCTGAACGACCACGAAGCCGCGGAGTACGCCCGGATCGTCAGCTTCGACGACCTGCCGCTGCGGATCACCGGCATCCCGGGCGCGACGTCGCTGCGGGTGCCGATCGCCGTCCCCGAGCTCATCCTGGACTGCGACTTCTTCATCGGCGTCCCGCAGCTGCGCACGCACGCGAGCGTCGTCTACTCCAACGCGATGAAGAACCTGGTCGGGCTGCTGCCCGGGTACACCACCCGGATCGTGCACATGGCCGGCGTCGACGAGTCCACTGTGGACCTGAACCTGATGCGGCCGCAGGACCTGGTGGTGTGCGACGGAACCACGGTCATCGAGGGCAACTACCCGATGGACGGGCAGGCGCGCGAGGCCGGGTTCCTCGCCGCGAGCCGCAACGCCGTGGCGCTCGACGTCGCCGTCGGCACGCTGGCCGGGTTCGACCCGGACAGCGTCGCGTACCTGCGTGACGCGCACGCGCGGGGGATGGGACCGCTGGCGCTGGAGGACATCGAGCTGCTGGGCACGCCTTTGGCCGAGTTGGCGTTCGACATGGTGAAGGCGCCGGTCGAGATCGTCGTGCCGCGCGAAGGCATCCACGTGTACGCGGAACACGCGTGCCCGGCGTGCAGCCGGTTCGTGGCCGGGGCGATGAAAGCGCTGGCGGGCGAACTGTGCGAATGGGACGGGGAGCTGACGGTCGTCTCCGGGCCGCAGGTGACCCTGCCGCCGTTGCGCGGGGAAGTGGTGCTCGTCGGCAACTGCCTCTACGAAAGCCGGGACCTCGGCATCTTCGTCGAGGGCTGCCCGCCGCGGGCGATCCAGCTCGCCGCGTTCCGGTACGCCATGGGCAAGCCGGTCGGCGACCACGAGCGGACGCAGTTCCGGGTGCCGCCGAGCCGGGCCGCGGCCCGATGATCACGTCCGCGCTCGCCGCGGGGGACCGGCTGTACCGGCACGTCGTCCCCCTGGCCACGGCGGTCGACCCGGTGGCGGCGGCCGCGGCCCTGCGCGCCGCCGGGCGGGTCATGCTGACCGCCGGCGCCGGGGGCACCGACCCGGTGCTCGCCGCCGGTGAGCTGGCCGTCCTTTCGCACCCCGGCGGCGGGGCGGCGCTGACCGCCGCCGTCGACCTCCTGCGCGGGCTGGACCTGCCGCCGGAGACCACCGAGGCCGAAGCCGCCTGGTTCGGGTTCCTGGGCTACGACGCCGCCCGCGACTTCGAACGGCTGCCGAGCCGCCACCTCGCCACCGGCCGTCCGGTGTACGAGTTCTTCCTGCCCGAGGTGCTGATCCGGTTCGCCGAGGGCCAGGTGATCGGCCGCGGCACGACCGCCGCGGCCGCGCGCACGGCGGCCGAGCAGGTCGCCCGGACGCTGGACGGGCTCTCGATCGCCCGGCTGGGGAGCGTCGCCGTGGGCGCCGGGCGGTTCGGGTTCGCCTACGACGAGTACGTCGACGCCGTCCACCGGGCCCAGCGGCACATCCTCGACGGCGACGTCTTCCAGCTCGTGCTGTCGAACGCCTGGACCGCACCGGCCACTGTGGACGGCCTGTGCGTCTACCAGCGGCTGACGGCGATCAACCCGTCGCCGTACCACTTCTGGTTCGGCGGGCCGCACTTCGAGGCCGTCGGGGCGTCGCCGGAGCCGTGCCTGACGTTGTCGGACGGGAAGGCGCTGATCCGGCCGCTCGCCGGCACCCGGGCGCGCGGCCGTGACGAGCACGCCGACCGGCTGGCCGAGGAGGACCTGCGCGCGTCGGTGAAGGAGCTGGCCGAGCACCGGATGCTCGTCGACCTGGCCCGCAACGACCTCGGGCGGGTGTGCCGGCCGGGCAGCGTCTCGGTGGGGCGGCTGCTGGTGGTCGAGCGGTACTCGCACGTCATGCACCTGACGTCGGACGTGTGGGGCGAGCCGGAGCGGGCGCGGGGCACCGACGAGCTGATCCGGGCGACGTTCCCGGCCGGGACGATGACCGGGACGCCGAAGGTGCGTGCGATGGAGATCATCGACGCGCTCGAGCCGGCGCGGCGCTGGCTGTACTCGGGCGCGGTCGGTTCGTTCGGGGTGTCCCATGTGGACCTGTACCTGACGATCCGCAGCATGGTGTGGTGCGACGGCGAAATCCGCCTCCAGGCGGGCGGCGGCATCGTGCACGACTCCGACCCGGCGGAGGAGTACGCGGAAGTCCTGGCGAAGCTCGGCTCGGGCGCGCGGGCGCTCGGGGTGACGGTGGAAGGGACGGCCGCGTGATCTGCGTGCTCGACAACTACGACTCGTTCGTCTACAACCTGGTGCAGTACCTGGGGGATCTCGGCGCGGCCTGCCGGGTGTTCCGCAACGACGAGGTGTCCGTGGCCGGCGTGGCCGCCCTGAACCCGGAGCTGGTGGTGATTTCACCCGGCCCCGGCACCCCGGCGGACGCGGGCATCTCGGTCGAGCTGGTCCGCCGGCTCGCCGGGCGCGTCCCGATGCTCGGGGTGTGCCTCGGCCACCAGGCGATCGCGACGGCGTTCGGCGCCCGCGTGGTGCACGCGGCGGAACCGATGCACGGCAAGTGTTCGACGGTGGCCCACGACGCCCACGGCGTGTTCGCGGGCATCCGCAACCCGGTGACGGTGGCCCGCTACCACTCCCTGGTGGTCGACCCGGCCTCGCTGTCGGCCGACCTGGTGGTGACGGCGTGGTCGGACACGGGCGAGATCATGGGCCTCCGCCACCGGGCGTTCCCGATCGAGGGAGTGCAGTTCCACCCGGAGTCCCTGTTCACGGAGGACGGCGTGGCGATGGTGGCGAACGCGATGCGCTCCCGGACCCTGGTGCGCAGCTAGACCAGTTCGGCGGAGACGACCGGCGTCAGCGTGCGCAGCCGGTCGAGCAGGGTTTCGGTCTCGTCGGCGGCCAGCAGGACGGCGCAGACCATGCTGCTCTCGCGGACGCCGTCCTTGATGTCGACGGACAGTTCGTGCACGGGGTGGCCTTCGAGGGCGCCGACCAGGGCGGGGATTTGCTCGGCCCCGCCGACGAAGTAGGTGGCGATCCGGCGGCGCAGCAGCATGGCCGAGCGGGGTGCGGGAACGGCGAAGGACGTGGACATGGCGGATCTCCCGGGTTTCGAAAAGGGATGAGATCGGGGCCAGGTCCCGGAAAAGAGCGATCGCCGACGCAGCGCGCCGGCGACCTGGGTTCAGCCGGCGCGCCGGGTTACGAGCCGCAAGAACGGCAGAGGGCGCTGCACGGCGACAGGCTAACACGGCCGCGCACGGTTCGGTGACCTGCCGCGGCTTGTCGTGAGTGTTTAGGCGGGTTAGAACCCGCCTAAACACTCACGAGAGCCGCGGCAGACCCGTCAGCTGGCGCGGATGAGGCCCAGGCCCAGCGGTGTCGGCTCGTGGATCTGCGACTTCCCCGACCGCGAGCTGCTGATCAGCCCGCTCGCGCGCAGCACCGACGCGTGCTGGCTCGCCGTGGCCGGGGATATCCCGGTCAACCCCGCCAGCTCGCTCGTGTTGCAGCGGGTCTTCGCGATCGTCACCAGCACGCGAGCCCGCGTGTGGCCCAGCAGCGCCGCCAGTGACGGCCCCGGCTCCGCGTCGCTGTCGAACCTCGGGTGGCTGATCGAGTACACCAGGACCGGCGGCCGGTCCGGGGCCTTGCACGTCGTCGGCATTCCGTGCGCGAAGAAGGCCGGGACCAGGCGCAACCCGCGGCCGTCCAGGTGCAGTTCCTGCTCGATCGGGAAGCGCACCCGCAGCACCGGCGGGGACCACGTGATGTCCGGGTGCAACGTCGAGAGCAGCAGCTGCGGGCCGCCGCGGTCCAGGGCCGACTGGAGGCGGTGGCGGTCGTGGGCCACCGCCCGGCGCACCGCCGGCCAGTCCGGGGCGACGCACTGGCGGTAGTAGTCGTGCAGGGCCGTGCCGAGCCGTCGCAGCTCGCGGGGCTCGCCGTCGCCGACGCGGCGCAGCCACGCCGGGACGCGGGTGCCCTGCGCCGCCAGCTCGGCGACGTCGGCGGCCAGCGCGCGCGCCGGTGTCTCCAGCACCGCCGCGATGCCCTCGTCGATGCTGCGGGTGCCCGCCGGGGTCAGGAAGTCCGGGCAGTAGCCGTACGGCGGGACCGCCGACATCACCAGCCGGCCGGACGCCGGGACCGCGGAGCGCGACCCCCGGCGCCAGCGGCCGAAGAACGGCTCACCCTCCGGCCGCCGGATCCGGTAGCTGCTCATCAGCAGCTCCCACATCGGGTCGGCGTCCCCGGCGATGGTCACCTTCGCCAGGTCCGCTTCCGTGAAGTGAACTTTCAACACGCCGGGCGCACCACCTTCCGAGCCGAGCGTAACCGCCGCCCGCCGGCCGTGATCAAGGGTGGTCCGCCGGAAATTCACGCACCCGCGCGGCAATTCCGTTCGAATCCGGCCCTTCTTCACCCTCCGCAAGGGTAAAAAGCCGTGCCGTGGCAGTTCACGCTGTGTGATTGGTGCGTACGGGGGAAACGACCGCCGTTCCTTGACAGGAACCCGGTCGCCGGAGTTACGTCTCCGGCTGAATTCCGCGGAAAAGGAACCGGAAATCGTTCTCGGGCCACCGGTACGAATCGAGCCAAGCCACCGATGAAAGAAGCCGAACCCCCAGCACGCCGTCCCGTCGCATCCTGGAATCCCGGCAGCTGGCGGTTGCGCACCAAGATCTCCGTCGTGCTGTTGCTGCCCGTCATGGTCGCCCTGCTGCTGGCGGGCGGCCGGGTGCAGGGTGAGCTCGCCCGGGCCGGCGGGCTCAGCGCCGTCCGCGACCAAATGCCGGTCGTGCAAGGGATCGCCGAACTCGCCGGGCTGGCCGACGACGAGATGATCCACGACGGCGGTGCCCCGCAGGCCGCCGCGGTCGACGCGAAAGCCGCCGTGCTCCGCCACGACGCGGCCTTTTCGCAGCTCAGCCTCCCGCTGTCGAAGGCATTGGAAGATCAGCTGGGGAAATTGGCCGCACTGCGGCAGCAGACCGGTTCCCCGGCGGCGGAAACTGCGGCGTACCACGACTTCACCGTCTCGCTCAGCGAACTGATCTCGGGGATCGGCGAGCAGGCCGGGAATGGCGATCTCGACGCTTCGGCAGGCATCGCCGAATCATTGGTGCAGCTGCGGACCAGTCTCGCCGGGCAAGAAGCGCTGGCCGGCCGGTCCGAAGCCGGTTCGGCCGCCGCCGCCGAACGCGCCGTGGCCGAAGAAAGCGTGCTCACCGGCCAGCTCCGCCGGGCCCTGCCCGCCGGTGCGGCGGCCGCCCGGTTCGCGGCGGCGACCAGCCCCGGCGCCGGCGGCCCCGACGCGAAGCGGGCGACCCTCGGCACCATCCTCGCCGAGCAGGTCAAGGCCCTTTCGGACGCGGTCGGCGCGCAGACCAACACCGCCCGCTCCGACGCGCTGCGTGACGCCGCGCTGGTGCTCGCTTCGCTGCTCGGCGCCCTCGCGGTCGCGCTGGCCGTCGCCCGGTCGGTGGTCGCCCCGATCCGGCGGCTGCACGCGGCCGCGCTCGACACCGCGCGGCGGCGGCTGCCGGACACGATCGAGCGCATCCGCGAGGGCGAGGACGTCGACTGGCGGGCGACCGCGCCGCTGCCGGTCGACTCCGAGGAGGAGATCGGGCAGCTCGCGCGGGCCTTCGACGACATGCACCGGCAGGCGGTGCGGCTGGCCGTCGGCGAGCAGGCGGAGATGCGGATCCAGGTCAGCGAGATGTTCATGACGCTGTCCCGGCGCAGCCAGTCGCTGGTGGAGCTGCAGCTGTCGGTGATCGAGGACCTCGAGACCGACGAGCAGGACCCGCAGCGGCTGGCCGAGCTGTTCCAGATCGACCACATCGCCACCCGGCTGCGGCGCAACGGCGAGAACCTGCAGGTCCTGGCGGGCGGCCGGCCGGTGCGCCGGGACGTCGGCCCGGTCGCGACGGTCGAGCTGCTGCGGGCCGCGACCTCGGAGGTCAAGGACTACCAGCGCGTCTCGCTCGGCAACGCGCCGCGCGGGTCGGTGCAGCCCGAGGCCGCCGCGGACGTCGTGCACATCCTCGCCGAGCTGCTGGAGAACGCCATCCGCTCGTCCCCGCCGGACGAGCGGGTGGTGCTCACCGCCGACCGCGGCTTCGACGGCGGCCTGCTGATCGAGGTGGTCGACGTCGGGCTCGGGATGACCCGGGAGGACCTCGACGCGGCGAACGCCCGGCTGGCCGCCGGCGCCGCGGTGAGCCCGGAAACCACCCGCCGGATGGGCCTGTTCGTGGTCAGCAGGCTCGCCGCGTCCCACGGCATCACCGTCCGGCTCCGGCCCACGACCACGCGGACCGCGAGCGCCGGCATCACCGCCAGCGTGCACGTCCCGGGCGTGCTGATCCTGGTCGACCTGCCCCCGCGGGCGGCGCCGCCGTCAGCCAACGGCTCGGTGAACGGCTCGGTGAACGGCACCGCCCGCCACGAGCTCGAACCCCGGTGGCCCGCCGAGGAACCGCCGCCGGTGGCGGACCCGCCGACGCCGATCTTCGACCAGATGCTGTCGCACTGGTTCGCCGAGACCCCGGCGAAGGCGGAGCGCACCTGGGCGTCGCCCGCCGACCAGGTCCGCCAGGCCGCGGAGACCGCCGTCGGCACCCTCGACGGCTTCGACCTCACCAGCTCGGGCCTGCCGACCCGGGAACCCGGCGCGCAGCTGGCGCCGGGTTCGGCCGCGCCGCGCCGCGCCCAGCCGGCGGACCCGGGCTTCCGGGACCCGGCCGCGGTGCGGAACAACCTTTCCCGGCACTACAGCGGCATGCGTGCGGCCCGGCACCGGGTCGCGGGCGAGCCGGAGGCGGAGCGGCGATGAGCACCCGGCAGGAAGGAACACACGTGGCCGAGGGGTCCCGGAACTGGCTGGTGTCGGCGTTCACCCAGGAGGTGCCGGGTGTCGCGCACGCCGCGCTCGTCTCGGCGGACGGCCTGCTCGTGGCGGCGAACGAGACCCTGCCGCGCGACCGCGCCGACCAGCTCTCGGCGATCGCGTCCGGTCTCTCCAGCCTGGCGCTCGGCACCGCGGACCTGTTCACCGCGGGCCGGGTCGTGCAGTCGGTGATCGAGATGGAGCAGGGCTTCCTGCTGCTGATGAACGTCGGCGACGGCTCGAACCTGGTCGTGCTGGCCAACCCGGGCTGCGACATCGGCCTGGTCGGCTACGAGATGACGTTGCTGGTGGACCGGGTCGGGAAGGTGGTCGAGACCCCGGCGCGGCCGGCGGCCTCCCCGGGGGCGGCCCGGTGACCGAAGGCCGGCGACGCGGAGGCGGGCGGCACGCGGCGTCGCTGGCCCGGCCGTACGCGTGGACCGCCGGGCGCACCCGGCCGACGGTCGACCTGGCGGTGGAAGCCCTCGTGGAGACGACGGCGGAGGGCCGTACCGCACCCTTCAGCCCGACCAACCCGCTGGCCGTGGTGACGCAGCTGTGCCTGCACCAGCGGTCGGTCGCGGAAGTGGCCGCCCACCTGGGCGTGCCGCTCGGGGTGGCCCGGGTGCTCATCGGCGACCTGCTGGCCGCCGGCCAGGTGTCGATCCGCGACACGCTCACCGCGGACGCCTCCTGGGACGAACGGAACGACCTGCTCGAAAGGGTCCTCAGTGGACTACGTGCGCTCTGACAACAGGATCACCTCGGCGAAGATCGTCGTGGCCGGGGGATTCGGGGCCGGCAAGACGACGTTCGTCGGTGCCGTCTCGGAAATCGACCCGCTGCGGACCGAGGCGCTCATGACGAGCGCGGCCGTCGGCGTCGACCGGACCGAAGCGGTGCCGGGGAAGTTCGCCACCACGGTCGCGATGGACTTCGGCCGGCTCACCCTCGCCGACGACCTGATCCTCTACGTGTTCGGCACCCCCGGCCAGCACCGGTTCTGGTTCATGTGGGACGACCTCGTCTGCGGCGCGGTCGCGGCGATCGTCCTGGTGGACACGCGCCGGCTGGCGGACTCCTTCGCCTCGATCGACTTCTTCGAGTCGCGCGGGCTGCCGTTCCTGGTGGCCATCAACCAGTTCGAGGACACCCGCCAGCACGGGCCCGAGCAGGTGCGCGAGGCCCTGAAGATCCCGGCGGCGGTGGAGGTCGTCACGTGCGACGCGCGCTCACCCGAGTCGACCAAGCACATCCTCATCGCCGCGGCCGAGCACGCGCTCGCCGAACACCACGCGCCCCGCACACGGAAAGCCTGAAGGAGCCCCGGAAATGCCGATGGACCACCAAGACTTCGCGATGGGCAACTGGCTCGTCGTGCTCGCCTACCTCACCTCGGTGGTGGGCTGCGCCCTCGGGCTCGCCTGCACGCTGCAGGCGCGCTCCACCGACAGCCCGCGGGCCCGGCTGACCTGGCTCGTGCTGGCGGCCGTGTCGATCGGCGGCGTCGGCATCTGGGTCATGCACTTCATCGCCATGCTCGGGTTTTCCACGCCGGGCCTGCCGGTGCGGTACGACATCCTGCGCACGGTGCTGTCGGCGATCCTGTCGGTGGTGGCGGTGTTCTGCGGGCTGCTGGTGTTCGGCGTCCGCAACCGGTTCGCGTGGAAGCGGCTGCTGCTCGGCGGCCTGCTGACCGGGCTCGCGGTGGCCGTCATGCACTACGCGGGGATGTGGGCGGTCCAGGTCAAGGGCACGATCGGCTACGACCCGACGACGGTGGTGCTCTCGGTGGTCATCGCCGTGGTGGCGGCCACGGCGGCGCTGTGGTTCACGGTCGGCCTGGACAAGCTCCTGCCGCGCCTGGCGGCGGGCCTGGTGATGGGCGCGGCGGTGACGGGCATGCACTACACGGGCATGGCGGCGGTCCGCCTGCACCTGGACCCCGCGGCGCCCGACCCGTCCGGCACGGAGGTGTTCTCGTTCCTGTTCCCGGTGTTCGTGCTGGCGGCGCTGGCGATGGCGGTGCCGATCTGCGCGGTCCTGATGGCGACGTCGAGCTCGGAGTCACCCCGGCACACGACGCTGGTTCCCTAGTCCGGTCCGGACACCGGGAACCGGTCGGCGCTGAAGTGGACGAGGATCGCGCTTGCTGTCGCGCAGACCACTTCGCCCGCCTTGAGCTCGCCGGTGGCGTAGAGCTTGCGGCCGTCGCGGCGGACGAAACGGGCTTCCGCGGTGAGCGGTACCGCGTACGGCGTCCCCTGGTGGTAGTCGACCGTCAGGGACGCCGTCATGCCCGGAAAGCCGGCCGCCGCCGTGGCGCGGCCCAGTACGTGGTCCAGGACCGCCGCCACCCAGCCGCCGTGCACGCGCCCGGGCGGCCCTTCGTGCGCGGCCCCGAGGAGGACGTCGGCGCACACCGACTCCGGTCCCACGTGCACCCAGGACAGCGGCGGGGCCAGCGGGTTCCCGGGGCCTTCGAGGGGGTTGTTGATGCTGAGGTGACCCCCGCCTTCGAGCGCGGCGAGCAGGAGCGGTTTCGCGCTCCCGGCGGCGAGCAGCGCCTTGGTGACGGCTTCGACCTGGCTTGCGGCGGCGGCGAGGTCGGCTTCGTCGTCGCGCACGCAGACGGAGGCTTCGATCAGCTCACGGATGCGGTCGCCGAGAAGGGCGCGCCCCGGGGGAATGCCGTCGACGACCGGAAAGGGGTGTTCGGACATCGCACGCTCCCCGGGGCCCGGAACTAGAACACGTTCCAGTCTAGCAGGGCTGCGGCGGGGGGGGGGGTTTTTTCTTGTTTGAAATGGGTCAGAACCAAAAACAGACCAACCCCCGGGTGGTACCCCATGTGAACCGCGCCCCCCAGCGGAGTGA
>NZ_JBEXKX010000077.1:0-30313 GCF_040609695.1 Amycolatopsis sp. NPDC004625
CGGCGCCGAGGTCCGGCAGGTGCGCGACACCGCCCGCGGCCGCGCGCACGCCCTCGCCGCCGGCTTTGCCGCGTACACCGAGCACAACTACTTCAGCGAGTTCCAACTCGCCTTACCACTCACGACATGGACCACACGTAGCCGTCCGGGCGGATCAGGACCCGGCGGCCACCGGACGCCTCGTAAGCCTCGTACGCGTGGCCACCTTCGTCCACCAGGTCCGTTCCCGTCGCCACGCTGCCCGCCGGCAGGATGCGGTAGCCCGTGGCCGAGGCGTCACCGAAGACCAGCTCCGTCGCGTGCGGGCCGCGGAACAGCTCGAACAGCCGCACCCGCTTGCCGTTCGCGTCCACCAGCGGCGCGTCCGGCGCCCGGTCGCCCGGCCGCAGCTCACCCGTCCCCGCCGGCGACAGCGGCCCGCCCCGGTAGGTGATGTCCAGCTGCTGCGTGTCCTCCCCGCGCCGGTGGGCGTCCTCGTCGCCGTCGACGTACTTCTGCAGCAGGCCCGTCGAGACGCCGAGCACCCGGGCCGCGACCGTCCGCCGCTCGACCTCGTAGCTGTCCAGCAGCTCCGGTGAGCCGTCCGCGAGCTTCCAGCCCAGGTTGTAGCCGTCCTGGATGCCGGTGTTCAGCCCCTGCCCGCCGGTCGGCGGGTGGACGTGCGCCGCGTCGCCGGCCAGGAACACCCGGCCGTCCCGGAAGCGCGCCGCCAGGCGGACGTTCGGCCGCCACACCGTCGACCACGCCAGGCCGGACAGCTTGACCGCGCCCCCGCTCAGCGCGTCGAGCCGGGCCTGGACCGCGGGCAACGCCGTTTCGACGTCGGTCTCGCCGTCGCCGAGCGAGGCGCCGAACTGGAAGTACGGGGTGCCGGCCAGCGGGGTGAACATCATGCCGTTCATCGGCTCGTCCGGCGTCGCGAACCAGTGGCCGTGGTTCCGGTCGAGCCCTTCGGCCACGACGTCGCCGAGCAGCATCCGGATCGACTCGTCGGTCGTGCCCTCGAACGGGATGCCGAGGGTCTTGCGCACGAAGCTCTTGCCACCGTCGGCGCCGACGAGGTACTCGGCGCGGACGGTCTCGCCCGTGCTCAGGGTCGCCGTGACGCCGTCGCCGTCCTGCTCGAAGCCGGTCAGCGCGGTGTTCAGCTCGACGCGCACGCCGAACTCGGCCAGCCGGTCGCGCAGGATCCCCTCGGTCTGCGACTGGCCCAGGAACCAGCCGGTCGGGTACGGCTTCGACGGCGTCGGCTCGACCGGGTCGAACATCAGCCGCTCGCCGACCACCTCGCCGCCGAGGTGGATCTGCATCGCGACCGGGGCCATGCCCGCGGCCAGCACGGCGTCGAGCACGCCCAGGTCCTCGAACACCTCCAGCGTGCGCGGCTGCATCCCGTCCCCGCGCGAGCCGACGAAGTACGTCTCCGCCTTGTCGATGATCCGCACCGGGACGTCCCGCCGCGCCAGCTCGATGGCCAGCGTCAGCCCCGTCGGCCCCGCCCCCGCGATCAGCACCCGTGTGTCCATGTCGCCCTCCCAGTGAATTGTGATTCAGTGAATCTTGATTCAGAATGGCGCTGCTAGCGTCCCGTGTCAAGGGAGGTGCCGATGACGGCGACGAGCCGCAGGGAGAAGGCCGCGGAGACCGAGAGCGCGCTCAAGGCCGCAGCCAAGCGCGTCTTCGCCCGGAAGGGCTACCTGAACACGAAGATCACGGACATCACCGCCGAAGCGGGCCGCGCGGCGGGGTCGTTCTACAACCACTTCGCGGGCAAGGAAGAGCTGCTCGAGGCGCTCCTGGCCGACATCGCGGCGTCAGGCGACGAGAGCGCCGACAGCGAGGACCACCTGGCCGACTTCAGCAACCCGGCGGCGGTCCGCTGGCACGTCAAGCAGTACTGGGACTTCTACCGCGACAACGCGGCCACCATGCTGGCCCTGCGCCAGGCGGCGATGGTGAGCGAGTCGTTCGCCCGGACGGTGGCCCGGTTCGGCGCTTCGCAGGCGGCGGACCTCGACGACCACCTGGCGTACATCACCCGCGCCGGCCTGCGGCTCCCGGCGGACCCGGACCGCTGCGGCATGCTGATCTACCACCTCGTGGACGCCTTCGCGGCGACGTGGCTGCACGGGGCGCCGCCGGGCTGGACGCCGCCTTCGGACGAAGAGGCGATCGACATGCTCACCCGGTTCGTCTACCGCGGCCTCACCGGCACGGACTACTGAGGCTCCGGCCAGGCGTCCACGACTTCGACGTGCCGCAGGCCGGCGGATTCGGCGATGAGCCGGAACCAGGCCGCGCACTCCGGCACGGTGTTGATCAGGCGGGCGGACTCCTCGGCGTCGGCGCGGCTGCGCCACAGCACGATGTCGAGCCAGCCACCGTCTTCTTCCCTGGTCAGGTAGGCGGCGAGGCAGCCGGGGAACCGCCGGCGCATCGCCTCGACCATGGCCGGGCGATCCGCCAGCAGCTGCGCCACGGCGCCTTCGTCGACCGTGAAGCGGGCCAGTTCGATCGTCATGGTCATACCGGCACCGTAACCGACGGCACCGACGATTTCCGGACGCTCAGCCCGCGGTCAGCCGCTCCACGGCCGCGTCGACGCGCTCGTCCGTCGCGGTCAGCGCCACCCGGACGTGCTTCCCGCCCTTCGGGCCGTAGAACGTGCCCGGCGCCACCAGGATCCCACGCTCCGCCAGCCACGCCACCGTCGCCGAGGCGTCCTCGTCGCGGGTGGCCCAGAGGTAGAGCCCGGCTTCCGAGTGGTCGATCCGGAACCCGTTGTCCAGCAACGCCTTCCGCAACACGAGCCGGCGGCGGGCGTACCGCTCGCGCTGGACTTCCAGGGCCTCGTCGTCCGCCAGGGCGGCGACCATCGCCTCCTGGACCGGGCGCGGCACGATCATGCCCGCGTGCTTGCGGACGTCGAGCAGCTGCTTGATCAGCCGGGGGTCGCCGGTCAGGAAGCCGGCTCGGTAACTGGCCAGGTTCGCCGACTTCGACAGCGAATGCACCGCGATGAGGCCTTCGGTGCGGCCGTCGCAGACGTCCGGGTGCAGCACCGACAGCGGCGACGTCTCCCAGCCCAGCGCCAGGTAGCACTCGTCGGAGACCACGACGACGTCCCGCTCGCGCGCCCACTCGACGACCTTGCGCAGGTGCTCCACCGGGAGCACGCGACCGGTCGGGTTGGACGGCGAGTTCAGCCAGATCATCGCCGGGTTCTGCGGGCCGAGCGAGACCGTGCTGTCGGTCCGCAGGATCGTCGCGCCCGCCAGCAGCGCGCCGACCTCGTACGTCGGGTACGCCAGCTCCGGGATGACGACGACGTCACCGGGGCCGAAGCCGAGCAGCCGCGGCAGCCAGGCCACGGCCTCCTTGGACCCGATCGTCGGCAGCACCGCGTCCGGCTCGATGCCGTCGACACCGTGCCGCCGCGAAAGGGCGCCGCGCGCGGCTTCCCGGAGGGCCGGGATGCCGTGCGTGGTCGGGTAGCCCGGGATCTCCGAGACGGACGCGAGTGCCTCGCGGATCCCGGCCGGCACCGGGTCGACCGGCGTGCCGATGGAGAGGTCGACGACCCCGCCGGGATGCGCCTGCGCCGTGGCCTTGACCTCGGCGAGCGAATCCCAGGGGAAGTCGGGCAGCGCGACCGGGCTCATTCGCCCTGCGGGGGCAGCGCCTTGATGAAGGCCGGGTCGTGCGCGGTCTTGCCCACCTTGGACGCGCCGCCGGGCGAGCCCAGCTCGTCGAAGAAGTCGACGTTGGCCTTGGTGTAGTCCGACCAGTTGTCCGGGACGTCGTCCTCGTAGTAGATCGCCTCGACCGGGCAGACCGGCTCGCAGGCGCCGCAGTCGACGCACTCGTCCGGGTGGATGTACAGCATCCGCTCGCCCTCGTAGATGCAGTCCACGGGGCACTCGTCGATACACGCCTTGTCGAGCACGTCGACGCAGGGCTCGGCGATCACGTAGGTCACTGCGCACTCCTGCTTTTCTCTGCAAACAGCCAGTCGGTGCCGACACTACGCGGTTCGGGCACCCGTTCGGACGGTGAGGCAAGCCTTAGCCATACTCCGGGTATGGGACTCACCTCTCGCGGCGGCGCGGGGGCGGGGTCGCCCGGGCGTCGCCGGTGATGACGAAGCGCGGCTTGGGGGCCTCGTCGGTGTCACTTTCGGGCTTCTGCTCCCCCACAGCCCGGTTGAACCCCTCGGAGATCTCGTCGACGAGCTTCTCGTTGTGCCGCTCGTCCTTGCGCTGGATGCCCACCGCCACCTCCAGAAGAAATCCGCTCCCGCGACTTTCACCGCCTCCGTCACAATCTAGCGGTGAACGCCCCCGAAAGGCTCGAAACCACCTGCAGCAGAGCATGGCCGCCGCTGGTCGAGGAACCCCTAGGTGAGTGGTCCCTGCGCTGGGCGGCCGGGTTCACCGGCCGCGCGAACAGCGCACTTGCGGTCGGCGACCCCGGTCGCGCGCCCGGCGACGCCCTGCGCGCGGTGTGTGACTTCGCCCACGATAGGGGGATCGCCCCTATGGTCCAGGTCGTCCGCGACAGCCCGAACGAGCGTGCGATCGCGGCCGCCGGCTGGGTGCCGGCGACGCACCACGGCGCCGGGCACGAGGTCGCCGTCCTCACCGCGCCGCTGACCGCGGCCCCCGCCGTCCCCGGCTTCGCCGTCCACGACGAGCCGGCGTCCACCTGGTGGGAACTCACGCTGAACCCGGGCGAGGACTCGCCGGCCGCGCGGCAGGTGCTGGCCGGTGGCAAGGTCGGCTACGGCATCGCGACCGTCGACGACCGGACCGCCGCCGTGGTCCGCGGGGCCCTGGTCGACGACTGGCTGCACGTCGGGCGGCTGGCGGTCGATCCCGCCTTCCGCCGCCGCGGGCTGGCGTCGGCGCTGATGGCCGCCGTGCAGACCTGGGGCGTGGAACACGGGGCGGGCCACGCGGTGTTGCAGGTGGCGGAGGGGAACTCGGGCGCGCTCGCGCTCTACGCGGGGCTCGGCTACGCCCCGCACCACAGATACCGGTACTGGGTGCCCGCACCCGGCTCGTGCGAGGATTCGACGTCGTGAAGATCGTGGTAGTGGTCGGCGGAGTGGGCGGGGCCCGCTTCCTGCTGGGTTTGAAGTCGGCGCTGGGCATGTCCCCCGAGGGCGCGAGCGAGTCGGAGCACGAGGTGACGGCGCTGGTCAACACCGGCGACGACGTCTGGATGCACGGCCTGCGGATCTGCCCGGACCTGGACACCTGCATGTACACGCTGGGCGGCGGGATCGACAAGGACCGCGGCTGGGGGCACTCGGGCGAGACCTGGGTCGTCAAGGAGGAGCTGGCCGCCTACGGCGCCGACCCGGACTGGTTCGGGCTCGGCGACAAGGACATCGCCACCCACCTGATCCGGTCGCGGATGCTGCGCGCGGGCTACCCGCTCTCGGCGGTGACCGAGGCCCTGTGCGACCGCTGGCAGCCCGGCGTCCGGCTGCTGCCGATGTCGGACGACCGCGTCGAGACGCACGTCGTGATCGACGACCCGGAGCAGGACGGCCAGCAGAAGGCGATCCACTTCCAGGAGTGGTGGGTGCGCTACCGCGCCGAGCCGAAGGCCCACTCGATCGTCGCGGTCGGGGCCGACGAGGCCAAGCCCGCGCCGGGTGTCCTGGAGGCGATCTCGGGGGCCGACGCGGTGCTGTTCGCGCCGTCGAACCCGGTCGTGTCGGTCGGCACCGTGCTGGGTGTGCCCGGCGTCCGGGACGCGCTGCGCAAGACGTCGGCCGGGGTCGTCGGGGTGTCGCCGATCATCGGCGGCAAGGCGCTGCGCGGGATGGCCGACGCGTGCCTGACCGCGATCGGCGTCGAGACGTCCGCCGAGGCCGTCGGCCGGCACTACGGCTCGCGCCGGGACGGCGGCGTGCTCGACGGCTGGCTGATCGCCGAGGGCGAGACCGCCGACGTGCCGGGCGTGACCGTCCGCGACGTGCCGCTGCTGATGTCCGATGTGGACGCGACCGCGGCGATGGCCCGCGCCGCCCTCGAACTGGCTGGAGCTCCCGTTGACCGACACCGCTGACCACGCCTCCCCCAAGCTGGAGATCCTGCCCGTCACCGGGCTGCCGGAGTTCCGCCCGGGCGACGACCTGACCGGCGCGATCGTCGCGGCCGCGCCCTGGCTGCGTTCGGGGGACGTCCTGGTCGTGACCAGCAAGATCGTCTCGAAGGCCGAGGGCAGGCTCGTGCGCGTGCCCGCCGACCCCGAGGCCCGCGACGCCGCCCGCCGGAAGCTCGTCGAGCAGGAGGCCGTGCGGATCGTCGCGCGGATCGCGCGCACCGTGATCACCCAGAACCACCTGGGGATCGTGCAGGCCGCGTCCGGCATCGACGCGTCCAATGTGGCCGGTGACGAGGTCGCCCTGCTGCCCGCCGACCCGGACGCTTCGGCGCTGGCGCTGCGCAACGGGCTGCGGGAACGGCTCGGCGTCGAGGTCGCCGTGGTCGTCACCGACACGATGGGCCGGGCGTGGCGGGTGGGGCAGACCGACGCCGCCATCGGGTCTTCGGGGCTGCGCGTGCTGCACGCCTACCGCGGCCAGGTCGACGGGCAGGGCAACGAGCTCGCCGTCACCGAGGTCGCCGTGGCCGACGAGCTCGCCGCGGCCGCCGACCTGGTCAAGGGCAAGCTCGGCGGGACGCCGGTCGCGGTCGTGCGCGGGCTGCTGCTCGAGGACGACGGCTCGACCGCGCGGGACCTGATCCGCCCGCTGGAGGAGGACCTGTTCCGGCTGGGCGCCAACGAGGCCGTCGCGCAGGGCCGGCGCGAGGCCGTCCCGGCCCGGCGTTCGGTGCGGCAGTTCGCGGACGAGCCGGTTTCGCCGACGTCGATCCGCCGGGCGGTGGGGTCCGCGCTGACCGCGCCCGCGCCGCACCACACGCACCCGGTGCGGTTCGTCTGGCTGCGCGACGCCGGCGTCCGGAAGAAGCTGCTCGACGCGATGCGCGAGTCGTGGCAGGCCGACCTGTCCGGCGACGAGTTCACGCCGGAGCAGATCGCGAAGCGGCTCGACCGCGGCGACATCCTGTACCGGGCCCCGGAAATCGTGCTCCCGTTCCTGGTGCCGGACGGCGCGCACACCTACCGCGACGACCGCCGCAACGACTGCGAGAAGACCATGTTCACGGTGGCCGGCGGGGCCGCGGTGCAGGGCCTGCTGGTCGCGCTGGCGGCCGAGGGCCTGGGGTCGTGCTGGATCGGCTCGACGATCTTCGCCGCCGACGTCGTGCGGGACGTCCTCGGCCTGGACGAGCGCTGGCAGCCGCTGGGCTCGGTGGCCGTCGGGATCCCGCTCGACGAGCCGGAACCACGCGGACCGGCCCTGGCCGGGGAAGGACTCCTGGAGCTGTGAGCCTGCACGCGGACGCCGTCGCAACGCTTTCCTCGTGGCGGCCTTCGGCGGCTTCCCAGGAGTCGTTGCGCCAGGCGTTCCTCGGGTTCCTCGCCGCGCGCGAGGATTCGTGCCAGCGGTCCTGCGCGGCCGGGCACCTGACGGCGTCGGCCGTGGTCCTCGACCACACGGGCACGCGGGTGCTGCTGACGCTGCACCCACGGGTCGGCCGCTGGCTGCAGCTCGGCGGCCACTGCGAGCCGTCGGACACGTCACTGGCCGGGGCGGCGCTGCGGGAGGCGACCGAGGAGTCCGGGATGGCGGGGCTGCGGCTCTCGCCGGAACCGGTGCACCTGGACGTCCACCCGATCACGTGCTCGCTGGGCGTGCCGACGCGGCACTTCGACGTCCGGTTCGCGGTCCACGCCCCGGCGGGGGCTTCGCCGGTGCGCAGCGACGAGTCCGACGACCTGCGGTGGTGGCCGGTGAACGCGCTGCCCGAGGGGTCGGAAGATCTCGCCGATCTGGTGAAAGCCGCCGTTCCTGTCGGTGCCGGGCGATAACCTGGTCCGCGGACAGGGAGGGACCACATGGCCACACAGTTCCCGGAGCGGGTGCACTACCACTCCGGCGGGGGCGGCGACACGGGCGTGTTCGGGTACGTCGTGCTCGGGCTGATCGTCCTGGGCATCATCGTGTTCGTCGTCGCGGTGATCGTCCGGGTGTCGAAGATGCGCCGCGAAGAGGCGATGAAGCGGAGCGGGCAGTTCCCGCCGCCGAACCCGAACTTCCCGCCGCAGCAAGGATTTGCGCCACCGCCACCGGGTTTCACGCAGCCTGGGTTCGCGCCGCCGTCGCCGGGGTTCCCGCAGCAGCCGGGTTATCCGCCGGCGCCGCAGCAGTACGCACCGCAGGGGCCGTCGTTCCCGCAACAGCAGTTGCCGGGGCCGGGAGCGGGCCCGCAGAGCTGGTGATCGTCCCCTTCGACAGCGGTTCGCCGGTCCCGCCGTACGAGCAGGTCCGGTCGGGACTCGCGACGCGGATCAACGACCGGACCCTGGCCGTGGGCACGAAGCTGCCCACGGTCCGCCGGCTCGCGGCCGACCTGGGCATCGCGCCGAACACGGTGGCGCGCGCCTACCGCGAGCTGGAGGAAGCGGGCCTGATCGAAACCCGCGGCCGCGCCGGCAGCTTCGTGGCGGCCGCAGGCGACCAGACGCGCCACCAGGCCCAGCAGGCTGCGGCGGAGTACGCGAAGAAGACCCGTAGGCTCGGCCTCGACGACGCCGAGGCGCTGTCGATCGTCCGCGCGGCACTCGACGAGGGGAACGGCTGATGCTGAGCGTCCTGACGCTGCTGATCCTGCTGCTGGTGATCGGCGGGATCGTCGCGGTGGTGCTGGTCGTGGTGAATTCGAACAAGCCGAAGCAGCCGCCGTACCCGCCGCAGTACCCGGGGTACCAGCAGTACCCGCCGCAGCAAGGGTTTCCGGGGCAGCAGCCGCCGGGATACCCGCCGCAGCAGGGCTATCCGGGGCAGCCGGGGTATCCGGGGCAGCAGCCGCCGTACCCGGGCCAGCCGCCGTACCCGGGTCAACCGGGCGGCTATCCCCCGCAGCAGTGAGGCCACCGCGCACAGCCGGAATCGGTGCGGTGCGGCCCGGCAGCGCGCTGGTCGAGCCCGCCGCGCAGCTTCACATCGCGCGGTAGTCCCGCAGCTCGATCCGCGGCCCGAACCGCGGCCGCCGGTGCCCCGCCGCCTCCAGGTAGCGCACCGCCCGCTGCCGCTGCGGTGCGTACGGGGCCAGCAGCTCCGCCATCCCGGCGTCGTCGGTCTTCCGCCCCAGCAGTGCGTTCCCGACCATCGACGGGATGTTGTAGTCCCCGAAGCTCACCGCGTCCGGGTCACCCCAGGCCCGCTGCGCTATCTCCGCCGCCGTCCACACGCCGATGCCCGGGACCTGGCGCAGCCAGTGCCGCCCGGACAGCCCGCGCAGCTCCACCGCGTGCTCCAGGTGGTGGGCCATGCCCGCCGCGTTGAACAGGGCCGTCCGGCGCTTGATGTCGACGCCCGCCCGGTGCCAGTGCCAGTCCGGCAGGGCCCGGATCTGCGTCGGCGTCGGCGGCAGGCGCAGCCGCTCGGGGGCCGGCCCCGGCGGCCGTGAACCGAAGCGGCGGCACAGCTCCGCCCACGAGCGGATCGCCTCCTTGCCCGCCACCTTCTGCTCCAGCACCGCCAGCACCAGCCAGTCCCACACCGTCCCCGTCGCGCCGAGCCGCAGGCCGGGGACCGCGCGGCGGGCGCGGGCCACCACGTCGTGGTGCGCGACGAACCCCGAGTCGTCGTCGTTCGCGCCGAGCAGCGCCGGGACGCCGCTGAGCAGGCGGTCCTTCGCGTCACCCCAGGCCGCGGCCTCGATGCGGCCGTCGGTGTGGCGGCGCAGCGCCAGCGTGCCCGGGCCGTCCAGGGTGTTCGTGGCCAGCCAGGTGATCCCGCGCTCGTCGGTGAGGATGTTGAGCGACCCGCGCCCGCGCTTCAGCGGACGCAGGACGCGGTCCAGGTCGACTTCGAACGCGGGACGCCAGAACATCGGCTAAGCGTCGCTCGAGAAGCGGATGGAACCGTCGGGCAGCACGACGTCCGGCCAGATCCGGGCGCCTTCCAGCAGCTCGCAGCCCGCCCCGACGGACACGCCGTCGCCCAGCACCACCCCGCGCAGCACCGCGCCGGCGCCGACGCGTGCGCCGTGGCCCAGCACCGAACGCTCGACCACCGCGCCTTCGGAGACGGCCGCGCCGTCGAACAGGACCGAGCCGTCGATCTTCGCGCCCGAGCCGACCACCGCGGCGACGCCGATCGTCGAACCGCCGCTGAGCTGGGCGTCTTCCGCCACCGACGCGCCGTCGAGGACCAGGAAGTCACCCGGGCGGCCGGGCAGCGCCGACGTCGGCGCCACTCCGCGGACGAGGTCGGCCGAGCCGCGGACGAACGCCTCCGGCGTGCCGACGTCCAGCCAGTAGGAGGCGTCGACGAACCCCTGGATGTGCGCGCCCTGCTCCAGCAGCTGCGGGAACGTCTCGCGCTCCACCGACACGCGGCGCCCGGTCGGGATGGCCTCGATCACCGGGCGGCGGAAGACGTAGCAGCCGGCGTTGATCTGGTCGGTCGGCGGGTTCGGCGTCTTCTCGAGGAACGCCTGGACGCGGCCGGTCTCGTCGGTCGGCACCGACCCGAACCGGCTCGGGTCCGGGACGCGCTGCAGGTGCAGCGTGACGTCGGCGCCGGACTCGCGGTGCACCCGCAGCTGCTCGCCGAGGTCCGAGCCGGAGATGATGTCGCCGTTGAAGACGATCACCTGCTCGGCGCGCAGCTTGTCGTAGACGTTGCGGATCGCGCCCGCGGTGTCGAGCGGCTCCGCCTCGACCACGTACTCGAGCTCGAGGCCGATCGACTTGCCGTCGCCGAAGTACTCCTCGAACACCTCCGCCCGGTAGCTCGTGCCCAGCACGACGTGCCGGATCCCGGCCTCGCGGATGCGGGAGAACAGGTGGCTCAGGTAGGGCGTCCCGGCGGTCGGGAGCATCGGCTTCGGCGCCGAAAGGGTGAGCGGGCGCAGCCGGGTGCCCTTGCCGCCGACCAGGACGACAGCGTCGGTTTGGACCTCGGACGTCACGGAAATCTCCTCTTTTATCACGCACCGCTGAGCGACAAGCCGCGGGAAACCCTGACGGAGGTCGCCCGGAGGGCCTACCCTAGACAGGAAACAGGCGGGCCTTTCCCCAGAGGGCCCCGGGTCAGTCGGGAGGCCGAGGGGATGGACCCCCGCGATCGGGCGGACGCCCTGCTCGCACGAGCCCAGGCGCGCGGTGTGTTCGTCGTGACACCCGACAGCGCGACGTCACCGATGGACTCTTCGAACACCCAGCAGATCCCGCGCGCGCAGATCGACGGGCTCGACCGCAGCCGCGACCCCGACACGACCACGCAGCTGCCGGCGTCGCTGATCGAGGAGAACGACCACCCGCTGGCCGGCTCGTCGCCGACCCGGCGCCTGGAGGTCCCGGGCGGCCGCCGCCCGCAGCAGACGACACCGCTGAGCACGCCGTCGCCGACGACACCGCTGCAGACGCCGTTGGCCCGCCGGCCCCAGGCCGAGCAGATCACGAGCCCGCTGAAGGAGCCCGATCCGGAGGACACCGGCCTGGTGCCGACGGTGACGCAGAACATCGGCAAGTCCGACCTTTCACGCCGGCTCGACGGGATTTAGCGGGTTTCCAGCTTCAGCCGCAGCGCGAGGCCGAGCTTCACGGCGGCCAGCACCGGCTTCCAGACGAGCCCCGGGTGCCGGTCGGCGAGGTAGCGGTAGGCGCTGGCGTGGTGCGCGGCCAGCATCTTCTTCGACGCCTGCGAAGTCGAGTGCCCGCCTTCGTGCGTGACGCGCGAGGACGGCGCGTAGACGTTCAGCCAGCCCGCCTTGGCCAGCCGGTCGCCGAGGTCGACGTCCTCGAAGTACATGAAGTAGCGCGTGTCGAAGCCGCTGACGGAGTCGAACGCCTCCCGGCGGAGCAGCTGGCACGAGCCGGACAGCCAGCCCGACACGCGCTCGGCCGGGGCGCCGGTCTCCTGCCGGTACTGCCTCGTCCAGGGGTTGCCGGGCCAGACCTTCGCGAAGACGGCGTGCCCGATGCCACGCCCGAAGGACGGCAGCAGCCGCGCCGAGGGGTAGACGGTGCCGTCGAGATCGTGGATGAGCGGCCCGAAGGCACCCCCGCGCGGCCACCGCTTGGTGACCTCGAGCAGGGCGTCGAGCGACCCGGGCTCCCATTCGAGGTCCGGGTTGACGACGACTACCCAGCCGAACCGGTCGTCGAGCTCGGCGACGCCCCGGTTCGCCGCGGTCCCGTAGCCGACGTTCTCCCCGATGCTGAGCAGCTGGACGTTCGTCCGGTCGGCGGTGACCCGCTCGAGGGCCCCTTC
This sequence comes from Amycolatopsis sp. NPDC004625, assembly GCF_040609695.1. NCBI lineage: Bacteria > Bacillati > Actinomycetota > Actinomycetes > Pseudonocardiales > Pseudonocardiaceae > Amycolatopsis > Amycolatopsis sp. NPDC004625. The sequence continues at coordinate 12,365 of NZ_JBEXKX010000077.1, forward strand.
GACGGACGCGTTGTCCGCGACGACCACCTTCACCTCGCGCTCGGTGGCCTTCTCGAGGGTGTCGAGGAACCGCTCGATGGTGTCCTCGGAGAAGTAGGTCACGGTCACGACGCCGACATCGTCGCCATAGCGGGAGTGCTCAGTCACCCGGCCATTGTCCACGCGTCACGCAGGGTGAATCGGGTGCCCCGGTCCAGCAGCACGACGGAAGAAGTCAGCGCGTCCGGAGGTGGCGGGACCACGCTTTCCCGTACGCCTCGCGGTGCCGTTCCGCGGTCGTAGCCCACGAGAACTCCTTCGCGCGCTGCTGAGCCGCCGTAGCCAGCTCCGCCCGGCGGCCCGGGTCGTCCAGCAGCTCACCGAGAGCCGCCGCGACATCCCCCGCGCCCACGCCGCAGTACGCCACCGCGTCGCCGCCCACCTCCGGCAACGACAGGCGGCGGGTCGTCAGCACGCACGCGCCGCACGCCATCGCCTCCAGGACCGGCAGCCCGAACCCCTCCCCCAACGACGGGTACGCGACGAGCGTCGCCCCGCCCAGGAACCCCGCCAGCGTGCCGAACGGCAGGTAGCCCGCCCGGATCACGCGCAGCCGGTGCGGGACCGCGTCCAGGGCCCGCTCCACCTGCGTGTCCCAGCCCGGCTGGCCCGCCAGGACCAACGCCGGCGCGTCGCGACGGCCGGCGACCGCCCTGGCGAACCCGCGGATCAGCGCCGGCACGTTCTTCCGCGGCTCCAACGCGCCCAGGAACGCCACGTACGGGGTCCGGCCGAGGCCGACCGCCTCGCGCGCCGCCGCGACCTCGGACGGCGACGGCGGGTGGAAGCGCTCGCTGTCCACTCCGTGGTGAATCACTTCCAAGGACGCGTGCCGCACCGGGCCGACGCGGGCCAGCTCCGTGGCCGTCGCCTCCGAAGGCACCACGCACAGCGTCGCGCGGCGCAACGCCGTCGCCGTCCACGCGCGGAAGAAGCGGGCCTTCACCGACGAGTGCAGCACCGCGTCCGTGAAGAACGTCGCGTCGTGCAGCGTGACGACCGAGGCCGCCGACGTCGCCAGCGGCATCGTGTAGTGCGGCGAGTGGACGACGTCCGCGCCGAGGCGGCGGGCCAGGCGCGGCAACGTCGCCTGTTCCCAGGTCAGCCGGGCCGTGCGGGTGGTCGTCGCCGGCGAGGCGGGCACGACGCGGGAGCGCGGCGCCAGCCGATCGTAAAGCTGCAGGTCGCGGGGCTGGCAGACGACGGTGATCCGGGCCCCGTCCGTGTCGAGGGCGGCGACGAGCGAATCCACGTAGCGGCCGACCCCGCCGCGGTCCGCGGGCACCGCGGTCGCGTCGATCAGCACCCGGGGGTCATCGCTCACCCCAGCAGAGTACGGCGGCACCCCCGGGCCCCGGTGGGGAACTGGCAAACCGGGCAGGTGGCAGGTTCACTCGTGCGCGCGACGGTGGATCGCCCAGACGGCTTCCGCCGCGCGACGCCACGTGAACGCCCGGGCCCGCTCCCGGCCGGCCCGCATCAGCTCCGCCGCCCGCGACGGCGACCCCAGCACCTCGCGCAACGCCTTCGCCAGCGCCGCCGCGTCCCCGCGGGGCACCATCAGCCCCGCGCCGCCCGCCACCTCGGCCAGCGCCGGGACGTCGGTGTGCACCACCGGGACCCCGGCCGCCATCGCCTCCAGCAGGCCCAGCCCGAACCCCTCGGCGAGGCTCGGGACGGCCAGCACGTCGGCCCGGCGCAGCACGGTCGCCAGCTCGGCGTCGGTCACCTTCCCCAGGACCCGCAGCCGTTCCGCGGGCAGGCCGCGCTCGGCCGCCAAGGCCACCGGGTCGACGCCGCCCCAGCCCGGCTGCCCGGCCAGCACGAGCGCCGTGCCGTCCAGCGCCGTGACCGCGTCGATCAGCACGTCGATGCCCTTGCGCGGCTCGATCGTGCCGACCGCCAGCACGTACTGCGCCGGCAGCTCCAGCTCGGCCGGCTCCGGCCACACCCGCACCCCGTGCGGGACCACCCGCACCGGCACGTCGACGTCGATGAGCACGGCCAGCTCGTCGGCGACCGCCCGGGTCGGCACGACCAGCCCGGACGCCCGCCGCGCGGCCCGCGCGATCATCGACCGGTGCCAGCTCACCCCGCGCGCGGTGAGCGTCTCGGGGTGCGTCCACGGCACGGTGTCGTGCACGGTCACGCTCAGCGTCTTCCCGGCCGGGGCGCGCGGCGGCGCGAACGGCGTCGGCGCGTGCACCGCGTCGCCGCCCGGCCACCAGAGCAGGCCCAGCTGCCACGCCGCGATCAGCGCGCGCGGCGGGATCCGCAGCACCCGCGGACCTTCGACGCCGTCCAGCCGGGCGGGGTCCACGTCGGCGTGCCGCGCGACGACGCTGGACACCGTCCAGCCCGGCGGCGCGGTCTTCGCGAGCGCGGGGAGCAGCTCGGCCGTGTAGCGCCCGGTGCCACCGGGCACGGGCGCGAGGAGCTGCTCGGCGAGCACGACCAGTTCGGGCACGCGGCTATTGTGCGGGACGTGACCGTCAATCCCGCCACCACGGTGGTAGTCGTGACCTGGCGGGGTGCGCCGCACGTCACCGCCTGCCTCGACGCGCTCGCCGCGCAGACGCGTCCACATCGGACGCTCGTGGTGGACAACGCCTCCGACGACGGCACCGCCGCCCTGCTCGCGGCCCATCCCTCGCGCCCGGAGGTGCTCCGCCTCCGCCGCAACACCGGCTACGCGGGCGCGCTCGCCGTCGCCGCTCGCGAGGTCGGGACGCCGTTCATGGCGTGGCTGAACGACGACGCCGAACCGGCGCCGGACTGGCTCGCCACGCTGGAGGACGCCCTCGAAAAGGCGCCGCTGGCCGCCGCGGCGACCTCGCTGCTCGTGCGGCCCGACGGCGGCACGCAGTCCGCCGGCGTCCGGCTGACCGCCGACGGCCACGGCGCCGACGTCACCGAACCCGCCGGCGAGGTGTTCGGCTTCTGCGGCGGCGCGGCCCTGCTGCGCACCGACGCCCTGAAGAGCGTGCACGGCGTCCCGGCGGAATTCTTCTGTTATTACGAGGACACCGACACGGCGTGGCGGCTGCGGCTGGCCGGGTGGGACGTCGTCGCGGCGCCGGACGCGCGCGTCCGGCACGCCCACGGCGTCAGCAGCGAGCTGGGTTCGCCCCGGTTCCACCGCTGGAACGAGCGCAACCGGCTGCTCATGCTGCTGCGCTGCGCGCCCCGCGCCGTCGCCGTGAAACAGCTGATCAGGTTCGCGGCGCTCACCGCCGTGCTGCCGCTGCGCCCCGGACGCCCGCGGGCGGCGAACTTCCGGTTCGGGCTGCGCTGCCGGGTGCTGGCCGAGGTGGCCCTGCGGCTACCTGCGACGTTGCGGACCCGCCGCAAGATCACCCACCGCGCGGCGCTCGGCCGAGGCGCGGTCTGGGAGGCATGGGCGGGCCTTTAAGCTTGCGCCAGGATCGACGACGAGGAGCTGGCTTTGGCGCAGGGGGATCCGCAACCGCTCGTCTCGGTGATCGTGGTCAACTACCACGGCGCCGACGACACGATCACCTGCCTGCGCGCGCTCGCCGAGCACGACTACCCCGAGCTCGAGCTGATCTGCGTCGACAACTCCACAGGTGAGGGCGAGGCCGCGCGCATCCGCGAGGCCGTCCCCCAAGCCCAGGTGATCGAGGCCGGCCGCAACACCGGGTTCGCCGGCGGCTGCAACCTCGGTGCGAAGCACGCGAAGGGCACTGTCCTCGCGTTCCTGAACAACGACGCGCGCCCGGCGCCCGGCTGGGTCTCCGCCGCCGTCGCCGAGCTGCGCGCCCAGCCGCGTGTCGCCGCCGTGGCCAGCAAGGTCCTCGACTGGGACGGCACCGGAACCGACTTCGTCGACGGCGGCCTGACCTGGTTCGGCATGGGCTACAAGCGGCACGCGGGCTCACCGCTGGCCGACGTCCCGGCGGCCGAGCACGAGGTCGCCAAGGACGTCCTGTTCGGCACCGGCTCGGCGCTGTTCGTCCGGGCGGGCGTGTTCGCCGAGCTCGGCGGCTTCGACGAGCGGTTCTTCATGTTCTACGAGGACGTCGACCTCGGCTGGCGGCTCAACCTGCGCGGCTGGCGCGTCCGGTACGTCCCGCAGTCGCTGACCTACCACCGCCACCACGCCACGATGGCGTCGGTCGACGCCCCGGAGACCGGGCGCGAGACGTTCCTCCTGGAGCGCAACGCCCTGGCCGCGCTCTACAAGAACCTCTCCGACGAGACACTGGCCCGCGCCCTGCCCGCGGCGCTCGCGCTGGCCGTACGCCGCGCCACCGCCCGCGGCGAGCTCGACGCGACCCAGCTGGACCTCGAACACGGCGTCGGCCCGGTCGAATCCGGCGACGTCGCCATCCCCCGCACCACGCTCGCCGGGCTGCTGGCCATCGACCAGTTCGTCGAGCAGCTGCCGTCGCTGGCCGAGTCCCGCGCCCTCGAGCAGGCCGCCCGCGTCCGCACCGACGCCGACCTGCTTCCCTTGCTGCGCAAGGCGTTGGAGCCCGCCTACCCGCTGCCGCGGTACCTGGCCGCGCACGACATCCTGGTCGAGGCGTTCGGCATCGACAAGGCGTTCGGGCAGCGCCGCAAGATCCTCGTGCTGACCGGGGACGCGCTCACCGAGCGGATGGCCGGCCCGGCGATCCGCGCCTGGAACATCGCGCTGGCCCTGGCCGCCGAGCACGACGTCCACCTGGTCACCACCAACCCCCTGGTCACGCCGCCGCCCGCGCCGTTCCGGGTCAGCGCGGGCAAGTTCCGCGAGCTCGACGCGCCGATCGCCTGGGCCGACGTCGTCGTCCTGCAGGGGCACGTGCTCGAACTGGCGCCGTCGCTCAAGAAGCAGTACGGCGGCAAGATCGTCGTCGCCGACCTGTACGACCCGATGCACCTCGAGCTGCTGGAGCAGGGCAAGGGCGTCGCGGACGACAAGCGCGCGGCCGACCTCGCCGGCGTCACGCGCGTCCTGGACGCCCAGCTCGAACGCGGCGACTTCTTCCTGTGCGCGTCCGAGCGGCAGCGGCACTTCTGGCTCGGCCACCTCGCCGCGATGGGCCGGCTTTCGCCGCGCCTCTACGACGCCGATCCGACGACGCAGTCGCTGCTCGCCGTGGTCCCGTTCGGCCTGCCGGCCGAGCCGCCGGTGCGCACCGGGCCGGGCCTGCGGTCGTCGCTCGGCATCGGCGGCACCGACCACGTCGTGCTCTGGGCGGGCGGGGTGTACAGCTGGTTCGACCCGTTGACGCTGGTCCGGGCGATCGACCGGCTGCGCCGCAACCGCGGCGACGTCCGGCTCGTGTTCCTCGGTATGAAACACCCGAACCCCGAGGTCGCCGAGATGGACATCGGCGCCCGGACGATCCGGCTCGCGGACTCGCTGGGGCTGACCGGCAAGCACGTCTACTTCAACGAGCAGTGGGTGCCCTACCACGAGCGCCAGAACTGGCTGCTCGACGCGAACTGCGGCGTGACGACGCACTACGAGCACGTCGAGACGACGTTCGCGTTCCGCACCCGCGTCCTCGACTACCTGTGGGCGGGGCTGCCGATCGTCACCACCGACGGCGACGCCTTCGCCGACCTGGTCCGGGCCGAGCGGCTCGGCGTGGTCGTCCCGGCCGAGGACGACGCGGCCCTGGCGGAAGCGCTCGAAAAGGCGTTGTACGACGAGGAGTTCGCCGCGGGCTGCGTCGAACGGCTCGCCGTCGTCGCGCGGCGGTTCGCGTGGCCGGAAGCGCTGAAACCGCTGGTGGAGTTCTGCCGCGACCCGCGGCCGGCGGCCGACCGGCTGCCCGGGGCCGACGACCTGGTGCGGACGCCGGCGGTGCGCGGGCGCGCGCTGCTGCGGCGGGACGTCGACCTCATCCGCGAGTACCTCGACGCGGGCGGGCCGGCCGAGCTGGCGCGGCGCGTCGGCGGCCGCGCGTTGAAGGTCGCGAAGCAACGGCTCCGCCGTGGCTAGGTCACTGACCGTCCTCCTCGACGGCACGCCCCTGCTCGGTGCGCGCACCGGGATCGGCCGGTACACGGCCGCGCTGAGCGAAGAACTGGTGTCGATCCCGGAGGTCGACACGCGCGCGGTGGCGTTCACGCTGCGCGGCTGGCGGCGGCTGCGGCACGTGCTCCCGTACGGCGCCCGCGCCCGCGGGATGCCGGTGGCGGCGCGGCTGCTGCGGATGGCGTGGCTGCGGTCGGACTTCCCGCCGGTGGAGCTGTTCGCCGGCCCGACCGACGTCGTGCACGGCACGAACTTCGTGCTGCCGGGCCGGTTCCGCGCGGCGGGCGTGGTGACGATCCACGACCTGGCGTTCCTGGACAACCCGGCGGAGCTGGCCCCGAGCGACCGCGACCTGCCGGCCCTGGTCCGCCGCGGCGCCCGCCGGGCGAACGTCATCTGCACCCCGACGGCGGCGGTGGCGGACGCGGTGGCCGAGCGCCTGGACGTCTCCCGCGACAAGATCGTGGTGACGCCACTGGGCGTGAACCCGGCGTGGTTCACCGCCCGGCCCCCGGACGACGAGCGCCGCGCGCGTCTCGGCCTGCCGGCCCGCTACCTGCTGTTCGCGGGTGCGGCGGGGCCGCGCAAGGGCCTGGACTGGCTGACCCGCGCCCACGACGCGGCGCCGGACCTGCCGGACCTGGTGTTCGCGGGCCCGGGCCCGTTCCCCCGCGGCGCCCGGCGTTCCCAGACCGGCTATCTGTCCGATGTGGACCTCCGCACGGTGGTCGCGGGCGCGTCGGCGCTGGTGCTCCCCTCCCGCGACGAGGGCTTCGGCCTGCCGGTGCTGGAGGCGATGGCCTCGGACGTCCCGGTGGTCTGCACGGACATCCCGGCCCTGCGCGAGGTGGCGGGCGAGTGCGCCAGCCTGGTCCCGTACGGCGACGTGGACGGCCTGGCGGAGGCGCTGCGGACGGCGGTGACGGACCCGCACGCGGTGGCGACGTCGGCGTCCCGGCGCGCGCACGCGGCGAACTTCACGTGGCGCACGTGCGCGGAACTGACGGTCGGCGCGTACCGGCTCGCGTCAGGGCGTCACTGACCTGGTCGCGGGCGCGGGGTGCGCCTCGCCGCCGCTGCCGGAGCCGCCGCCGAACAGGAGGATCGTGGCGACGAAGGTGGCGAGCACCGTTCCGCCGACGAGCCGCACCAGCGTGCCCCACCGCATCGTCACCACCATCGCCCGCTCCTTCCACCGGTCCCGTGGCCCACGGTCCGCGCTTCCCGGGCGGCGGTCCAAGCCGACTTCCGGCAACAGCCCGGTATCGGGTCGCCCGGGCGGGTAACGCCGGGCCGGGCCGCCGAGACTTACCCCCCGGACCGGGCGCGCCGACCCCGGTTGCGCCGATCGGGCGACCAGCGGGAGGTCCCATGCCGGGCGACGACGACCTCGAACCCGTCCTGCGCGATCTCGTCTTCGGGCGACTGGGCCAGACCCGCGCCAAGGTCGCCAACAGCCCGGAGACCCGGGCGTTCCTCGAGATCGGGCTCGACCTCCTGCGGGACGACCTCGTCCAGCACACCGGGCCCGACTTCGAAACGGGCCTCCGGTCGAAGCTGTTCGAGTCGATCTCCCGCGAACGGATCCTGCAGCGCGCGGCGGCGGCCGACGAAGGTCGGCGGGACAAGCGGCTGCTCACCGTCAACATGTTCCGGTACCGCTGGGAGCGCAAGGACCGCTACACCGAAGACCTCATCTCGTACATGTTCCGGCTGACCCCGCAACGCAGCCACCTCGACGACATGCACGCCGCGAGCGATCGCCTGATCCGCGAGGTGAGTTACGCGGAACTGGTGCGCACGGTGGCCGACGCCGAGGTCCGGGCGGTGCTGGCCGACCCGCTCGTCGTCGTCCAGACCATCGTGCAGAACGCCATGCCCAACCACCCCCGCGTCCGGGAGTTCTGCCGGGTGCACCTGGACCACGTGCTGCCGCGGTGGGCACAGCTGTACGAAAAGGTGACCGCGGCCTACGGCTTCCGCCTGCGGCCGGCCTACACCTGGCTGGACATCGCGGTCATGTTCAACGCGGTCACCGAGGGGGAGCTGGTCTGGGCCCGGACCACCGGCCGGCCGGAACTCTCGACCGGCGACCACGTGCTGGCCGGCGTCGTACTGGCCCTGACCCCGGCCCTCTTCGAGAACGTGCCGGCCGACCTCGAAACCTGTTACGCCGTCGCGAAGTAGGCGGCCAGGGCCTCTTCCCACGGCCGCATCGGGGTCAGCCACGCTTCGCGCCACGAAGCCGGGGACAGCACCGAGTACGACGGGCGGGCCGCCGGGCGGGGGAACTCCGCCGTCGTGCACGGCTTGACCCGGGCCGGGTCCGCACCCAGGTGCTCGAAGATCGCCTTCGCGAACCCGCACCAGCTGACCGAACCCGCGTTGGTGCAGTGCAGGATCCGCCGCTCCGGCCCGTCGCCGGCCGCCGCGCGGGAGGCCAGCTCCAGCAGGCCCGCGGCCAGGTCGGCCGTCCACGTGGGACCGCCGACCTGATCGTCCACAACGGACAGTGTGTCGTTCGCGGACTCCAGGCGGGCCATCGTCTTCACGAAGTTCGTGCCGGTCTTCCCGTACAGCCAGCCGGTCCGGACCACCCACGACGAGGCGCCCGAGCCGAGGACCGCGTCCTCGCCGGCCGCCTTGGTGCGGCCGTACGCCGAACGCGGGCCCAGCTCGTCGGACGGCTCGTACGGCGCCGACGCGTCCCCCGGGAAGACGTAGTCCGTCGACACGTGGATCAGCGGCACCCGCCGGGACGCGCAGGCCGCGGCGAGCACGCGCGGCCCGTCGGCGTTCACCGCGAACGCGCGTTCCTCGTCCGCCTCCGCCGCGTCGACCGCGGTGTACGCCGCCGCGTTGACGACCACCGGCGCCGAACCGGATTCCCGCGCCCGCTCGGCCAGCGCGCCGACGGCCGCCAGCACCTGGCCCGTCTGCGTCACGTCCAGTTCGGCCGACCCCGGGGCCACGACCTCCACCGAAGGGGACGCCAGCGCGGCCAGATCCCGGCCGAGCTGCCCGGAACCCCCGGGCACGAGCACCGTCAGCCGCACAGGCACTTCCTCTACTTCCGGAGGGCGGTCCGCTCGGCCAGCGGTTCCCACCACGCGCGATTTTCCGTGTACCAGGCCACTGTCGCGGCCAGACCGTCCTCGAAGGACACGCGCGGAGCGTACCCCAGCTCCTTGTTGATCTTCGTGATGTCCACCGAATACCGGCGGTCGTGGCCCTTGCGGTCCTCGACCGGCTCGACGCTCTCCCAGCCCGCGCCGACCGCCTGGAGCAGCCTCTCCGTCAGCTCCCGGTTGGTGAGCTCGGTGCCGCCGCCGATGTTGTAGATCTCGCCCGGCCGGCCCGCCTCGGCGACCAGCTGGATGCCGAAGCAGTGGTCGTCCACGTGCAGCCAGTCACGGACGTTGAGCCCGTCGCCGTAGAGCGGCACCTTCCGCCCGTCCAGCAGGTGGGTGACGAACAGCGGGATGACCTTCTCCGGGAACTGGTACGGACCGTAGTTGTTGGAGCACCGGGTGATGCACACCGGCAGCCCGTGGGTGCGGAAGAACGACCGCGCCACCAGGTCCGACGACGCCTTCGACGCCGAGTACGGCGAGTTCGGCTCCAGCACGTTGTCTTCGGTCCACGAACCGTGCTCGATCGAGCCGTACACCTCGTCGGTGGACACGTGCACGAACTTGCCGACCCCGGCTTCCAGCGCCGCCTGCAGCAGGTTCTGCGTGCCGAGCACGTTGGTCAGCACGAAGTCGGCCGCCCCGAGGATCGAGCGGTCCACATGGGACTCGGCGGCGAAGTGCACGACCAGGTCCACCCCGGTCATCACCTCGGTGACCAGCGCGGTGTCGCAGATGTCGCCGCGCACGAACCGCAGCCGCGGGTCCGCGGCGACCGGCGCCAGGTTCGCCTCGTTGCCCGCGTAGGTGAGCTTGTCCAGCACGACCACCTCGGCATCGCGCAGCGCCGGGTAGGCGCCGGTCAGCACCTGCCGGACGTAGTGCGACCCGATGAAGCCGGCACCACCGGTGACCAGGACCCGCATCTTCCCGCCTTTCCTTCGTGCCCCGGGCGGGGCATACCGCCCCCAGCCTACGGAGGTCCCACAACACCCTCAGTAGAGTCTGCGGCGGAGACACACGGGTGTCCTGGGGGAAGCACGGGGTCAATGGGGAGGAAGCGCGTGACCGAACAGGCTGCGCCGACCATCCCGGCGCGTCGCGGCCACGGTGCCACGGTCTTCGCCCGCCGCGGCGGCAAGGCCGTGGTTTCCCTGCTGTCGGTGGCCGTCCTGGCCCTGACCTGGTACGGCTGGAACTACATCGGCGACCCGAACACCGGCCTGACGACCACGAACGTCTTCGCCGACACCGAGGCGCACGCGAAGCCGCTCGACGGCGCGATCGACATCCTCCTGGTCGGCCAGGACAGCCGCACCGACGCGCAGGGCAACCCGCTGCCCCGCGAGGTGCTGGACATGCTGCACGCCGGCGTCTCCGACGGCGAGCTGAACACCGACACGATGATCCTCGTGCACATCCCCCAGAACGGGCAGCACGCGATCGCGGTCTCCTTCCCCCGCGATTCGTGGGTCGAGCTGGCCGGCGGTTACGGCAAGCACAAGCTCAACAGCGCGTTCGTCTACGCGTACACGGACACCTACAAGACGTTGCAGCGCCAGGGCGTGACCGACCTCAAGCAGGCCGACGCGCAGGCGAAGGTGGCCGGGCGGAAGAACCTCATCGCCACGCTCGAGAAGTTCATCGGCAAGCCGGGCATGATCGACCGCTACGCCGAGGTGAACCTGGCGAGCTTCTACGAGATCACCAAGTCGATCGGCGGCGTCGAGGTCTGCCTCAAGGGTCCGGTCAAGGAGGTCAAGTCCGGCGTGGACCTGCCGGGCGGCCGCCAGACGATCGAGGGCGTGCAGGCGCTCGCGTTCGTCCGCCAGCGCTACGGCCTGCCCAACTACGACCTCGACCGGATCGCGCGCCAGCAGGCGTTCCTGTCCGGGCTGGCCCGCAAGGTGATTTCGACCGACGTGCTCACCAGCCCGGCGAAGATCGCCGACCTGGTCACCGCGGTGAAGAAGTCCGTCGTGGTGTCGCAGGGCTGGGACCTGACCGAGTTCGCCGCGCAGATGCGCGGCCTGACCGGCGGCAACATCGAGTTCCACACCATCCCGACGCTGGGCAACGCCACCATCGGCGGCGCGGACGTGCTGCGCGTCGACCCGGCCGCGGTGGCGGCCGAGGTGACGCGGCTGATGTCGGACGGCGGCACCCCGGCGGCGCCCACGTCGGCGCAGGTGCCGGGCGCGAACGCCGTCACGATCGAGCTGTTCGACGGCTCGGGCTCGCCCGCGCTGGCCGGCCAGACGCACACGATGCTGCAGGGCAAGGGCTTCACGCTCGGCGCCGACCAGCGGCTGAGCACCCGCACCACGACCGTGGTCCGGTACAACCCGGCCGACGACACCGCGTTGGGCCTGGTCAAGCAGGCTCTCGGCACGACGGTCCAGGCCGAGCCGGACCGGGACGTCCCGGCCGGGCACGTGCGCGTGCTGCTGGGCAAGGACTTCCGGACCTCGGCCGCCGGGCCGGGTGGCGCGCCGACGTCGTCGGCCGCGAAGCCGCCGGCGGTCCCGGCGGCGTCGTCCACCCCCGCCGCGCCGCCGATCACGGCGGGCGACGTCCCCTGCGTCAACTAGACTGCACACGCAGGGTGTTCGGGGGAGGTAGGCCAGCGTGGCGGACGAGCAGGGAGAACCGGAGGCGATCGCCGATCCGGTGACGCCGAGTGACGACCCGGGGCGGTCGCGCGCACGGCGGGCCGGGCGGGTGACGCGCCGGGTGGCGCTGGCTTTGGCGTCACTGCTCGCGCTCGGCGCCAGCGGCTACGCCTACGTCACCAAGGACCAGCTGCAGAGCACGATCCCGACGACGGACGCCCTGACCCCGCGCGCCGGCGAGCCCGCGCCCCCACCGGCGGACGACGGCGCGGAGGACATCCTGCTGGTCGGCAGCGACGCCCGGACGGACGCGCAGGGCAACGCGCTGCCGGCGCGGGTGCTGCGCCAGCTGCGCACGGAAGCCAACAACGGCGCGGTGAACACCGACACGGTGATCGTGCTGCGGGTGCCGAAGAACGGCGGCAAGCCGTCGGCGGTGTCCATCCCGCGCGACACGTGGACGGCCATCCCGGGCCGCGGCGAAGCCAAGATCAACTCGGCGTACGGCGTCGCGAAGGCGCACGCGGCGCAGGCGTTGCGCGGGCAGGGCGAGCGCGACCAGGCGAAGATCGAGCGCGATTCGGACACCGAGGGCCGCCGGGTGCTGGTGCAGGCGGTGCAGGACCTGACCCAGGTGCGGATCGACCACTACGCCGAGATCAACCTGCTGGGCTTCTACCTGCTGACCGAGGCGCTCGGCGGGGTCGAGGTGTGCCTGAACCACGCGACCGAGGACAAGGATTCGGGCGCGAACTTCCGCCGCGGGCAGCAGACGGTGTCCGGCGGCGAGGCGCTGTCGTTCGTCCGCCAGCGCAAGAACCTCCCGCGCGGCGACCTGGACCGGATCGTCCGGCAGCAGGCGTTCCTGTCGTCGGCGCTGCACAAGCTGCTCTCGGCGGGCACGCTGACCAGCCCGGGGACGCTGAACGACCTGATGGACGCGGTCCACCGGTCGCTGACCCTGGACCCGGGCCTCGACCTGCTGCAGTTCGCCCAGCAGGCGAAGGGCATCGCCTCGGGCGACCTGACGTTCGCGACGATCCCGGTGGTGACGGCGAACGGCCGCAGCCCGGACGGCCAGAGCATCGTGCAGATCGACGCGAAGGCGGTCCGCGAGTTCGTGGCGAGCCTGGCGGGCCGCCCGGCCCCGGCCGCAGCCCCGGCAGGCGGCGGCTCGGGTGCGGGTGCGGGCTCCGCGGCGACGGAAGGCCAGGCAAGCGGCGCAGACGCGGCCTTCGCGGCCGACAGCAGCACGGCAGGCGGCGGCTCGGGCAGCGGCGCCGCCCCCGGCGCGGCGCCGCTGCTCCGAGACTCCCCCGGGGTCCCCTGCGTCAACTGACGCACCCCGGCCCCCCGTCAGCCGAAGTCGGCGCGGTGGTCCTCCGCCCACCGCCGGAAGGTCCGCGGCGCGTGGCCCGTCACCTCGCGCACCACGTCCGTCACCGCCGACGGCTCCCGGGTCGTCCGCTCCATCGCGCGCAGCACCTCCGGCGGCACCTCGGGCGGCCAGCCCAGCGCCACCATCCGCGCGGCCGCCTGCTCCGGCGTCAGCTCCTCGACCCGCAGCGGCCGCCCCAGGACGTCCGCCAGGACCGCCGCCTGCTCCCGGAACGTGATCGGCTCCGGCCCGCTCAGCTGCAGCGCCTCCCCCGCGTGCGAGCCGTCCGCCAGGACCTTCGCCGCGACGTCGGCGATGTCCCGCTCGTGGATCGCGCCGATCCGCGAGTCCGCGTACGGCGTGCGGACCACGCCCTCGGCGATGTCCGCGCGCCAGCCCAGCGCGTTCGTCGCGAACGAGCCCGGGTTCAGCAGTGTCTCCGCGAACGGCGCCGCGATCAGCGCCTCCTCCACCGCCCGGTGGAAGTGCGCGATGCGGCTCTGGGCCGACCGCGGCTCGAGCGTCGCGCCCGACGACAGCAGCACGACGTGCCGCACGCCGGCCGCTTCGGCCGCCTTCACGAACCCGCCGATGCCCTCCGGACGCGTGTAGAGGAACACCGCGGAGACGCCGTCGAGCGCAGGTTCCAGCGTCGAGGGGTCTTCCAGGTCGGCGCTCACCTTCGCGACGCCGTCCGGGACGTCGAGCGTCGAGGCGTCACGGCTCGTCGCGCGGACCTCCTGACCTGCGGCGACGAGCGATTCGAGCACCGCGCTCCCGACGTGTCCGCGGGCCCCGGTGACGAGGATGGTCATGCTGTCCCCCAGCTCTCCCACTACGTTTGCTTTCAAAGCAAACGTACTGAGGACGGAGATCCGGTGTCAACCGGCAGCCCGCGTGGTCCGCGCCTTAGCCTTGTCCGCATGAGCCTGACCGACGAGCTGCTGCGCCCGCTGCTGGCCTCGCCCGCCAAACCGTTGATCACCCACTACGACGACCAGCTGGGCAGCCGCGTCGAGCTGTCCGTGGCGACCACGGCCAACTGGGCGGCGAAGACCGCCAACTGGCTCACCGAGGAGTTCGACGTCGAACCGGGCGACGCCGTGGCGGTGCAGCTCCCGGCGCACTGGCAGACCGTCGGCGTGCTGCTCGGGGCGTGGTGGTGCGGAGCGCGGGTGGTGACCGAGGGCGCCGGCGCGCGGGTGGCGTTCGTCGGCCCGGACGACCCGGAACCGACCGGCGCGGCGGCCACCGCCGTCGTCACGCTCGACCCGATGGGCCGCGGCCTCGCCGAGCCGCCGGGCGGCGGCGCGTTCGACTACCTGAGCGAGGCGCGGACGGCGGGCGACCAGTACAGCCCGCTGGTCCCGGTGCCCGGCGACACGGCCGCGCTCTTCGGGTCCACTGTGGACGAGGTGCTGGCCGAAGCCAGGGCCCGGGCCGGGAAACTCGGCCTCACGGCGGACGACCGGGTGCTGTCCACCCGGGACTGGGAGGGGCCGGACGGCATCCTCGACGGCCTGCTCGTCCCGCTGGCCGCGGGCGCCCACCTGGTCCACGTGAGCAACGCGGACCAGGCGAAGCTGGGGGCCCGCCGTGATGCGGAGCGCACCACGGCGGACCTCCCGGCCTAGGCGTTCTGCAGCTCGCCCGCCTCGACGTCGCGGCGGGCGCGCTTGCGGCCCCACAGCAGGTGGTCGAGCGAGAGCCGCCCGCCGTTGAAGCCGAGGGCGAGCCCGGCCAGCGCGAGCACCAGGACCAGTTCGTAGCCGCCCTGGCCGGTCAGGCCGTTGTCGATGTGCACCGAGAGCAGCGCGCCGACCGAGATCACGACGTAGCCGATGCCGACGAGCGGCAGCAGGAAGCCGGCGATGAACGCGATCGAACCGAGGATCTCCACGGTCATCGCGAAGACCGCGGCGGCCGTGGGCAGCGGGATGCCCGTCATCTCGAAGAACTTCGCCGTGCCGTCGATGCCGTTGTTCCACTTCTGCAGCCCGTGCGCGAGGAAGACGACCGCGACGCCGATCCTCCCCAGCAACAGGGCCACGTCCTTGAATCGTCCGAACATCCGGTTTCAGCTCCCGAGTAGGTGAAAGTTCAACTGACCCGACCCAAAGTAGGGCACCGGGCACCACACCCGAAGCTCCGGAGCGTGATCGACAGGAAACCGACAGGGACCGTTCAGCGCTTGTGCGCCCAGGCCGCGCCGAAGCAGTAGGCGCCGAACGCGGCCAGGCCGAGCGCCACGACGATCAGCAGCACGGTGCCGAAGGGCTGCGCGGACAGCGTCTTGAGGGCGGCGTCCAGCCCGCCCGCCTTGTTCGGGTCGGCCTGGAACCCGGCGATGGCCAGCAGGATGGCGACGACGGCCAGCACGACGCCCTTGGCGAGGTAGCCCGTGGTGCCGACCCAGCCGATCCAGCGCTTGGTCTTCCCGGGCAGCTCGGAGACGTTCAGGTCCTCGAGGAACTTCTTCTTCACCCCTTTGACGCCCGCGGCGATGGCGACCCCGAGGACGCACGCGGCGGCGATGACGACGAGCGCCGGCCCGGCCGGCAGCTGGAGCAGCTTGGCGGTGAACTCCTGCTGGTTCTGGTTGCTGGAGCCGCCGCCCCCGCTGCCGGTGGCGATGCGGATGGCGGAGACGCCGAGCGCGATGACGACGACCCCGCGCGCGGCGGCGCCGATCCGCTTGCGCGTCCGCTTGCCGCCGCTGACCCACTCGTAGCCGGTGGCGGCCATCAGGAACTGCCAGAGCCCGTACAGGATCAGGCCGACGGCGACGATCCACAGCAGGATCTGCCCGAAGGCCGTCGAGCCGATCTGCTGCAGGGCGCCCTTCTGGTCGGCCTGCTCGTTGTCACCGAAGGCGACCTGCAGGGCGAGGTAGGCGATGACGAGGTGCACGACGCCGTAGCAGGCCATACCGGCCCGGCCGAGCAGCTGTGCGGTGTTGCTCTTCTCGCCTCTGTCGGCGGTGGCCTCTGTCCGGTTCATGCTTTCTGAGGTACCCAGCCGGACCCGAGATCAGCTCGGCCGAGTGGCCCAACGTCGTTGCGGCATTGGGCGGACGGCACCCCGGATCCGCAACGGCCCGGCTACGACCGGTCGCGGCGCACGTCTCCGTCGAGCCCGGTCCACCCGCCATTGACGGCGAGCACGGTCAGCACCTGTTCGGCCTGCTCGGCGAACCGCGCAAGATCACCGTGCAGCAGGGCGGCCCGTTCGTCGTCCAGCGGCTCGAAGTCGTCGAACCACAGCCCGATGGCGGCACCGGCGGTGACGACGAGCCCCTGCACGAGCCGCAGGAAGCCGGCGGACGGTTCCCCGACGGCGGCCCGGTACCCGGTCTCGATCTCGTCGCAGGCGGCCAGCAGTTCCCGAAGCCGCCGAACGGCCCCGGCCGGCGTCCCGTCCCAGGCGGCGCTGGGCCACCCGCGATCGGAGAGTTCGAGCCACAGCCGCCAGCCGGCGACCAGCTCGGCTTCGTCGTGGGGCGTCCAGGACGCCGGAACCGGCCAGTACATAGGTCCGAGAGTGACACCGGCGGAGCCCCGAAGGGTCCCGCCGGTGGGTTATGTCTCATGTGGCAAAGGTCAGCTGATGACGGGCGCCACGGGCACGCAGGGCGGCGTCTTGGCGTGCGCGGGATCGAGGGCGTTGAGCACGAGCCCGGCGGCCACCGGGTCGTAGGTGATCCCGAGGTGATCGACGAAGTCCAGCCCGCAGACGTTCTGCAGCAGGATGTTCTTGACGTTCGGCCCAGGCGCGAGGAAGGCGCTGGTGTAGGGGGTCACGACGTCGTCGTACCGGGTCTGGATGACGGTGTACTGGATCCCGGGCACGGTCTCCCCACCGGCGTTGAGATCGCGGAGGAAGGCGGACCCGACGGCCTGGTCGTTGCAGGCCTGACAGACGGTCCCGAGCGCGGCGGGCACCCCCGGAATCATTTCGAGGGTGCTGAGCAGCCCGAAGAGGTCGGTCCCGTGGTTGGAGGGCGAGAGCCCGACAACCCGGCTGATCTTGTCGGAGCCCCCGAGGTACTTGATCCAGTACCGCACGTTCATCCCACCCTGCGAGTGCCCGACAACGTCCAGTTTCGAGGCCCCGGTGGCGGCGAGGATCCGGTCCCCGAAGGCGGCAAGCGCTTTCGCGGTATCGACAACGGGTCCCACGGTCTGCAGGAAGGCTCCCGGAGCCCCACCGAAGTTCCCGGCGAAGACGCAGTACCCGGCCGAGGCGAGCCGCTGGGACAGGTTGGCCCAGTTCTCGTAGGCGTTGGCGGTGGTCCCGTTGGAGAGCAGAACGGGGTTGGGATGCGAAGCGGAGGGCCGGCACCCCCAGTCGTTGGCCCCGGGAGGGGCAAGGGTGGGATCCCCGAGCGAGTAGACGGCAGCGGCAAGGATGTTGGGCTGAACAGGCCCGGAGGGCTCCCGTTCAGCAGCTTGGCCAACCCCGGCCCCCAGGACAAGCAGTCCAACTGCAGCCCCGACGACCACAGCCAGCCCACGCGACAGAGCACCCATCCGTTTCACCTCTCTGTGAACCGATGGTGACCAGCATCACCAGAGGCTTAACGCGCGAGTAGGCCCCAAGAAGCTCCCCCTAGCGAGTGAATCCCCCACGCAAAGCCGAGCGGCCCCACCCAACCCGGCCCAGCGACCACCCAGACCCCCCGCAACCCCGATACGAAGCCAAAACACGGCCGGGGGGGGGGGGGGGAGTTAGGAGTTGATAGGGCGGAGAAAAAATGGGGAGGGGGGGTGAGAGAAAAAAAATCGGGGGGGGGCCGGG
>NZ_JBEXKX010000078.1:0-17710 GCF_040609695.1 Amycolatopsis sp. NPDC004625
GGCTGCCCCCCGGTC
The DNA here is from genome assembly GCF_040609695.1 of Amycolatopsis sp. NPDC004625. NCBI lineage: Bacteria > Bacillati > Actinomycetota > Actinomycetes > Pseudonocardiales > Pseudonocardiaceae > Amycolatopsis > Amycolatopsis sp. NPDC004625. The sequence continues at coordinate 16 of NZ_JBEXKX010000078.1, forward strand.
TCTGGCGCGGGGGGTCTCCCAGGCCGCGGGGCGCCGGGGGGGTGGTGGTGGGGGGGGCGTCTCCCCCCCCCCCACCCCCCCCACGACCAGCTGCGGGAGGGTGCGGTGATGAGGTCGACCACCTCGGCCATCGTCGGGCCGGCCGCCATCTCGGCGGCCAGTTCGCGCGCCCGGTTCCGGTAGCGCGGGTCGTCGAGGACCGCGCGGACGGCCCGGCGCAGCGTCCGCGGTGACGCCGAGGCGCGGGCGCGGCCGATCCCGGCCCCGGACCAGGCGACCCGCGCGGCGACCTCGCGCTTGTCCTCGCTGGCCCCGACCACGACCAGCGGCACGCCGTGGCGGAGGGCGTGGTTGACGCCGCCGTACCCGCCGTTGCCGACCATCGCGGCGCAGCGGGGGAGCAGCTCGTCGTAGGGCAGGAAGTCCGCGACCCGCACGTTGTCCGGCAGCGGGCCGGGCCGCAGCGGTGTGCCGCACGTCGTCGCGACGACCAGGACGTCCTCGCCGGCGAGGACGTCGATGGTGGGCTCGACGAGCCGGCCGAGGTCGTCGTTCGCGATCGTCCCCTGGGTTACGTGCACCACGGGCCGGCCGCCGTCGAGGTCGCCCCACCACGGCGGCAGCGGGTGCTCGCTCGCCGCGCTGACCGTCGTCGGCCCGATGAAGTGCAGCGGCGCGCCCGGGCGCGGGTACTCGAAGCCGGGGCAGGTCATCTGGAGGACGCCGTCGCTGTGCAGCGGCCAGTCCGTGAACCGCATGCCGGGGTCGCCGCCGAGCAGGTCGCGTGCCCGTTTCTGCGCCGGCCCGGTCACCAGCGGCGCGAGCGCTCTGAGGGCCAGGCCCCGGAACCGGCCGGGCGGGCCGGTCGGGACGGGCGGCAGGAACGGCAGGAACCCCAGGGTGAGCAGCCGCGGCCGGTGCTCGCGGCGGACCAGGGCCAGGCCGGCCATCATCAGCGGGTCGCACAGGATGACGTCGGCTCGGTGCCGGTCGATGACGCTCAGCTGGTGCGGCATCGCGCGGACGAAGTGCGCGAGTTCGAAGCGGGCGAGCCGGAGGCCGCGCTTCCCGGCGCGACCGGGGACCGAGCCGTCGAGGTCGGTCTCGTCGAAGTCGGCCTCCGGCGGCAGGACGTCGACGGTGGCGCCCAGCTTTTCGAACGTCTCCCGGTAGCGCGCGCCGGTGACGACGACACCCTCGTGCCCGGCGGCGACGAGGGCTTCGACGATCGGTTTCACCGGGCCGACGTGCCCGCGGGCGGGGTGGACGCAGACGAGGACACGGGCCATGGCTCCCCCTTTGAGCGATACGTTGTACCATCCAATTGGTGACGATACCCGAAGGCGAGCGACGCCGTTACGAGTCGCCGGTGCGCGAAGCCCGCGCCCGCCGGACGCGGGCCCACGTGGTGGCGACGGCGGGGAAGCTGTTCGCCTCGCGCGGCTACGCGGGCACGAGCATGCGGCAGATCGCCGCCGAGGCGGGCGTGAGCCTGGAGACGGTGACGCAGACGGGCCGCAAGCCGCAGCTGCTGCTCGCCGCGTTCCGCGAGGGCTTCGCGGGCGACCCGGACGCGATGGACCTGGACGCGCTGGCGGGCCCGGCCGGCCCGGCGGACCTGCCGTCGGTGGTGTCGGACGTGGCCGCGGGGGTACGCCGGTCCCTGCCGATCTGGCGCGCGTTCGCGACGGCGGCCGCGGCGGACGCGGAGGTGGCGGCGGTCCGGGCGGAACTGGCGGTGGCTCGCCGGGCGGAAATCGTGGCGCGCCTGGAAGCGGCGGGCTTGGCGCCGGGCGGCGGTTCGGCCGGGCGCCTGGCCGACGCGATCGGGCTGATCACGTCACACGAGGCGTACGACCACCTGACCGCGGTGTGCGGCTGGCCGCACGAGGACTACGTGACCTGGGCGGCCGCGGCGATCCAGGCCCAGCTGACGCTCGACTGGCAGTGAGTCAGCCGGCCGCCGCCTGTAAACCGCGGGTTCCGATGCCGCGCAGCACTTCCACCCGGTCCGAGCCCGGGCGGCTCAGCACCCAGCTCGACCCCGGCACCGCCTTCGCGCGCTTCTTCAACGGCGCCAGCAGCCGCGAGACGTCCTGGTACGAACCGATCGCCCCGCTCGCGCAGACCAGCGTCGCCAGCGACACCGTCACCGGCAGGCCCGCCGCCGTCCAGTGGCGGTCCAGCAACGCGCCCGCCACCGTGGCGATCTCGTCGACGTCGCAGACCACCAGGAAGTCGTCGCCGCCGACGTGGCTCACGCGCATCCGGCGGAGGCCGCCGGAGAGGTCCGTCAGCGCCGCGCCCAGCTCGCGGATCAGGTCGTCGCCCGCCGCGAAGCCGGCGGTGTCGTTGACCTCCTTGAACGCGTCGATGTCCAGCCACGCCGCCACGAACGGCTCGCCGATCGTGATGCGGCGGGCCACGTCGCGGGCGATCGTGTCGCTGCCCGGCAGCCGCGTCAGCGGGTTCAGCGCCGCGGCCGCCTCGACCTTCGCCTCCGCCACACCGCGGACCACCTCCGTCACCAGCACCACGCCGAGGCAGCGGCCGAGCTCGTCGACCACGACCACGTCGTCGCCCGTGCGGCCCCAGTCGGCGTCGGTGACCAGCTCGAGGAACTCCATCGCGCCCGCGCGGGCCTCGATCGTGTGCGGGGTGTCCGCGAGCCGGGCCGCCGGGCGCTTCGCGTGCAGCGCGTGCCCGTACATGCCGGTGACCGCGACCAGGAACCGCGTCCGGTCGACCGACCAGCGCGGCCGGTTCAGCTCGTCCACCCCGACCACGCCGCTCGGCGCGTCGGCCGCCGCGAGCACTTCGCGGACCTCGTCGCACGTCGCCGTCTCCGGCAACGTCGTCGCCGGGCGGAGGAAGTCGCCGACGCAGGGGGCCGGCGCGCCCGGACCGTGCGTGCGGCGGCCGCGGGTGAGCAGCGCCGGGGCCGGGCCGGCGGCCGTCGGCGGGGCCAGCAGGGTGCCCTGCGCGATCCGGACGCCGAGGTCGCGGACCGCGTCGAGCTGCGCGTCGGTCTCCAGCCCGGTCGCGACGAGCCGGGTGCCGGTGCGGTTGGAGTAGTGCAGCAGCGCCTCGACCACGGCGACCGCGGCCGGCTCGTCCGGCAGCCCGCGCAGCACCGTGCGGTCGAGCTTCACCAGGTCGATCGGCGCCTCGACGAGCAGGGCCAGCGGCAGGTCGCCGCGGCCGAGGCCGTCGAGCGCGAGCCGGAAACCGAGCTCGGTGAGCGTCCGCATCCCGGCGAGCGCGCGGCCGGCGGGCAGCGGCGCGAACGGCGGCCCGATCTCCAGGACGACGTCGCGGGTGCGCCGGCCCGCGTCGCCGAGCTCGGCGAGGAGGTCGTCGTACATCGCCTGCGGCGCCGCGAGGGTGCGGGCGGAGAGGTTGAGGTGCAGGGGGAGCGACGTCGGGTTTTCGGCGTCCTGCCGGACGGCGGCGACCGCCAGCCCGAGGTCGGCTTCGGCGAGCCGGCCTTCCCGGCGCGCCTGCGTGAGGAGTTCGGGGACCGTTCCGTGGCCGGGCCTGGCCAGCGCTTCGTGCGCCACGACGCCCCCGGTGTGGAGGCTGTACAGCGGCTGGAAGGCGAAGCGGACCGCGCGTGGCGACTTCACGGGCCGATCGTCGCGGGTCGCGCGGCGAAGCGGAACCGATGTCGACTGATGTTCATCGGGGCGGCACCCGGGTTCCTCACATCGGAGTAGCTGTTTCAGTGTTGACTTATATAAGTCGAAGCTTGTAGCTTGGCCGGGTGCACGCGTTCGACGTCCTCGGCGACCCGGTCCGCCGCCGGATCCTCGAGCTGCTGGCCGACGGCGAGCGGGCCGCCGGCGCGGTGACCGAGGTGATCCGGGCCGAGTTCGGCATCTCGCAGCCGGCCGTCTCCCAGCACCTGAAGGTGTTGCGGGAGAACGGCTTCGCCGTCGTCCGCCAGGACGGGACGCGGCGGCTGTACGCGGTCGGTCACGCGCCGCTGCGGGACATCGACGGCTGGCTCGACCGGTTCCGCCGGTACTGGACGCCGCCGCTGGACGCGCTGGCCACCGAAATCGCCCGCGGCAAACGTGCCCGGCGCCTCACCGAAGAAGGAGAAGGTTCGTGATCGACGTCAGCCACCAGATCAGCGCCGTGCGCCGGACGCTCGGCGACCGGGTGCTCGAGGGGAAGGAGGCCCGCGTCCTCACGATCAGCCAGGTCTACGACACCGACCTCGCCGACCTCTGGGACGCCTGCACCAACCCCGAGCGCATCCCGCGCTGGTTCCTGCCGGTCAGCGGCGAGCTGAAGGTCGGCGGGAAATACCAGCTGGAGGGCAACGCCGGCGGCACGGTCGAGCGCTGCGACCCGCCGAAGAGCTTCGCGGCGACGTGGGAGTTCGGCGGCAACGTCAGCTGGATCGAGGTGCGGCTGACGCCCGAGGGCGAGGGCACCCGGTTCGAGCTGGAGCACGTCGCCCACGTCGACGACCGCTGGGACGAGTTCGGCCCGGGCGCGGTGGGCATCGGCTGGGACGGCGCGCTGGTCGGCCTGGTCCTGCACCTGTCCGCCCCCGGCACGGCCGTCGACCCGGAGGCGGCGATGGCCTGGATGATGTCACCCGACGGCATCCGCTTCATGACGGCGTCCAACGAGGCCTGGTACGAGGCCGACGTCGCGGCCGGCGCGGAGCCGGCCGCGGCCCGGGCCGCAGCCGACCGCACGCTGAAGGCGTACACGACCCCGCCGCCGTCCTGACCCGCGTGATGCCCTCCTGATCACGGATGTGACCCCTCGGCGCACCGGCCGGACAGCCGTCCCCGCGGTGCGTCGAGGGGCGACACGTGTGATTGGCGGGGCATCACGGTCAGTGATCGGTGTACTTGACTGCCGTCAGGGTGATCACCGTGTCGGGGGTGACTTCGGTGCCTGGGGCCGGGGTCTGGCCGGTCTGGACCCAGTTGCGGTCGATCACCAGGGCGCGGCCCTGGCCGGTGCCGTCGACCTCGCGCAGGTTGTAGAGGCCGGCGCGCTGCATCGCGTTCTGGGCGTCCTGGTGGTTCATGCCGGAGACGTCCGGGACCTTGATCAGCGAAGCCGAAGGCGAGGCGGAGGCCGAGGCCGGGGGCGTCGTGGTGGGTGGGGTGCCGCACGCGGCCGTGGCGAAGGCCAGCGCGGTCAGGGTGGTGACCATCCGTCGGGACATACCGGTGGGGTACCCACGCGCCTGCCCGCCGTTCGGGGGAACCTGCGGGATAGGGTCGGGCGCATGGAGCAGGAGACCGACCCGCGGGCCGCGCGGCGCGATCCCGTGGCGAACGTCGGCGGGTTCACCGACCTGGCGACCAGCCCGTTCCGGATCGACCGCGACCGGATCGCCGCGTCGCCGTTCTTCGCCCGCCTCGGCGGGGTGACGCAGGTGGTCAGCGCCGGCGGGGCCGGGCTGCTGCACAACCGGCTCACCCACAGCCTCAAGGTCGCGCAGGTCGCCCGGGCCATCGCCGAGCGGGTCACCAGCGGGCCCGACGCCGGGCTGGCCGAGAAGCTGGGCGGCTGCGACCCCGACGTCGCCGAGGCCGCCGCGCTCGCCCACGACCTCGGGCACCCGCCGTTCGGGCACCTCGGGGAGCAGACGCTCGACCGGATCGCCCGCCACCGCTTCGGCCTCGCCGACGGCTTCGAGGGCAACGCGCAGACGTTCCGGATCATCACCACCACCGACGTGCGCGGGCCGTCGGCGATCGGGCTGGACCTGACCGCCGCGGTGCGCGCCGCCGTCCTCAAGTACCCGTGGCTGCGGCTGCACCACCCCGCGCCGCACCCGTCCGAGCTGGCCGTGCCGCCGCGCGGGGCGGCCGAGCCGGGCGACCTGCCGGGCACCGGCGCGGCCAAGTTCTCCGCCTACGCCACCGAACTCGACGACTTCGAGCAGGCGCGCGCGGCCTTCGCCGGCCGCCTCGAAGGCTGGCAGCAGACGGTCGAAGCGTCCGTGATGGACACCGCCGACGACATCGCCTACGCGATCCACGACCTGCAGGACTTCCACCGCATCGGGGTGCTGCAGCACGCGCCGGTCGCCGCGGAGCTGGGGGAGTGGCTCGAGCACGCGGTCGAGCTGGCCGCGCTGGACGACGAGACGCTCAACGCGGACCTGCGCCGCCCGGGCCGGTCCCTGGAACGCCTCCGCCGCCGCATGCACGCGAAGGACGCCTGGATCGTCGACGACGACGCGTTCGCCGCGGCGGTCACGAGGGTGCGCGCGGAGCTGGTCGACGGCCTGCTGGCGGGCGAGTTCGACGGCTCGACCGAGGCGGAGCAGGCGACGGCGGCGTTCTCGGCGAACTGGACGGCCCGCCTGGTCGACGGCGTGTTCCTGCTGGCCTCGCCGTCCACCCGCACCGGGCACGTCTCGCTGCGGCCGGCCCAGTGGCACGAGGTCCAGGTGCTGAAGTTCGTGCACCGCCGGTTCGTGCTGCTGCGCCCGGACCTCGCGCTGCACCAGCGCGGCCAGGCGGGACTGGTGACGAGCCTGGTCGACGCGCTCGACGCGTGGCTACTCGACCGCGACGAGGTGTCCCGCCTGCCGCGCCGGTTGCACGACCTGGTCGAGCTGGCGCGCGCGGAGTACGCGGGGCTGGCGCGCTCGGCACCGGAGCTGCTGGTGGGCGCGACCGGCGAGCCGGTGACGGGCGCGGACGCGGTCCGGGGGCTGGCACGGGGCCGCGCGGTGGTCGACTTCGTGGCGTCGTTGACGGACAAGCAGGCGGTGACCCTGTTGGACGCGCTGTCCGGCCGGGCTTCGCAGCCGTGGTCGGACTCGTTCGTCCTCTGAGGGCGCGGTAACGAAATTTCCCCTTCGGGGCGCTGGTTGCACGGTCCGGGGTGTTGCTTGTGGACATCCCAGCCCGTGGGCGCCCCTTGCGAAGCGCGGTGGGACGATCATTTGTCCGGTGCGTGTCCGGTGACCGGTTCACGGCTGCGCTGAACGGCCTACGTCATCCGGCGGATTCGGGAAATTATCCGTCCTTTGTCACTCGAACGGCTGATGTTTACGGAGAACTCCCGGTACTTAGCTGGATCCAGCCGGTGATCACCGGCGTCGGTCAGCGTGAGTCGGGGCACGCGCCTGGAGAATCGGAGGGCGCCCGTGCGTCGTACCCGTTCCACGAGATCGAGATCCACTGTGCTCACCGCCGGAGCCGCGGCCCTGCTCGCCGCGCTCGGCCTGGTTTCCCCGCCCGTCGCGGGGGCCGCTCCCGCGTCCGGTCCGGACACCTTCACCGAAACCGCGCAGCAGCAGATCGCCGCCCTGCAGGCGGTCAAGGCGGGCCGCACCGCCGCCGAGTCCAAAGTGGACAGCAAGCTGCTCGTCGCCGAAAAGGGCGTCGCCAAGCAGCTCAACGCACTTCAGTCCGGGGCCACCGTTTCCGCGGCCGGGACCGTCCTGGTCGACGTCCGCGCGAGCAAGGTCTCACCGGACCTGATCGCCGGGCTCACCAAGGCCGGCGCGGGCATCCGCGCGGTGTCCGACCGGTACGCCAGCGTCCGCGCCGAAGTGCCGCTGGACAAGGTCGGCGAGATCGCCGCGCGCGCTGACGTCAAGCGCGTCGAGCAGGCCGACCAGGCGATGACCGCCCGCGAACTGGCCACCCCGGCGACGACGCCGGACAAGACCAAGGCCGAAACCAAGCAGCAGAAGGCCGACCGCATCGCCGGCGAGCTGCAGCAGGCCATCGCCGGCAAGACCCGGCGCAGCGCCGCCGCGGCCGCGACCCTGACCAGCGAGGGCGACCGGGCGCACAACGCCGACATCGCGCGCCAGCAGTTCGGCGTCACCGGCGTCGGCGTCAAGGCGTGCGCGCTGTCCGACGGCGTCGACTCCCTCGCCGCTTCGCAGGCCAAGGGCGAGCTCCCGCCGGACGTCGACGTCATCGCCGGCCAGGAGGGCGACGGCGACGAGGGCACCGCGATGCTCGAGATCATCCACGACCTCGCGCCCCGCGCCGCGCTCGGCTTCGCCTCGGCGTTCAACTCCGACGCCAGCTTCGCGGACAACATCCGCAAGCTGCGCTTCGAGTCGCACTGCGACGTCATCGTCGACGACGTCATCTACTTCAAGGAATCGCCGTTCCAGGACTGGATCATCGCCCAGGCCGTGAACGACGTCACCGCCGACGGCGCCCTGTACTTCTCCTCCGCGGGCAACGAAGGCAACGTCGCCAGCGGCACCGCCGGACACTGGGAAGGCGACTTCGTCGACTCCGGCAAGGCGATCGGCAAGTTCGCCGGCACCGCGCACAACTTCGCCGGCGCGGCGGGCAACCAGATCTACGAGCCGATCTCGAACGCGTCCTCGGCCGGCGTCCCGGTGACGCTGCACTGGTCGGACCCGCTCGGCGCGTCGTCGAACGACTACGACCTCTACCTGCTCAACTCCGCGGGCGCGGTGGTCAGCTTCAGCCAGAACGTCCAGGACGGCACCCAGGACCCGTACGAGATCCTGCAGACGCCGGCCTTCGGCGGCACCGGGCTGCGCCTGGCCATCGTGAAGTTTTCCGGCCAGAACCGCTACCTTTCGCTGTCCGCCCTGCGCGGCCGCTTCTCCGACTCGGCGGACGGGCTCAAGGCGTACAACACCCCGGGCGTGACGGTCGGCCACTCGGCCGCGCGGGACGCCTTCAGCGTCGCGGCCGCCCCGGCGGCCAAGGCGTTCGGCCGGCCGCTCGAACCGGGCGACCCGGCCAACCCGACGGGCCCGTTCCCGGGCTCGTTCAGCGGCGCCACCAAGGCCGAGCGGTTCACCTCCGACGGCCCGCGCCGCGTGTTCTACGAGGCGAACGGCACGCCGATCACCCCGGGCAACGTGTCTTCGACCGGCGGCGAGGTCCGGAACAAGCCGGAGATCACCGCGGCCGACGGCGTGCAGACCAGCGTGACCGGGTTCAACCCGTTCTTCGGCACCTCGGCCGCCGCTCCGCACGCGGCCGCGATCGCCGCGCTCGTGCTGTCCGGCAACCCCGGGCTGCCGCCGTCCGAGGTGCGCGAGGCGCTGATCAGCACCGCGGTCGACATCGAGAAGCCGGGGCCGGACAACTTCACCGGCGCCGGCGTCATCCTCGCGGACAAGGTGCTGGCCTACACCGGCGCCAGCCCGCAGCCCCTTGCCGTCGCCAAGCAGCCGACGGTCACCCCGGCCGACGGCGGTTCGGCGCTCGACCCGGGCGACACCGCCAAGGTGACGCTGCCGGTGACCAACGACGGTGACGGCACCGCGGTGTCCACCAGCGTCGTGCTCACCAGCCCGACCCCGGGCGTCACGGTGGCGCCGCGGGCCAAGTCCTACGGCACCATCAGCCCGGGGCAGACCGGCGTCAACGACTTCACCATCACCGTCCCGGCGAGCCAGCAGCTCGGCGTGCCGGTGGTGCTGAACGCCCGCGTCACCTTCGCGGGGGCGCACTCGCCGACGACGCAGACGTTCTCGCTCCCGGTCGGCACCCCGTCGCCGGTCGCGCAGGACTTCGCCTACACCGGCGCGCCGGTGGCGATCCCGGACAACAGCCCGGTCGGGGCGTCGGTGACCATCCCGGTCACCGGGGTCGGCCGCGCGTCCAAGGTGTCGTTCTCCGTGGACGGCACCACCTGCAGCACCGACCCGGCGTCGACGACGGTGGGTCTGAACCACTCGTACGTCGGTGACCTCGTCGGCACGCTGACCGCGCCTTCGGGCGCCAAGGCGACGGTGTTCCAGCGCAACGGCGGTTCGGGCAAGAACCTGTGCCAGGTGGTCTTCGCCGACACCGCGGCGACCGCGTTCAGCACGGTGACCTCGGCCAACGCGCCGTTCACCGGCTCGTACCGGCCGGTGCAGGCCCTCGGCGGCCTGACCGCCGCGGCGGCGGACGGCACGTGGACGTTCTCGGTGGTCGACGCCGCCGCGAGCGACACGGGTTCGATCCGCGCGGTGGCCCTGCACATCAACGGGTTCGTGCAGCCCCCGGCGGCCGGCGCGCCGTCGAACGTGCGGGGCGTGACGAACAACGGCCCGGTGCACCCGCTGTAGGCAGTACCCGGTGCGGGGCCGTCGCGGTGATCGCGGCGGCCCCGTACCCTTTTTCCGTGGAGGCACAGCTCCGGTGAAGGCACGGGAAGCCGCGGGCGGCGGCCGCACGGTCGAGGTCCCGCCGGAGCGCCTCGCCGGTTTCTTCGCCCGGTTCGCCGAACGGCACGACGGGATCACCGCCGTCGCCGGAGCGCCCCGCGCCCTCGTCGTGACCGCGGGCGACGGCACCACCGCGACCGCCACCGTCCCGTTCGGGCCCCTCGACGCACCCTCCGTCGACGCGCTCGTCGCGCACGCCCTCCGGCCGCGGCGGATCGCCCTCCTGCTGGTGCGGCTCGGCGGGCACAGCGTCGGCGTCGCCCGCGACGGCCGGGTCGAGGTGTCCCGGACCGACCGGCACCTCGTCCAGGGCCGTTCCGCCGCGGGCGGCTGGTCGCAGCAGCGCTTCGCCCGGCGTCGCGCCGGACAGGCGCGGCACGCCCTCCAGGACGCGGCGAAGGACGCCTTCGAGGTGCTCGTGCCGCGGCTGTCCGAAGTGGACGCCGTCGTCCTCGGCGGCGATCGGCGGGCCCTGGACGAGCTGCGCGAAGACCGCCGGCTGGCGCCGCTGTTCGCCCGGGCGGAACCCCGGGTGCTGGACGTCGGCGAACCGAGCCGGGCGGTGCTCGAGGAGGCCGCCGCGCGGGCCCTGTCGGTGCAGGTCACGCTGCGCGACGGGTGAGACCGCACACGTCCGGAAAACCCGGTGGACCGCGGCCCGTACACTGGGCTTCGTGGATATCCAGCTGGAGTGACGCCGCGGCCCGAGCGGGCCGCCCGAAGCTGTCCTCCGTTCACCCCCGTCCACGGGAGTTCCCTTGATCACGGCCACCGGCCTTGAGCTGCGCGCGGGTTCGCGCATCCTGCTCGACGGCGCCACCCTCCGCATCCAGCCCGGCGACCGCATCGGCCTCGTCGGCCGCAACGGCGCGGGCAAGACGACCTCGCTGAAGGTCCTCGCCGGCGAAGGCGAGCCGCACGCGGGCGACGTCCGCCGCACCGGCGAGCTCGGCTACCTGCCGCAGGACCCGCGCGAAGGTGATCTTTCGGTCACGGCGAAGGACCGCGTGCTGTCCGCGCGCGGTCTGGACAAGCTGATGCGCGACATGGAGAAGGCGCAGGCCTCGATGGCCGAGCTCGTCGACGACGCCGCGCGCGACAAGGCCATCAACCGCTACGCCCGGCTCGAAGAGCGCTTCGCCTCCCTCGGCGGGTACGCCGCCGAGAGCGAAGCGGCGCGGATCTGCTCGAACCTCGGCCTGGCCGACCGGGTCCTGGCGCAGACGCTGGGGACGCTCTCCGGCGGTCAGCGCCGCCGCGTCGAGCTGGCCCGGATCCTGTTCGCCGCCGCCGAAGCCGGCGCCGGCGGCAAGTCCGAGACGATCCTGCTGCTCGACGAGCCGACCAACCACCTCGACGCCGACTCCATCAACTGGCTGCGTGGCTTCCTCAAGCAGCACGACGGCGGCCTGGTCGTGATCAGCCACGACGTCGAGCTGCTGGCCGACGTGGTCAACAAGGTCTGGTTCCTCGACGCCACCCGCGGCGAGCTCGACCTGTACAACATGGGCTGGCAGCGCTACCTCGACGCGCGTGCCACCGACGAGAAGCGCCGCCGCCGTGAGCGCGCCAACGCCGAGAAGAAGGCGTCGGCGCTGCAGCAGCAGGCCGCGAAGCTCGGCGCGAAGGCGACGAAAGCCGTGGCGGCCAAGAACATGGCGCGCCGCGCCGAGCAGATGCTGTCCTCGCTCGAGGACACCCGGCAGGCCGACAAGGTCGCCCGGATCAAGTTCCCCGAGCCGGCGCCGTGCGGCCGGACCCCGCTCACCGCCGAAGAGCTCTCGAAGTCCTACGGCTCACTGGAAATCTTCACCGGCGTCGATCTCGCCGTCGACCGCGGTTCGAAGGTCGTCGTACTCGGGCTGAACGGTGCCGGAAAGACGACATTGCTCCGGCTGCTCGGCGGAATGGAAACCCCGGACACCGGATCCGTCGTTCCGGGTCACGGATTGCGCCTGGGCTATTACGCACAGGAACACGAAACTCTTGATCATGAAGCGTCGGTGTGGGAAAACATCCGACATCTCGCTCCGGACACCGGCGCGCAGGAGTTGCGGAACCTGCTCGGCTCGTTCCTCTTCACCGGCGAACAACTCGACCAGCCCGCCGGCACCCTTTCCGGTGGCGAGAAGACCCGGCTCGCGCTGGCGGGCCTGGTCTCCAGCGCTGCCAACGTCTTGCTGCTCGACGAGCCGACGAACAACCTGGATCCGGCCAGCCGGGCGCAGGTCCTGGACGCCTTGCGCAGCTTCGCCGGTGCCGTCGTGCTGGTGACGCACGACCCGGGCGCGGTCGAGGCGCTGGAGCCCGAGCGGGTCATCCTGCTGCCCGACGGAACCGAGGACCACTGGTCGGCGGACTACCTCGAACTTGTCCAGCTCGCCTGAGCGGTGCGTCCATTCGGGTGCAAGATCACTCGCCGCAGAGCACTGGAATGGCCCAATGTGATCGCAATTTCGGCTGTTTCGCGGCTGTCGTCTGGCATTCCGGCGCTCAGTGTTCGATCATTGCCCCGGCAGGGGCCGATATGTGGCCCAGAACACTCTCGGCGGGAAGGCGATCGACGTGGCTGATCTCAAGAAAGGCGCGCGGATCACCGGCAACACGCGCGACAAGCTGGCCGCTGACCTGAAGAAGAAATACGAGAAGGGCTCGAGCATCCGGGCGCTGGCGGAGTCGACGGGGCGGTCCTACGGGTTCGTCCACCGGGTGCTGTCGGAGTCCGGCGTCCAGCTGCGGGGGCGCGGCGGGGCCACCCGGGTCAAGAAGAAGTAGAAGTCGCGGACTGCTGCGCGGGGGGCGCAGCGGGAACTTCGGCCACCCGGAACGTCAGGTGGGCCCCGAGCAGGACCAGCGGGTACACCAGGTAGCCGTAGCGGGTGGCCGGGGTGAGCAGGATCAACGCGCCGAGTCCGACGGCGGTGCGCAGCAGTGCGCCGGAGCCGTTCGCGGGGGGCCGGCGCACCAGCCACACCAGCACGGCCACGGCCGCGGCGCCGACCAGGACGAAGGCCAGCACCTGGCCGAGCACGCCGGTCTCGGCGATCAGGTGGCCCGGCAACGGGCTGGCCGCGGGCGAGCGCACGACGCCCATCCCGAGCGGGAACCGGAAGACGTGCTCCACGAACGCCGCCGGATCCACCAGGTACACCGGCAGGTGCAGCGCGGCCGTCGTCGCCACCAGCGCCGCCGCGAACCGGCCCAGCGCCGCCCAGTCGAGCCCGTTCCCCCGGCGCACCAGCACGAGCACGGCCAGCACCGCGGCCGCGGGCGCCACGATGAGCTTCGCGCTGACGACCAGCGCCAGCACCAGCCCGGACCAGGCGACGCGCCCGGTGGCCGCCAGGGCCGTGCTGAGCACCAGCAGGCCCACGATCGCGAGGTCCGGGCCGGCGACGGCCCAGGTGAGCGCGGTCAGCGGGCAGGCCAGCGCGAGCTGCGCGGCGCCGACCGGCACCCGCGGCCACTTCAGCAGCTTCAGCGTGCCGAGCACGCACGCACACGCGGCCAGGGCGAACATCCAGCGGGCGTCGGTGAGCGCGTCGGTCAGCGGGGTGCCGCCGAAGAGCGCCCGCGGCAGGCCGAAGAGCGCCATCACCGGGCCGTAGGGCGTGTAATCGTTTACCACCGGCGCCCGGCCGAGCGCGGTGACGTCGACGTACGGCGTTCCGTGGTGCAGCAGCAGATCCGCGGACCGCTCGATCACCCAGACCTCGGGCTGCGCGGCCCAGGAGAACGGCGTGATCAGCCAGTCCACCCCGGTCAGGCGGCGAATCACCAGAAGCGCCAACGGAAGGATCATCGCCAACAGGGCGACGGCGGCGACGGCGCACCAGCGGGAACCGAGTACGCCGCCCGGCGTACGTCCCCGGCGGGCGGACAGCAGCAGGTACCCGCTGTGCACCGCTCCGAAGCCGTACGCCACCGTCGCGAAGTTGCCCCACACGCGGTAACCGTAGAATTCGGACACCAGTGCCGTCGGCAGCGCGAAAGCCAGGCAGGCCAGGTAGAACCCCAGGTCCCAGCGCAGGGGCGCGGCCTCTCCGGTGCGCGAAGGCGCCGTGAAGAGCCGGGCCGCGCGCCGCCATGCGGGCGCCTGGCCCACCTCCGTTTCCACGTCGCCAGGCTACCGAGGCGCCGGCGCGTGGTTCAGCCGACGTCTCGCAGGCGGGGGAGCAGCTTCGCGGCCGCTTCGGTGGCCGCGACGACGTCGTCCCGGCCGGCGGGCATCAGGACGAGCTCGGTGAAGCCGGCCTCGACGTAGCTGCGCGCGAGACGCAGGGCACTGTCCGCATCGGACGGCGGCCGGAACTGCACGGCCCGGCGCAGCGTCGCCGGGTCGCGGCCGGCCGCCGCGCAGTGCGTGTCGAGGACGCGGGAAAGCCGTTGCAGCTCGGGGATTTCCGTCCCCGGCAGGGCGGCGTTGAGCCAGACGTCGGCGTGCTCGGCGACGACCCGCAGGCCGCGCTTTTCGCCGCTGCTGCCCAGCCACAGCGGCGGTTTCGGCCGTTGCACCGGCTTCGGGTCGCTGATCGCGCCGGTCAGCGTGTAGTGCCGGCCGTGATACGCGGTTTCCGGCCGCGTCCACAGCAGACGGAGGATTTCGCAGGTCTCGGCCAGCCGTTCGACGCGTTCGACCGGCGACGGCGTCGGCGTGCCCAGCATCGCGTCGGTCAGCGTGTCGCCGCCCGCGCCGAGGCCGACGTCGAGCCGGCCGCCGGAGAGGTGGTCGACGGTCACGGCGAGCTTGGCGAACGCGCCCGGGTGCCGGTTGGTGGTGCCGGAGACCAGGCAGCCGATCCGCACCCGGCTCGTCGCCTCGGCCATCGCGGCCAGCAGGCTCCAGCCGTCGAAGACGTCGCCGGTGCGGTCGGCGCCCATCGGGGCGAGGTGGTCGAACACCCAGCAGCCGTCGAATCCGGCGTCGTCCGCGATCGCCCAGGTCTGGCGGAGGGCGGCGATGCCGATGTGCTGCTGCGGCGGTTTCAGGCCGACGGTAATCATGATGGACTCCTGATCATCAGTAAAACTGACGATCAGCGTAGGTGTAGAGTTCTCCCATGTCCAGCGCGCCTCCCGCCGTCACCCGCCGGCTCGGCTACCTGCTCAAGCACGCCCAGCTGCGGCTGGCCGAACTGGCCGAGCCGCGGTACGCGCCGCTCGGCGTCACCGGGCGGCAGCTCGCGCTGCTCGCGCTCTTCGGGGCCGGGCCGGCGCAGTCGCAGCAGGACGGCGCGGCCCGTCTCGGCGTCGACCGGACGACGATGGTCGCGCTCGTCGACGAGCTGGAGGCCAAGGGCCTGGTCCGCCGCGAGGTGGCGCCGGGCGACCGCCGCAAGCGCCTGGTGACGCTCACTCCCGAGGGGGAGCGGGTCCGCGCGGCGGGTGAAGAGGTGACGCGGCAGGCGGAGGCGCTCCTGCTCGAGCCGCTGTCGGCCGAGGACGCCGAGCGGCTGCGCGCGGCGCTGCACCGGGTTGTTCGCGGCGGGTGAACGGCGGCGGGAAGCAAACGGGCAACGAGGGCGTTGTCCGGGTTTTATCCGGCGAAAACCTCAGCTAATCTAGAGGTTTCTGACAACGGGGGGTTTCCGGTGGACAACATGTGGGGCCTGTGGAGCTCGGCGATGCGCGCCGACGACGCGCCCAAAGCGCTGAGCCGCGGCACGCTCAAGCGCGTCGCCCGCTTCGCCCGGCCGCACTGGCGGCGGCTGCTGGCCTTCCTCGTGCTGACCGTTGTCTCGGCCGTGCTGGCCGTGACGACGCCCGTGCTGGCGGGCAAGGTGGTCGACGCGATCGTCGGCGGCCACGACGTCGCCATCGTGATCTGGCTCGCCGTCGTCATCGCCGCGCTGGCCGTCGCCGACGCCGGGTTCGGGCTGATCGAGCGGTGGCAGTCCTCCCGCATCGGCGAGGGCATCATCTTCGACCTGCGGCGCGCGGTCTTCGAGCACGTGCAGCGCATGCCGATCGCGTTCTTCACCCGCACCCGCACCGGCGCGCTGGTTTCGCGGCTCAACAACGACGTCATCGGCGCGCAGCGGACGTTCACCGCGACGCTGTCCGGGCTGGTCACCAACGTCATCCAGCTGGCGCTGTCGCTGGCCGTGATGCTGACGCTGTCCTGGCAGGTCACGCTGATCGCGCTGGTGCTGCTGCCGATCTTCGTGATCCCCGCGCGGCGGCTCGGGCGCCGGATGGCCGGGCTGCAGCGGGAGGCCGCGAACCTCAACGCCGGGATGACCACGCAGATGACCGAGCGGTTCTCCGCGCCGGGCGCGACGCTGGTCAAGCTGTTCGGCCGGCCGGTGCAGGAGGCGGAGGACTTCTCGCTGCGGGCCGGGCGCGTGCGCGACATCGGCGTCCGGACCGCGATGCTGACCCGCTGGTTCATGACGAGCCTGACCCTGGTTTCGGCGCTGGCGCAGGCGCTGGTCTACGGCCTCGGCGGGTACCTCGCGCTGACCGGCAGGCTCGCGCCGGGCACGGTCGTCGCGCTGGCGCTGCTGCTGACCCGGCTCTACGCGCCGCTGACCGCGCTGGCCAACGTCCGCGTCGACGTCATGACGGCGCTGGTGTCGTTCGAGCGGGTCTTCGAGGTCCTCGACCTGGACCCGATGATCAAGGAGAAGCCGACCGCGCGGGCGCTGCCGGCTTCGGATGGCGTCTCGGTCGAGTTCGCGGACGTCCGCTTCGGGTACCCGGCCGCGGACCGGTACTCGCTGGCGTCGCTGGAGGACGTCGCCACGCTCGACCACCGCGGCGGGGAAGAGGTGCTGCACGGGATCTCGTTCCGCGCCGAGCCGGGGCAGATGGTCGCGCTGGTCGGGTCGTCGGGGGCGGGGAAGTCGACGATCGCGTCGCTGCTGCCGCGGCTCTACGACGTCGACGCCGGGTCGGTGCGGCTGTCCGATGTGGACGTCCGGGACCTGACTTTCGCTTCGCTGCGGGAGACCGTCGGCGTCGTGACCCAGGACGGGCACCTGTTCCACGACACGATCCGCGCCAACCTGGCGTACGCGCGGCCGGACGTCACCGACGACGAGATCTGGGCGGCGCTGGAGCGCGCGCGGCTCGGTGAGCTGGTGCACTCACTGCCCGACGGCCTCGACACGACGGTCGGGGAGCGCGGCTACCGCCTTTCCGGCGGCGAGCGCCAGCGGCTCACGATCGCGCGGCTGCTGCTGGCCCAGCCCAAGGTCGTCATCCTCGACGAGGCCACCGCGCACCTGGACTCCGAGTCGGAAGCCGCGGTCGCCGAGGCCCTGACGCACGCCCTGGCCGGCCGCACGGCCCTGGTCATCGCCCACCGCCTCTCGACGGTCCGCGCGGCCGACCAGATCCTGGTCCTGGAACACGGCGAGATCGTCGAGCGCGGAACCCACGACGAACTCCTGGCCGCAGCCGGCCGCTACGCAACCCTCCACGCAACCCAGTTCGCCGACGAAGAACCCGCCGTGGCCTGACCCGGACGGTCGGTTCGCGTACCTGCACGGTCGGTTCGCGTACCTGGAGGGTCGGCTCGCGAACCGACCCTCTGGGTACGCG
>NZ_JBEXKX010000078.1:17720-30258 GCF_040609695.1 Amycolatopsis sp. NPDC004625
GCCTCATCCCCCGCGGGGCCGCCCCCCGCCGGGTGGGGAGCGTTAGCGCCCGGCTGGTTGGCGGACCGGGGGGGGGGGGGCCCCCACCCGACCCTCTGGGTACGCGAACCGACTGCCTGGGTACGCGAACCGGCCCTCCGGGTACGGGTCAGAGGTTCGGGAGGGACTCGTAGAGGGCCTGGACCAGGGCCATTTTGCGGGGGTCGTCGCGGATGAGGGGGCCGAGCTGGTTGAGGGTGTAGCCGAAGGCGATGCCGTTTTCCGGGTCGGCGCCGCCGGTGGAGCCGCCCAGGCCGTCGTGGCCGAACGCCGCCGGGTTGGGGCCGAAGCCGCGGGCGTCGCTGCCGAGGTAGAAGCCCAGGCCCCACTCGTTCGGCAGGCCGAGGACCGCGTCGATCTCCTTGCCCTGGCTCTCCCGGGCCCGGGCCAGTCCGGCCGGGGACAGGAGCGTGCCGTCGGCCACGGCGGCGTAGATCGTGGCGATCGCGCGGGCCGTGCCGTGGCCGTTCAACGCCGGCATGACCGCGTGCCGCCACGCCGGTTCGTTGGCGTCGTGACCCTGCAGGCGCGGGTTCATCAGCGCCGCCTGCGCGACCGGGCCGGCCGCGGCGAACGCCGTGGCCAGCGCGTTCGCCATCTCCTCGGTCATCACGGGGTCCACCAGGGTCGCGCAGCGGTCCAGGTCGGCGGACGAGGCCAGGCCGATCGAGAAGTCGGCGCCCAGCGGCCCGGCGACCTGCTCGGCGAAGAACTCGCGGATGCCCTGGCCGGCGATCCGCCGGACGACCTCGCCGACGAGCCAGCCGTAGGCCAGCGCGTGGTAGCCGCCCGCGGAACCCGGCTCGACCAGCGGTTCCTGAGCCGCCAGCAGCGACGTCATCAGGTCCCAGTCGTACAGCTCTTCGACGGCCACCGGCCGGTCCAGGCCGATCCCGGGCACGCCGGAGCGGTGCGAAAGCAGCCAGCGGACCGGGATCTCGCCCTTGCCCGCGGCGGCGAACTCCGGCCAGTACTTCGCGACCGGCGCGTCGACATCGAGCTCGCCCGCGTCGGCGAGCCGGTGCGCGCAGATCGCGGTCATGCCCTTGGTCGTCGACCACACGTTGGCCAGGGTGTCCGGCTGCCACGGCCGGGTCCGCTCGGGCCCGGCCCAGCCGCCCCACAGGTCCACCACGACTTCGCCGTGGCGGCGTGCGGTGAACGCCGCCCCCAGCTCGCCGCGGCTGCGGAAGTTCTCCTCGAAGGCCGCCCGCACCGGCTCGAACCCCGGGGCGCATTCGCCGTGCACCGTGGCCGTGGCACTGTCACCCATGGGGACCTCCTCGGAGTGCGACCGGTCCACACCGACCAGTCGGTATGTCGCACGCTAGGACGGCCGGGCACGCGGCGTCAAGACGTGCCCGGCCGGTGCTTTTTCACCGGTTCACCGCAGCTGCGGCACGATCTCCCCGTACTTCGCCAGCAACGCGGCGTTCGCCTCGTCGCCACCCTCCACATTGGAACTGCGCCACAGCGGGACGTCGAGGCCCTCGGCCGTACCGCGGTCGAAAACCTGGGCCAGGACCAGGTTCCACAGGAACGCGTTGACCACAGTGGACAGCGGCGCGGTGCGCGGGGCGTCCGGCGGGTAGCTCGCGTCCCCGGGGATCACCAGCGAGTCCAGCACCACTGTGCCCTGCTCGACCAGCGTGCTCGACGACCGCCGCGGCGCCGCCGCGACACACGCCCGCGAAGTCACCGCGATCACCGCGGCACCCCGCTTGCCCGCCTCGATGCACAGCTCGACCGGGTAGGGGTTCACGCCGGACGTCGAGAACACCACCAGCACGTCGTCCGGCCCCGGGGCGCGCTCGGCCAGCACCTCGGCCGCCAGGCCGGAGCGCCGCTCGGTCCGCGTGCTGTGCACCGCGCCGTGCAGCGGGAGCAGCTCCGGGTGGTAGAGCGGGTAGACGCAGGCCAGCCCACCGGCCCGGTAGAACGTCTCGGCGACCGCGGCCAGCGAGTGCCCGGCGCCGGCGGTATAGACCAGTGCGTCGGCCCGGATCACCCCCAGCACGAGGTCCGCCGCCGCGCGCACCGCCTCGGCGTTGGCCTGCTCGACGTCCGCCAGTTGCCCGGCGACACTGCCCGCGATGTCCGTGGCGCTCACCACACCCACCCTTCCGTCGGGGATCGGGCGCCGAATCTACCGCGAAGATGGTGCTACGCGGTGGAATAGCCCGGTGGACGGGCGGGGTTGACCCGGATGCGGGCGATGAGGAGGACGTGGGTGGGCGAGGCGGAACCGGCGGTGTCGCGGTGGCCGGCGCGCGGGCGGACCGAAGCGGTCGTGCTCGTGCTGCACGGCGGCGCGGAGCGCGGCACCGGCACGGTGCCGCCCTGGAAGCTCGCCTACCTGCGGATGGTCCCGATCGCGCGTGCCCTGCATCGGGCAGGTCGGAAGGACGGCGTCGAGGTGCGCCTATTGCGCAACCGCCGCTATGGCTGGAACGCGCCCGACGAGGACCCGATCGCCGACGCCCGCTGGGCGCTCGAGCGCATCCACGCCGACCACCCCGGCCTGCCGGTCGTGCTGGTCGGTCACTCGATGGGGGCACGGGTGGCGCTGCGCGTGGCCGACGACCCGGCCGTGCGCGGGGTCTGCGCCCTGGCGCCGTGGACGCCGCGGGGTGAGCCGGTCGGCGCCGTCGCCGGCCGCTCGGTGCTCGTCGTGCACGGCACCCGCGACCGGATGACGAGCCCGGCGGAGTCGCACGCCTTCGCCGAGCGGGCCGCCGGGGTCGCCGCCCGTGTCGCCCGGTTCGAAATCGCCGGGGAGGGCCACGCGATGCTGCGCCGGGCCCGCGTGTGGACCCGGCTGACCGTGGCGTTCACCCTGGACCTGCTCGCCGGGGCCGACGGGGGTGCCCTCCGCGGGGCCTGGGCCGCGACCGGGCCCGAGCGGCTGCGGATACCCGTGTGAAAACGCCCCGAACAGGGCATTCGGCGAAACGCGCCGCCGGGGTGCGGCGACTACGATCGATCACCGGCGTACCTGGCCGGCCGGAGGGAGAACCGTGACCACTTCGAGCGCTGACCGGGCGTCGGCCCGGGACGTCCCGCACGAGTCCCGGTGGCCGGGCCTGGCCACCCCGCCCCACTCCGCGTTGCGCGCGCGGATCGCCGCCACGCTGTTCCGCCGCGCGGTCCGCCCACTCGACCTGCGGGTGACTTTCCCGGACGGCACCGTGCTCGGCGCCGGTGGGCCGGAATCGCCCGAAATGCGCATTCTGCGGCCGGAAGCGTTCTTCCACCGCCTCGGCGTCGACGCCAAGATCGGCTTCGGCGAGTCCTACATGGCCGGCGACTGGACCGCGTCCGAACTGGCCGAGGTGCTGACGCCGTTCGCCGAGCGGATGGCCACCCTGGTGCCGCCCGCGCTCCAGAAGTTCCGCCGGATCGCCGAACGCACCCAGCCGCCGTCCGAGGAGAACACCCTCGAAGGCGCGCGGGCCAACATCCACCGGCACTACGACCTGTCGAACGACCTCTTCGGCGCCTTCCTCGACGAGTCGATGATGTACTCCTCGGCGCTGTTCGGCCCCGGCGAGGACCTCACCACCGCCCAGCACCGCAAGATCGACAGCGTGCTGGACTACGCCGGCGTCCGCGACGGCAGCGAGGTCCTCGAAATCGGTACCGGATGGGGTGAACTCGCCATCCGCGCCGCCGCCCGCGGCGCGCACGTGACGTCACTGACCATTTCGGAGGAACAGCGCGCGCTGGCCACCGAGCGCATCGCGGCGGCCGGGTTCGCCGACCGCGTCGACGTGAAGCTGTGCGACTACCGCGAGTCGAGCGGCCGGTACGACGCCGTGGTCAGCGTCGAGATGATCGAGGCCGTCGGCGCGTCCTACTGGCCGGAGTTCTACCGGGTGATCGGCGAGCGGCTGCGCCCGGGCGGCCGGTTCGGCCTGCAGGCCATCACCATGGACCACGACCGGATGCTGGCCGCCTCGCGCGCCTACACCTGGATCCACAAGTACATCTTCCCGGGCGGCATCATCCCGTCGGTGCGCTCGATCGAGGAGGGCGTCAAGGCGAACGCCCGGCTCAAGCTGGCCGGGATGCGCGAGTTCGGCCAGGACTACGCGCGCACGCTACGGTGGTGGCGCGAACGGTTCCTGCACCGCTGGGCCGACATCGCCGGGTTCGGGTTCGACGACGTCTTCTGCCGGATGTGGGAGTTCTACCTGGCCTATTCGGAGGCCGGGTTCCGGTCCGGGTACCTCAAGGTCCACCAGTTCGGCTACGAGGCAACCGACCGGTAACCTCTCGCGGCAACCCGACCCCGGTACCGAACGTCCTCTTGACGAGTGCGTGCGGTGTACTGACGCCGACAGATTTGTCCGGATCGGGATTGGGTGATGGTGATGACGTACCGTGGCGACGACGGCGGGCGCCGGGTGCCGCCGCCCCGGCCGCCTGCCGGCCGGTCCCGGGACCACCAGCGCGCGCAGATGATGCCGCTGCCCGGGCGGGGCCGCAGCCCGTACGACGAGCGCACCCGCCCGATGGGCACCCGCGAACCCGAGTACGCCCCGCCACCACCGCGGCAGGATCCGCCCCGCCGTCCGCCCGAGGACGGCTACCGGCCGCCGCGCCGGCGTCGCCGCTGGAGCGTCGGCAAGGTCCTCGGCGCGCTGGTGCTCGTGTTCGTCGTGTTCCTCGCCGGCATCTGGGTCTACCTCGAGTTCTCGATCAAGCGCGTCGACGCGCTGGCCGACTACTCCGGCCGCCCGGTCGCGGCGTCGGGGACGAACTGGCTGATCGTCGGCTCGGACAGCCGTGAAGGCCTGACCGAAGCGGACGAAGAGCGGCTCGCCACCGGCGACGTCGCCGCGGCCGGCGGCGGGCAGCGCACCGACACGATCATGGTCGCGCACCTGCCGGACAACAGCACCAAGCCGACGCTGCTGTCCCTGCCCCGCGACTCGCAGGTGTCGATCCCCGGCCACGGCAAGAACAAGATCAACGCGGCGTTCTCGCTCGGCGGCCCGAAGCTGCTCGCGCAGACCGTCGAAGGCGCGACCGGGCTGCACATCGACCACTACGCGGAGATCGGCTTCGGCGGGTTCGCCAAGATCGTCGACGCGATCGGCGGCGTCGACATGTGCATCGACAAGGACATGGACGACACCATGACCGGCATCAGCATCAAGGCGGGCTGCCAGTCACTGGACGGCCGGTCGGCGCTGGGCTTCGTCCGGATGCGCCACAGCGCGGCGACCCCGCGTTCGGACCTCGACCGCGTCGCCAACCAGCGCAAGTTCATCGGCGCGCTGGTCAGCCAGATCGCGAGCCCCGGCACGCTGCTGAACCCGTTCGACTTCTTCCCGCTGCTGTCCTCGGCGCCGGACGCGCTGACGATGGACTCGGGCGACCACGTCCACAACCTGGCCGGCCTGGCGATCGCGATGCGCGGGATCTCCTCGGGCGGCGTGGTGACGACGACGGTGCCGGTGACCAGCGGCTCGGCGGAGAACTGGGACAAGGCCAAGTCGAAGCAGCTGTTCGACGCGCTGAAGAACGACAGCGAGGTCCCGGACAGCGTCATCGTGAATTAGTTCGCGCCGGGCGTCCCGGCCGGGGCACCATGAGGTGCATGGAAACCCCGGCCGAGACCTACCGCGAGGACGAATTCACCCTGGCCCGCTGGCAGTTCGCCGACGAGCCCGAGCTCGTGGCGACGGTCCGGGGATCCCTTGAGCACCTTCGCGCGTGGATGATCTGGGCGAGCGGCGGCTACACCGCCGAGGACGGCGCCGAATTCCTGCGCACCACCCGGCAGAACTGGGAGAGCGGCGAAGCGCACGACTTCGCGCTCCGGGTGGACGGGTCGATCGCCGGAGCCGTCGGCGTCATGGCGCGCGAGGGCGGCGTCGAAATCGGCTACTGGCTTGCCTCCCGGTTCGTCGGCCAAGGCCTGGTCACCCGGGCGGTCCGGCTGCTGACGGCGGAGGCGTTCCGCCTCGGCGCGGGGTACGTCGAGATCAAGCACGACGAGCGGAACGTCCGAAGTGGAGCGGTTCCGGCGCGCCTCGGGTTCACGCGGGTGGGCACGGAACCGGCCGAGAAGCCGCTGGCGCCGTCGTGCACCGGGACCAACCGGGTGTGGCGGCTCGTTGCGCCCTAGGAGACTTTGTTCCGCTCCCGCAGCACCTTGAGCGCCTGGTCGGCGTGGACGGTGAAGTTGAGCTCGCTCTTGATCTTCGCGAGGATCTTCCGGTCTTCGCCGATCACGAACGTGGCTCGCTTGGTGTGCAGGGGCAGGATCTTTCGCCAGACACCGAACTGCTTGGCGACTTCGCCCTCCACATCGGACAGCAGGGGGTAGTCGAAGCTGTTGGCTTCGGAGAACTGGCGCTGCTTGGTGACTCCGTCCGGGCTGATGCCGAGGCGGTGTGCTCCGACGGCGGCGAACTCGGCGGCCAGGTCGCGGAAGTGGCAGCTTTCGGCGGTGCAGCCGCCGGTCATCGCGGCGGGGTAGAAGAAGAGGACCACGGGGCCGGTGGCGAGGAAGTCGGTGAGTCGGCGGTCGCGGCCCTCGTCGTCGGGCAGGGTGAAGTCGGGGGCGAGGTCTCCGGCGTCCATGGGCGTCCTTTTCTCGTCGGGGGCAGAACCCATCCTGCCGGGTGTTCGGAGCCGCCGCGCCTCCGGTTTGGCCTCGCGGCGGGGACGAGGGGCGGGGAGGTGTAGGGCGGTGGGTGGTCGGCTTCTCGCGCCGGGCGCCGGTTGGGGGCCGCCCGGTCCTACTTCCGCGGGTGCCGGTTGATCAGCTCGTCCACCTCGTCGCCGGTCGCCGAGTCCGCCACGAACGGGCCGCGGGCCGCGATCACGCCCAGCTGGCGCAGCCTGGCCGCCTGCTCGTGCGTCCGGACCCCCTCCGCCCCCACCCGCAGGTGCAGCTCGCGGGCCCGGGTGATCAGCTGGGTCAGGTGCCGCAGATCCGACTCTGCCGGGTCCTCCGTGTCCAGGGCGTCGACCACCGGGCCCGACAGGATCACGTGCCGGACCGGCAGGCGGTGCTGGGGGATCAGCTCCAGGTCCGCCGAACCCGAGATCGTCAGCACCAGCTGCGCGCCCAGGTCGGCCAGCACCGCCAGGGAATCCAGGACCTCGCCGCGGGGGTCGAGCATCGACTCGCGGTCGGTGCACAGGCGCAGCGCCCTGGCCGGGAGTTCGTGCTTGTCCAGCTGCTCCTTCACCAGCAGGACCAGGTCCGGGTCGATCGCCAGGCGGGCCGGGAGGCGGACGCAGACGTCCGGGGCCGCGTCGCCCAGGCGGGTGCGCCAGCGGGCCGTTGCCGCCAGGGACTCGGCCAGGAGCCAGCGGCCCAGGGGGACCGTCATGCCCGTCGTCTGGGCCAGCGGGTAGAACTCGTCGGACCCCAGCTCGCCCTTCTCCGGGTGGTTCCAGCGCAGGCCCGCGTTGACGGCCGCCAGCTCGTCCGTGCGCGACAACCGCACCGTCGGCTGGTACACCAGGGAAAACTCGCCGTTCTCCAGGGCGCCGGCGATCACCGCGCCCAGCTGGTAGCGGCCGCGGTCGCGGGCGTCGAGCTCCGGGTCGAACAGCATCCACTGCGCCTTGCCGGCCTCCTTGGCCCGGTGCAGCGCGATCTCCGCCGCCCGCAGCAGCTCCGCCGCGCCGCCCTCGACGGCCGCGCGCACCACGATGCCCGCGCTCGCGCTGACGCCGATGCCGTGCCCGCCCAGGTAGATCGGCTCGTTGAGGTCCTCCAGCGCGCGCTCGACCAGCCCCACGACCTCGGTCGCCGCGAGCTCGCCGCGCAGCAGCACCGCGAAGCCGTCGCCGGACAGCCGGGCGACGAACCCGTCGTGGTGGCCGGTGAACACGGCCGACAGCTTGTTCGCGACGCCGCGCAGCACCTGGTCGCCGACGCCGGCGCCGAGGCCGTCGTTGATCACCTTGAAGCCGTCGACGTCGAGGTAGACCAGCGCGATGTCGTCGCGGGCGCCGGCGCCGAGCGCGGCCTCCAGCTTGGTGGTGAACGACGACGCGTTCGGCAGCCCGGTCAGCGGGTCGTGCACGTTCTGGTGCAGCAGCCGCTCCTGCAGCAGGTGCAGCTCGTTCGCGTCCGACACCATCAGCACCGGGTAGACCGACCCCGGCCGGTCGCCGGGCAGCCGGGCGAGGGTGACGTCGGTCCAGAGCTGCCCGTCCTCGGTGTGGTCGAGCAGCATCCGCTCCTGGTAGCGCTCGCGCCCCGAGCGCACCTGCGCCAGCCCCTCTTCGAGGCGCGAGACGTCGTGGTCGGTGGAGCCGAGCTCCGTGAGGTGCCTGCCGCGCAACCGATCCGGCGAACACCCGAGCAGCTGGCCGAGGGCGAGGTTGGCCTCCACGATGGCGCCGTCGGGGTCGGCGAGCGCGATCCCCATCGGCGACGCGGCGTAGAGGGCGGTGAACCGCAGGAGCGCGCCGTCGTGGCGTGAGCCGGCCTGGTCGACCGCCTCGTTCGCGACCTCCAGCAGCAGGGATTCGAGCTCCTCCGGGGGAAGTGTTACTCCTTTGGTGTCGGCCAACGTCGCCGCCCACCGGCGCGCCACGTCCAGCAGGGCTGGCGCGGCACCGGGCTCAGGCACACTCCACCTCTTCACGCACAGGTATGGCCAGGTCGGACACGGTGTCGGGGATCAGGCAGCCACACCCGGCAGCGCTCGCCCACGATCGATGCCACGCCATCATGTGCGTCACGGGGTGTCTACCGGCTGAACGAGTGAACGAATCTCCACAAGCGGTAACATTTCGTTACCTAGTGTATGCAGCCGTGGACAGTGTCCGGGTCAGCGCCGGGTGAGGTGCACCGGGAGACCGTCCGCGGGCACCGGGAGGGAGACGTAGTCCCAGCGCGCGGTGTAACTCTCCGGAACCGACCAGCGGTAGGCCCGCAGCAGTTCGTGCATCAGCAACTTCACCTCGAGCCCGCCGAAGTGCAGCCCGATGCACTTGTGCGCGCCGCCGCCGAACGGCATCCACGCCATCCGGTGCGACTTGTCCTCGCGGCGCGGCTCGGCGAAGCGTTCCGGGTCGAAGGTGAACGGGTTCGTCCAGCACTCCGGCGTGAAGTGGTTGACGGTGGGCGAGACGCCGACCAGGGTGCCCGCCGGGATGTAGTGGCCGAGCACTTCGGTGTCCTTGACGGTCTGGCGGGTCAGCGACGGCACGGGCGCCACGAGCCGCAGCGCCTCCTTCATCACGAGGTCCAGGGTTTCGAGCTTTTCGACGGCGGCGATGTCGGGGACGTCGTCGCCGAGGGCCAGGGACTCCGCGCGGGCGCGCTCCTGCCACTCCGGGTGCTTCGCCAGGTAGTAGGCCATGGCGCTGCTGGTGATGGTCGTGGTGTCGTGCGCGGCCATCATCAGGAAGATCATGTGGTTGACGATGTCGGTGTCGGAGAACCGGTCGCCGTCCTCGGTGGTGGCCTGGCAGAGGGCGGCGAACAGGTCGTCGCCGCCGGAACGCCGTTTGGTGGGCAGGGTTTCGCCGAAGTAGCGCTCGAGCACGCGCCGCCCGTGCAGCCCGGCCGACCAGCGCCCGCCCGGCACCGGGAAGCGCACGAAGGCGGTGCCGGCCCGCACGGAGCTGACGAACGCGCGGTTGATCCGGGCGGCGTCGGCGCCGCTGCGCATGCCCATGAAGACGCGGGTCGCGACGTCGAGGGTCAGCTGCTTGAGCGCCCAGTACAGCCGCGGCCGCTCGCTCGAACCCCAGCTCGCGACGCCTTCGCGCAGCGCGGGCCCCATCTCGCCGACGTAGCCGGCCAGCCGCGGGCGCGTGAAGGCCTCCTGCATGATCCGGCGGTGCAGGTGGTGCTCGCCGAAGTCCATCAGCATCAGGCCGCGCTCGAAGAACTTCTCGATGAAGAACTTCCAGCCTTCCTGGGAGAACGCCTTGTCCTTGTTGACGAGCGCGATCTGCGTGGCCTCGGGCCCGGACAGCGCGACGATCCGGCGGCCGAACCCGGCGGTCCACGACACCGGGCCGTAGAGCTCGTACCGGCGCAGGCCGAACGCGGGGCCGAACCGCATCATCTCCAGCATGTGCCCGACCACCGGCGGCCCCTCGTCGCCGAGCACGGGCTTGAGCCCGCTGCCGGCCGGCGGCGCCGCGAGTTCCTTGACGGGCCAGCGCGACCGCAGCCACCGTTCGTCGACCTTGTGCGGCAGGGGCAGTGCGGTCAGCGGCGGAACGCGTTCACGCAGTGCTTCGGCGGCTCGGCTCACGGTGCCCGGCAAAGTGACCATCTCCCCGTCGAGAACGGCTACCCCTCCACGATGCACCCTTGTTGACGGTCTGACAACACCCGGCGGCCGTCTTTTCGGGTGGTTCGCGCGGCCCGGTGCGGTTGACTGGAGGGCATGAACGCACTGACCCCCGACGACCTCGAGTTCCTCCGCCGCCCGCTCCACGGCTTCCTGACCGTGGCCACCGGCGAGCCCCGCCCGGTGTGGTTCGAGGCGGCCGACGACGGCACGATCCAGTTGTTCAGCGAAGTGGACGCGCTCAAGGTGCGCCGCGCGCGCCGGGATCCGCGGGCGTCGATCATCGTCGCGGCACCGGTGGGGGAGCGCGAACGGTGGGTGTCGGTCACCGGCCGCGTTTCGATCGAGGCCGACGGCGCGCACGACCTCGCGGCCCGGCTGGCGGCGCGTTACTGGGACCTCGACGACCCGGTCCGCGCGGCCGACCTCGAAGCGATGCTGAAGGCGGAGCAGCTCCGGCTGGTCATCCACCCGGAAACCGTGCGCCGCTTCGCGTACTGACGCCGGCGTGACCGAGCTTCCCCTCCGCGACCGGGCCGGTAATGTGCTGCTCGCCGTGCGCCGCGTGGCCGAACGGGAGCTGCCGCCGGTGGCCGCCTCCCTGGTCGTGGTCCGCCACGCCGGTGCCGTGCTGCTGATGCTCGACCGGCGCCGCGGGCAGTGGGAACTGCCCGGCGGGGTGCGGGAACCCGGGGAGACCGCCCGCGAGGCCGCCGTCCGTGAGCTGGCCGAGGAGACTGGCCTCCGCGGGGTGGCGCTGACCTTCGCCGCCGTGGCCGAGTTCGACCTGGTCGGTCCCGTGCGCCGGGAGTTGCTCGCCGTCTACCGGACCGAACTCGCCGCCGTACCCCGGCTCACCCTGAGCGGGGAAGGGCTCGGCTTCCGGTGGTGGCCGCCCGGCGGGCCGGCAGGCCCGGCCACGAGCCCGCTCGACGCGGAGCTCGCCGCGCGGGCGTGGACGTGAAACGGCCCCGCCTCGGTTCGCCGAGGCGGGGCCGTCACGAAACGCGGAACCTCAGTCCCAGTCGAGGGCGCCGCCCGACTGGTACTCGATCACGCGGGTCTCGAAGAAGTTCTTCTCCTTCTTCAGGTCCATCGCCTCGGACATCCACGGGAACGGGTTCTCGGTCTCGCCGAAGATCGGCTGGAGGCCGATCTGCTGCGCGCGGCGGTCGGTGATGAAGTGCATGTACTGCTCGCACAGCTGCGCCGACAGGCCCAGCATGCCGCGCGGCATCGTGTCGCGCGCGTACTTGACCTCCAGCTCGCACGCCTCCTGCAGCATCCCGCGCACCTCGGCCTGGAACTGCTCGGTCCACAGGTGCGGGTTCTCGATCTTGATCTGGTTGATGCAGTCGATGCCGAAGTTCAGGTGGATCGACTCGTCGCGCAGGATGTACTGGTACTGCTCGGCGATGCCGACCATCTTGTTCCGGCGGCCCAGCGACAGGATCTGCGCGAAGCCGGTGTAGAACCACATGCCCTCGAAGATCACGTAGAACGCGACGAGGTCACGCAGGAACGCCTGGTCGGCCTCCGGCGTGCCGGTCTCGAAGTCTGGGTTCTCCAGGTTCTGCGTGTACTTCAGCGCCCACGCGTCCTTGTCCGAAATGGACGGGACCTCGCGGTACATGTTGAACAGCTCGCCCTCGACCAGACCGAGGCTCTCGCAGATGTACTGGAAGGTGTGCGTGTGCACGGCCTCCTCGAACGCCTGGCGCAGCAGGTACTGGCGGCACTCGGGGTTGGTGATCTGCCGGTACACCGCGAGCACGATGTTGTTGGCCACCAAGGACTCCGCGGTCGCGAAGAAGCCCAGGTTGCGCTTGAGCATCTGCCGCTCGTCCTCGGTGAGGCCGTCCTTCGACTTCCACAGCGCGATGTCGGCCTGCATGGCGACCTCGGTCGGCATCCAGTGGTTGTTGCAGCCGGCCAGGTACTTCTCCCAGGCCCACGTGTACTTCATCGGCAGCAGCTGGTTGACGTCGGCGCGCGCGTTGATCATGCGCTTGTCGTCGACGTTGATCCGGGCGGCGCCGACCTCGATCTCCCCGAGGCCGGTCGCGTCCGTGGTCTCCACGTTGGTCATGTCACTCACTTCGGGCAGGCGGGGTGGGGGGGGGGGGTTGGGTGGTGGTAACTCCGCTGGAGCAAAAAAACAAACAACCCCCCGCCAGAAATCAAAAACACCAAAACCCAAAAAAACAAAAAAA
>NZ_JBEXKX010000079.1:0-28879 GCF_040609695.1 Amycolatopsis sp. NPDC004625
TGCCCCGGCGGGGCACCACCCGGCGCCGCCGCCCCCCCCCCCCCGGGGTTTTCACCACAATTCCCCTATTTGCGGCCGGGGGGGGGGGGGGGGGGGGGGGGGGCCCCCCCCCCCGCCGCGGGACGGGCGCGTCAGCCGCGCTGGATGAACCGCAGGGTCGGGAACATCATGCCGGTGACCGGGGTCACCGTGATGCCCTTGACGCTGTAGTAGAGGTTGTCGGCCTGGTACCAGACGTCCCACCAGGCGAGGTCCACGAGCTTCGAGTTGAGCTGCTTGAGCAGGGCGGTCTGCGCCGGCCCCGGTTCGGCCTGCTCGGCCTGGTCGACGAGCGCCTTGACGTCGGGGAATGCCTCGACCGACGGCTGGGGGTTGTACCACTGCGACGAGGTGACCTGGTCGGTGAGCGTGGCCATGTCGTTGCCGTCCATGGCGATGACGGCGAGGAACATCGGGTAGGTCGGCGCGTTCTTCTGGTAGTCGGCCATCGCCATGTCCTGCCACTCGACCTTGATGCCGAGCTGGCCGAACGTCTGGTTGGCGGCCGGCTGCCACGCCTGGAAGATCGGCGACATCGGCATCTTCACCGGGAAGCCGCCCGGGTAGCCCGCGTCGGCCAGCAACTGCTTGGCCTGGGCGAGGTCCGTCTGGTACTTGCCGTTGAGGCCCTCGTCGTAGGTCGCGCTGCCGACCGGGAACAGCTGGTCGGTGACCGTTCCGGCGTCGTTGCCGACCGCCTTGAGGATGCCCGCGGCGTCGAAGGCGTGGCTGATCGCCTGCCGGACGCGCGGGTCGCCGAGCGCCTTGACCTGCGCGCCGGTGCGGTCGGCGAACTGCACACCGACCCACGAGGCCGCCTTCTTCGCGACGTTCCAGCCGTTCTGCTGGGCCTTGGGCAGGTTGACCGCGTTGGCGAACTGGACGTTGAGCTGGCCCGAGAGCATCGCGTTGAACGCCGCGGTCTGGTCGGTGATCGGGAACAGCCGCACGGTCGGGAACGGGTAGGTCGCGGTGTCCCAGTGGTTCGGCTTCTTGGTGAACACGTACTGGGACTGCGGGGTCGACTGCGCCTTGTCGTAGGTGTAGGGCCCCGAGCCGGCCGGGCCGTTCGCCAGCGTGTTCGCCTGGATGGCCGCGGGCGAGGCCATCCAGCTGCGGCCGAGCCCCATGAAGTACAGCAGCGCGTCGTCGCGTTTGGACAGGTGCAGCTCGACCGTGTCGGTGCCCTTGGCATCGATGCTCGCGACGTTGAGGTACGCCTGCCCGGACCGGACGCCGGACTTGAGGTGCTTCAGGTTCGCGACCGCGGCGGCGGCGTCGAACTTCTGCCCGTCGTCGAAGGTGACGCCCGGGCGCAGGTGCAGGGTCAGCGTCCTGCGGTCGGGCGTCCAGTCCCAGGAGGTGGCCAGCGCGGGAACCGGCTTGGCGTCCTTGTCCAGCGCGACCAGCGGGTCGTACACGGCCGAGAGGTACGGCCCGTCGAAGCCGATGTCGGCGTTGGCCGGGTCCCAGGACGTGACGTCCAGGAACACCCCCGCCTTCAGCTCGTCGGTGCCGCCGGCCCCGGACGCGGTGGCCCCACCGGATCCGGTGCACCCGGCCACCGCGGCGGCCACCAGCGCCACCGCCGCGGCGAACGCCGCTCTCCGTGTCCTCGTCATTGAGTCCTACTTTCGGGTACGCCCGGCGTGCGGGTGAGACCGGGCTCACCCTCGACCGGGTTAGTCTACGACTGTCGGCTATAAAATCAACGGGCCGCCGCCACGGCGTGGCACACTTTCGGGTCAGACCGCTTCGGCAACGAGCACGCGCGGGCTTCCCGGCAGGGCCAGGACTTCCCGCACCCGCCAGCCGGCGTCCGCCAGCCAGCCGCGCACCTCGGCCTCGGGATAGACCACCGTGCCGTCGATGACGAAGTACTCCCCCGCGTGCAGCGCGTCGATGGGCCGCTGCCGCTCGTCGTCGTCGAGGAAGAAGTCGAGCAGCAGCAGGGTCGCGCCCGGCGCGGCGGCGGCGCGGGCGTTCGCCACGATCGCCCGGTTCTGCTCGGCCGTGAACCGGTGGACCACGTGGTTGAGCAGGACGAGGTCATGCTCGCCGCCGGGAGCGGCCGTTGCGGTTTCGGCCGGCTCGACGCGCACGCGGTCGTCGAAGCCGGCTGACTTCACGGCATTGGTGACACCTTCGGTGAAGTCCGGCGCGAAGACGAACCGCACCGCCAGATCCGCGTTGGCGCGCAACGCACCGAGCGAGAACTCGGGCGAAAGGCCACCGAGGTCGAGCAGCGAGCGGTAGGGCGTGAAGTCGAACGCCCCGGCCAGCATGGCGGCGTGCAGCGCGTTGTACCGCATCACCCCGCCCATGAACGTGGCCCAGCGCCCGTCGTCCATCCGCAGGTCGCCGGGCTCGCCCGAGTCCACCGCGGTGTCGAACTGCAGCCAGTGCCCGTAGCTGATTTCGTTGAGGAACTGGACGAACGGCGTCAGATCGGTGGTTCCCCGGCCGCTCAGGTACGCCTGGGCGTCGGCGGCCAGGCGGTACCGGCCGTGTTCGCGGTCGAGCAGCCCGAGCGCGTTCATCGCGTCGGCGAGGATCCGGGCCAGGCGGGGGCTGACGCCGGTGACGCCGGCCAGCTCGCCGGCCGTCCGGGGACCGTCGGCCAGCGCCGGGAACAACCCGATCCGCGACGCGGCGAACAACTGCTTGGCTCCCATGTAGCCGATCGCGATGTCGACGATGCGGTCCGGGACGGGGGCGGTCATCGGGGAACTCCTCTCGGGAGGGCGGGAAGTTTCTACGACTGTAGACACAAACCGCCGCCGTCACCAGCTCCCGTCGGCCGCAACTTCGCGATCGAGGGAGAATTCTTCGGTGAGCGCGCGGATCCGCTCCGCGCCGAGGGTGTCCGCCAGCTCGACGGCGGCGGCGTTTTCCTCGAGCTGCGCCAACCGGGACGCCCCGACGAGCACGTTCGCCGTCGCCGGGTTCGCCAGGCAGAAGGCGATGCCGAGCTGCGCCGGGGACACGCCGAGCTCGCCGGCCGCCCGCCGCACCGCGGGCCACGCGCCGACGATCCGCTCCCGGATGCCGCCGACATCCGCCCCGATCTTGCGCTGCGGCCGCAAATTACCGACCAGCAGGCCGCCTTCGAAGATGTCCGACGCCTGCAGCGCCAGCTCCCCCGAGGCGAACAGGGGCGCGTAGTACTCGCCTTCGGCCATCGCCCGGCGCACCAGGCTGTACTTCAGCTGGGCGAAGGACGGCGGCACCAGACCACGGCGACGCGCGACGTCGATCGCCGCGCGCACGTCCGCGAACCGCCAGTTGTTGACGCCCCAGGCGGTGAACCGGCCGGCGTCGATCTGCTCGGCGACGTCGGCGACCACGCGTTCGACGTCGAGCTCGCCGAAGTAGTCTCCGACCACGACGAAGTCGGCGTGATCGGTCCCGACCCGCTCCAGCGCGGTGTCCAGCTGTGATCCGAACCCGGTGCGCGGGTAGTCCCAGAGCCAGAGTTTCCCGCAGTAGAGCCAGTCTTCGCGGGCCAGCCCCGCCTCGCGCACTGCCTCGCCGAAGATCAGGTCGGTGCGGGCGTTCTCGGCGTGCGGGCCCAGGTCGTAGTGGGCGACGTCGAAGAACGCGCAGCCGAGCTCGGCCGCGCGGGCGATCATGGTCACCGCCTCGCCGAACTCCATCCGGTCCCAGGTGTTCCACGAGCCCAGCGACAGGACCGGGACCGCCCGGTCACCGAGTTGACGTCGTCGCACTGTTTCCTCCCGCGCGCCGATGGTTTATTTTCTACGTTTGTATACTATAAAGTCCGCTCCGCGAAAGGAATCCCTGATGAGCACTCCCCGTACCGTGCTGGTGACCGGAGGGGCGGGCGGGATCGGCCGCGCCATCGCCGCGGCGTTCCGCGACGAAGGCGACGACGTCGTGCTCGCCGACGTCCGCGGCGCCGGTGAGGCGGCCGCGGAGCTGGGCGTGCGGGGAGTCGAAGCCGACATCACCGACGAGGACTCCATCGCCCGCGCACTCGGCGAAGCCGGTCCCGTCGACGTCCTGGTCAACAACGCGGGCCTGCTCAGCGTGCACGGCACGCTGCTGGACCTGCCCGGCGACGCCATGCTCGACATCCTGCGCACGAACGTCCACGGCACCTTCCTGGTGACCCAGCAGGTGGCGCGGCAGCTGGTCGCCGACGGCCGGCCCGGGGTGATCGTGAACCTGTCCTCGATCGGTGGCCGCCAGCCGACCCCGGGCATGGGCGGCTACGAAAGCAGCAAGGCGGCCGTGGACGCGCTGACCCGCTGGGCGGCGGTCGAGCTGGCCCCGCACGGCATCCGCGTCAACGCCGTCGCCCCCGGCCCGGTGCTCACGCCGATGCTGGCGGCGGGCATGCCGGAAGGTTCCCCGGCCCGCGAAGCCTGGCTGAGCCGGATCCCGTTGCGGCGCCTGGCTTCCGTCGAGGACGTGGCCGGGCTGGTGGTGTTCCTGGCGAGCGAGCGGGCCGCCCACCTGACGGGCACGAGCGTGCCCGTCGACGGCGGCCAGCTGCTCACCTGACCGGCCGGGGGTGGCCGCCCCGGCGGCGGCCACCCCGGTCACCGCTCGTGCACCACCCGTCCCCCGAGCACCGTCAGGTCCACCTCGACGTCCGGCAGCTCCGCCGGGGTCAGGGTCAGCGGGTCCGCGGACAGCACGCAGAGGTCGGCCACCATGCCTTCGGCCAGGGTGCCCTTCCACGTCTCGGCGCCGTCCTGGCGGGCGGCGTGCACGGTGTAGCAGCGCAGCAGCGCGGCCATCCGCTCGCGCGGGTCGGCCGCCGGGCCCATCCAGGTGTCGGCCGCCGCGATCTCGCGCCGCCAGTCCGGGGCCAGGACCGGGGCGTCCGACGTCAAGCACAGCGGGATACCCGCGTCCAGCGCCGCCCGCAGGGGCCACGCCTGCTCGGCGTGGCCCGTCCCGAGCGCCGCGTCCACCGCGCCGACGGTCCGGACGGCGATCCCGGCCTGCGCGGACAGCCCGACCCCCAGCCGGGCCATCCGCGTCAGCTGCGCCGGGCTCACCAGGTCACCGTGGATGACGTAGTGACGCAGGTCGGCATCGTGTTCGGCGCGGGCCTGCGCCACCGCGTCCAGGACCAGGTCGACCGCGCGGTCGCCGGTCGCGTGCACGCCGACCTGCAGCCCGGCGCGGTGGGCGGCGAGGACCATGGCGGTCAGGTTGGCCTCGCGGTCGGCGTCGCTC
Organism: Amycolatopsis sp. NPDC004625; assembly: GCF_040609695.1. Lineage (NCBI taxonomy): Bacteria > Bacillati > Actinomycetota > Actinomycetes > Pseudonocardiales > Pseudonocardiaceae > Amycolatopsis > Amycolatopsis sp. NPDC004625. The sequence goes on from NZ_JBEXKX010000079.1 coordinate 5,251, forward strand.
TCGCCGTGCACCAGCAGCTGTGCCCGGCTGCCGTCGGCGTAGCAGCGGTGGGTGTAGGCCGAGCGCATCGGCGGGATGCCGTCGGCGAAGATCTTCACCCCGGCGAACCGCAGCACCCGCTCGTCGGGGCTGTGCGCGTCCAGCGCGGCCAGGCCGGCCCGGTAGTCCTCGACCGTGCTCGGGCCGTCCAGCTCGCCGTAGAGCCACAACGCCGTGACGCGCGCCCGAAGCAGACCCTCCGCCGCCAGCGCCCGGTACTCCTCGACGACGGACGTCCCGAACGCGCCGGTGCTGCCCGCGTCCTCGCCGGGGCCGAGGCCGGGCTCGGTGTAGCTGGTGATGCCGAGCCGGGCGAGCAGGTCACCGGCCTTCAGGATCGCGGCCCGGCGTTCGGCACCGGTGCGCAGCGGGCGCTGCGGCCCCGGGCCGGGCGCGCCGTGGTCGCCGAAGAGGGTGTCCGGCCACAGGGCGCCGAGCCAGGTGGCGTGCAGGTGGGCGTCGTTGATGCCGGGCAGCACCGCCCGGCCGGCCAGGTCCACCACCTCGGTGCGCGGGCCGGTCAGCGGGCGGACGTCGGCGGCGGTGCCCGCGCACAGGACCCGGCCCGCCCGGACGGCCAGCGCGGTCGCGCCGCCGGGGCCGGCGAAGGTGTGGACGGCACCGCCCCGCAGGACCAGATCGGCGACAGGTGTCGGCACAGGCGCTCCCCGAAGTTCGTGTGAGGTCTCGACATTTTCGTCAACGACCGTAGACTAACCCATCACGCGGCCGATCTCCTACGGCTGCGCCGGAAGGAGCGCGATGAGCATCCCCACCTCCACCCGCGCGGCGGTGCTGACCGGGCACGGCGAGCCGTTGCGCCTGACCGAACTCCCGCTGCCCGCCGAGCTTGAACCCGGCGCCGCGCTGGTGCGCCTCTCGTGCGCCACGCTCTGCGGCACCGACGTGGAGCTCTGGTCGGGCAAGATGTCCTTCCCGGGCATGCTGCCGATGGTGCTGGGCCACGAAATGGCCGGCGAGGTCGTCGCCGTCGGCGAGTCCACGCGGGACGCGCTCGGCCGCGAAATCCCGGTGGGTGCCCGGATCGGCTGGTCGGAGTCGACGTGCGGCGAGTGCCACGGCTGCACGGTGCTGCGCCAGCCGGTCGCGTGTTCCCGGCGGGGCTACGGGTTCCTCCAGCGTTCGGACGTCCCGCCCTACGCCACGGCCGGGCTGAGCGAGTACGCCTACGTCGTCCCGAACGCGGCGAAACTGCTGTTGCCGGACGAAGTCCCGGACACGTGGGCGGCCATGGCGGGCTGCGCGGCCAAGACGGTGCTGCGGGCCTACGGGCGTGCGGGCGGGGTGCGTCCGGGGTCGACCGTCGTCGTCCAGGGTTCCGGCGCGCTGGGCCTGTTCGCCACCGCCGTCGCCCGGATCTCCGGCGCCGGCACGGTGCTCACGGTCGGCGCGCCCGCGTCCCGGCTCGCCCTGGCCGCGGAGTTCGGCGCGGACGCCACCGTGGACGTCGGCGACACCGGCTCCGAAGAGATCGCCGAGCGGGTCCGGGACCTCACCGGCGGCCACGGCGGCGACCTCGTCCTCGACTTCGCCGGTGCCCCTTCGGTGGGCCGCGAAGCCGTGGCGATGGCCGCGCAGCGAGGCACGGTCGTGGTCGTCGGCAGCACCGGGCCCGCCGAAGTCCCGGTGCCGCTGGGCGCGGTGATGGGCAAGGAACTCACCGTCGTCGGCTCGCTCAACGGCGACATCGCCGACTACCACGAGGCGATCTCGTTCTTCCGCACCTTCGCCGGCCGGATGCCGTGGGACAAGCTGTTCGGCACGCCGTCCGGGTTGTCGTCGGCGTCCGAGCGGATCGCCGCCATGCACCGGCTCGACGAAGTCAAAGCCGTCATCGACCCCCGTCTTCCCTGATCCCGGAGGAGGTCTTCGTGCCCACCCTGCCCCGCCGCCGCATCGGTTCGTCCGAAGTGGAGGTTTCCGCGCTTTCCCTCGGCTCGTGGCACATCTACGACCGGATCCACTTCCCCGACGCCGTCGCGATGGTCCGCGCCGCGGTGTCGGCGGGCGTGAACCTGTTCGACGTCGGCGTCTACGGCGGGCCCGGCATGCCGCCGGCGTACACCGACGTGCTCTGGGGCGCGGTCATGCGCGCGTCCGGGATCCCGCGCGAGGAGTACCTCGTCTCGGCCAAGCTGTGGATCGAGGCGTTCGGCGACGACGGTTTCCGCCCCCAGCTGGAGAACGCTTTCTTCCGCGGCGGGTTCGACCAGGCCGACCTGGTGATCCTCGGCGACCTGCGGCGCGACGACGTCGCGCTCGAGGACCTGGTCGACGACCTCGCCGGGCTGACCCGCGCCGGCCTGATCCGCGCGTGGGGCGTCAACAACTGGTCGGCGGCCAACATCCGGCGACTGCGGGAGATCGCCGCCGCCCGCGGGGTGGACGGGCCGCAGATCGCGCAGCTGAAGTACAGCGTCGCCCGGCGGTCCATTCCGGACGGTGAGCCGTTCGCCCGGCTGTTCGCCGACGGGTTCGCCATGCAGGCGTCCGATGTGCTCGAAGGCGGCATCCTCGCCGGGCGCACCGAGCTGACCCGCGAGATCGGCCGTGACCCCGGCAGTGTCCGCGAAGCCATCAGCCGCACGGCCGCCGACTTCGTCGCGACCGCCGAGAAGCTCGGCACCAGCGCCGCGCGGCTGGCCGTCGCCTTCACCCTGACCCACCCCGCGAACGTCACCACGCTGGTCGGCACGAGCACCACGGCCCAGGTCGAGGACAACCTGGCCGCCGTCGAGCTGGTCGAACGGCTCGGTGCCGAAGAGCTGCGTGCCCTGGTCGAGCCGTTCTGGGCCGACCGCGGAATCGTCGACCCGGAAGGCCCGTGACCATGGCCGAGAAGAACACCGTGCCCCCTGTCCCCTTCGACCCGGCGCTGCTCCCGGTGCTGGCCCAGGTGACCCAGCCGGATGCCCCGCCCTTCACCCCCGAGACGATCCCGGAGCTGCGCCGGGCCATGGCCGCGCAGTTCCCGCCGGCCGCCGAGGTCGTCGGCGACGCGCCCGTCGACGTCGAAGAGCGGACCATCCCGGGTCCCGAGGGCGCCCCCTACCTCACCGTCACCATCCTGTCGCCGCGCGAGCGGACCGGGCCGGTGCCCGCGCTGTACAACATCCACGGCGGCGGGATGATGGTCGGCTGCCGCGCGATGGACACGCCCCGGCTGCTCGCGCTGGTCCTGGAGCTGGGCGTGGTGGCGGTCAACGTCGAGTACCGGCTCGCGCCCGAGCACCCGCACCCGGCGCCGGTCGAGGACTGCTACGCCGGTCTCGTGTGGACGGTCGAGCACGCGGCCGAGCTGGGCATCGATCCCGAGCGGGTCGTCGTCATGGGCGGCAGCGCCGGCGGCGGCCTGTCCGCGGGCGTCGCGCTGCTGGCCCGCGACCGCGGCGGCCCGCACCTGGCCGGGCAGCTGCTGCTGTGCCCGATGATCGACGACACGAACACCACCGTCGCGAGCCGCCAGTACCGCGGGCTCGGCACGTGGACGACGGAGGCGAACGAGGCCGGCTGGCGGTCGCTGCTCGGCGACGCCGCCGGCACGGACGCGGTCTCGCCCTACGCGGCCCCGGCCCGCGCCACCGACCTGTCCGGGCTGCCGCCCGCGTTCGTCGAGGTCGGCAGCGCCGAGCCGTTCCGCGACGAAGACGTCCGGTACGCGCTGCGGATCTGGGCGACCGGCGGGCAAGCCGAGCTGCACGTCTGGAGCGGCGCATGCCACGGGTTCGACATCTACGCGCCCGGGTGGCCGGTCACCGCGGACGCGCTGGCCACGCGCGGCTCGTGGCTGCGCCGGGTCCTGGGGATCGCGCGGTGAAGCCGGTCCCCTACGACCCGGAACTCGAGCCGGGCCTGGCCGCGTTCCTCGACCTGGTCGAACGGATCCCGCTGCGCGCGGACACGATCCTCGAGAACCGGGCCCGCTTCGCCACCATCGTCCCCTCGCTGGAGCAGCAGGTCGGGGACCGGCCCGTCGACGTCGAGGAGCGCACGGTCCCCGGGCCGCCGGGAGCGCCGGACGTCGTGCTGACGATCATCCGGCCCCGCGGCGGCGTCACCGGGGCGCCCGCGTTCTACGCCCTCCACGGCGGCGGGATGATCCTCGGCAACCGGTTCTTCGGCGTCGACGGGCTGGTCGACGACGTGCTGCGGTTCGGCGCGGTCGGCGTCTCGGTGGAGTACCGGCTGGCGCCGGAGCACCCCGCCCCGGCCGCGGTCGAGGACTGCTACGCGGGCCTGGTGTGGCTGGCGGAGCACGCGGCCGAGCTGGGCGCCGACCCGGCCCGGATCGTCGTGACCGGCGCCAGCGCGGGTGGCGGCCTGTCCGCCGGCGTCGCGCTGCTGGCCCGCGACCGCGGCGGCCCGCACCTGCTCGGGCAGGTGCTGCTGTGCCCGATGCTCGACGACCGGAACGCGACGCCGTCGGCCCGGCAGTACGACGGCATCGGCGCCTGGGACCGTCACAACAACGACACCGGCTGGGACGCCCTGCTCGGCCCGCTGCGCGGCACCGGGGAGGCGTCGCCGTACGCGGTCCCGGCGCGGGCGAAAGACGTCTCGAACCTGCCGCCGGCCTACATCGACGTCGGTGCGGCGGAGGTGTTCCGCGACGAGGCGACCGAGTACGCCCTGCGGATCTGGGCCACCGGCGGGCCGGCCGAACTGCACGTCTGGAACGGCGGCTACCACGCGTTCGCCGGCTTCTCCCCCGGCGCGGAGGTCTCGCGCGCCGCCGTCGCGGCCCGGCTGTCCTGGCTGCGGCGGCTCCTCTCGTGAACCGGCGCCGGCTGGCGGTGGTCCTCGGGCTGCTGGAGGTCTTCGGGCCGATCTCGATGGACCTCTACCTGCCCGCCCTCCCCCGCCTGGCGGCCGACCTGCACACGTCGACGAGCCTCGCCCAGGCGACGATGTCGATCTGCATGCTCGGCCTGGCGTTCGGCCAGCTGGTGGCCGGTCCGCTCAGCGACCGCTTCGGCCGCCGCCGCCCGCTGCTGGCCGGCACCGCGCTGTTCGCGGTGCTGTCGCTGGTCTGCGCGGCGGCGCCGTCGATCGAGGTGCTGCTGGCGGCCCGGCTGCTGCAGGGCCTGTGCGGCTCGGCGGGGATCGTGCTGTCCCTGGCGATCGCCCGCGACGTCGCGTCCGGGGTCGAGCTGGTCCGGCTGCTGGCCGTGCTCACCACGGTCGGCGCGCTCGCCCCGATCGTGGCCCCGGTGGCGGGCGGCCAGCTCGACCCGTGGATCGGCTGGCGGGGCATCTTCGTCGTCCTCGCCGGCATCGGCGTGACGCTGTTCCTCCTGGCGCTGGTTTTCCTGCCGGAGACGCTGTCACCCGGCTCCCGGGGCCGCCCGAGCGAGTTCGGCGTGCTGCTGCGCGACCGCCTGTTCGTCCGCTACCTGCTCATCAGCGCGTGCGGCGGCGCCGGGTTCTTCACGTACCTGACGTCGGTGAGCTTCGTCCTGCAGGACGGCTATTCGCTGTCCGCCCGCGTCTTCAGCCTGTGTTTCGCGGCCAACGCGGCCATGTCCATCCTCGGCGCGCAGCTGAACCGCGCGGCCGTGCACCGCCTGGGACCGGCCCGGATGTACCTGATCGCCACCACGGCGACGGCCCTGACCGCAGCGGCCATGCTGTCGGCCACCCTCCTCGGCGCGGGCCTGCCGGGCGTGCTGATCCCCCTGGCGGCCCTCTTGTTCACCACCGGCGCAACCCAGCCCACCGGTTCGGCCCTGGCGATGACCGACCACGGCCCCCGCGCCGGCGCGGCAGCGGCCCTGCTGGGGATGTCGGCTTTCGCGGTCGGCCCGGTGGTCGGCCCCCTGGTGTCCCTGAACGGCCCGGGGCCGGTCTCGATGGGCATCACCATGACGGCGGCCTACGTCAGCGCGGCGCTGCTGGCCTGGACAACACGCCGTCCCCGCCGCGGCGCCTTGACACGGTGAGGAGCCGGCCGGCTGGGTGCTACGACCACGGCGTGACCGGCCGCGCCAACCGCTCGCCGTCCAGGACGACGTCGACGCGTTCGGTGAGGAAGGCGATGTACCCGGCGACCTCCCGCGCGTCGGACAGCGGCTCGTCGTAGGTCCAGGCGAGGTCACCGTGCGCGCCCACCGACCAGTAGGTCGCGTGTCCCTTGTAGGCGCACGTGGTGCGCGTGTCCGACGGCGTGAGCAGGTCCATCCGGACGTCTTCGCGCGGCAGGTAGTAGCGAGGGGTGATGCCCGTCTCGAACAGCAGGCAAGGCCGGGCCGAGTCGGCCACCACCACGCCGTCGACCTCGACCTGCACCCGGCTGTCGCTGCGCCGGATGTCGATGCGCGAGAACGGGTCACGCGGGTGGCCGACGATCGGTTCGGCCTCCTCGAGCCACTCGTCGAAGGCGGCGAAGTCGAAGATGACGTACTCCCCCAGGTCGGGATCGTCGGGCCGGAAGCCCGCACCCGGCAGGGTCACGCCGTCCACGGCCAGGGTCTGCGGCCGGCCCGGGCAGGTGTGCACGGCGAACGCGGTCCGCGGATCGAGGACCGGCGGACCCCCCTCGGCCAGCTGCACCGGGTTCTCCGCCGCCGGAGCGTCGTCCGACGGACCCGGCGTCGCCCGGAGGTCCGACAGGGCGAAGGCGTACGACGGCACCACTCGTTTCGGTTCCCAGACCAGCACGGCCCGCCGCGAGTCGGCGAACGTCCGTCCACTCGCGACCGCCCGTACCCGCTTGGCCACCGGTTCGTACCGCAGCTCGGCCAGGTCTCCGGTGAACCGCGCTCCCATGCGTGTCGCCACGGGTCCACGATCCGCGCCGCCGGGCACGCCGTCAACACCGGTTCGTTCACCCGCTGTCACCGCGGAGGACGCGTACCGGCGGGTGCGTGGCGAACAGCGCGTCTCCCGCCGCGGGCCCGCAGAGACAGAGCCTCTTCGGCGACCCGCGACCTCGATGTGGTGCCCACAACCATGTCGGAGACGCGCGGGACGTGGCCGGCGCACATTGCCCCGGCTCACCCGGCGGCCGATCATTGCGGAGTTCCCCCAGTGTCGTGAGGAGCCCGTCGTGCGCCTGCTCAGCCTGGTGGCCGCGGCCGCCATCGTCGTCGGTGCGGTGGTCGCCGCGCCGGCACCGCCGGTCGCCGAGGCCGCTCCCACCTACCTGACCAACGAGGCGACGTTCGGCACCGTCGCCAACGGGTGGGCCAAGGTGGAGCGCTATCGCGACACCACACCGGGATTCGCCGACGAGCAGTACCCGCCGGACGGACGGGGCAACCAGGACGGCCAGCGCCTGACCTTCTTCGGCGGCGTCGCGCAGCCGTCCTCGTCGCGGTTCCTGCTGTACTCCGCACCCGGCTGGTCGACCGGCGCGAAGACCACGCCGGTCCTGCTGGTCCACGGGGCCAACGACAACCCCGACCGCGCCTGGGCCAATCCGAACGAGTCCGGCGGCTTCGGGTGCGGTTCGGCGACGTGCCCGTCGACCGGGCTGATGCAGTACCTCAGCTCGCGCGGGTACCGGGTGTTCGCCATCGGCTTCGCGCACAAGCAGGGCGAGAACCGCCAGCAGGCACAGCAGGTCGGTGACGCGATCGCGCTGATCAAGTCACGGCTGGGCGTGGGCCAGGTCGATCTGGTCGGCTGGAGCAAGGGCGAGCTGTCCACCCGGATGTACGTGTCCTCGGTGAAGCCCCCGTGGGGCCGGGCCTACGCCGGCGACGTGCGCAAGCTGATCACCCTCGGCGGCCCGAACGGTGGCTACGACTACCCGTTCGCGCACGGATACGCGCACGACCTGTCGATCTGGCCGGAGTGCGGCGTCAACATCAACGCGCCGAGCCCGCACACGAGGATGACCTGCTACGGCGCGTACACCTACCACCCGGAACTGTCGATCACCCCCACCGCCGGCTGGGACACCTACCCCGGGCAGCGGCAGATGCTGGCCCGCTTCGACGGCGCGTTCGGCGTGGACGGCTCGCAGCAGGACTGGTACACGACCTACTACGGCGGCCAGGGGTTCTACACCGACGGGACGGGCATCCAGGCCGCGATCGACGCCGGGTCGATGATCTCCGCCATCCAGTCCGCCGGCACCCCGGCGAGCGTCTCGGTGTACCTGCTGGCCGGCGGCTCGCCGAGCATCGTCGGCGTGTTCAACGAAAACCGGGGCCCGAGCGACGGCATCGTGTTCGTGTCCAGCGCGTTGGACAGCACGGGCATCGGCCACCTCGCCGCGACCGCGCTGGCCGGTTCGGTGAACCACCTGCAGCTGGGCTGGGCGTCGGCGTCGATGTCCCAGGTGACGAGCTGGCTGGCGTGAAAGGGACGACCGTGACCACACTCCTCGACGGAATCACCTCGGCGAAGGTGCCGACCGATCGGCTGACCGTGCACGTGCTGGAGGTGGCCGGCCGGGAGCACGGCGAACCGGTCGTGTTCGTCCACGGCAACGTCTCGTCCTCGGCCTTCTGGCAGGAGCCGATGCTCGACCTGCCGCCGCGGTACCGCCCGATCGCGGTGGACCTGCGCGGATTCGGCGGCACCGATCCGTTGCCGGTGGACGCGACGCGGGGGGTGCGCGACTACGCCGACGACGTGGCCGCCACGCTGGCCGCGCTGGACGTCGGCGCCGCCCACCTGGTCGGCTGGAGCATGGGCGGCGGCGTGGTCCTGCAGCTGCTGCGCGAGCACCCCGAACTCGCACGCACCGTGACACTGGTCAACCCGGTCTCGCCCTACGGCTTCGGCGGCACCAAGGGCGCGGACGGCGAGCTGGTCGACCCGGCGGGCGCCGGCTCGGGTGGCGGCGGCGCCAACCCGGACTTCGTCGCCCGCCTCAAGGCCGGCGACACCTCGGACGAGTCGCCGTTCTCCCCCCGGCAGGTGCTGCTGGCCTTCTACGTCAAGCCGCCGTTCCACCCCGCCCGCCTCGACGACCTCGTCGAGTCGATGCTCACCACCCGGGTCGGCGACGACCACTACCCCGGCGACTCCACCACGACCGACGCGTGGCCGGGCGTCGCCCCGGGCACCCGCGGCGTGCTCAACACCATGGCGCCCGGTCGTTTCCGCCTCGACGACCTCGACGCGCTCGAGCGCAAGCCCCCGATCCTCTGGATCCGGGGAGCGGACGACCAGATCGTGTCCGACACGTCGATGTTCGACCTCACCCACCTCGGCCGGCTCGGCGCGGTCCCCGGCTGGCCGGGCGAGGCCACCCACCCGGCGCAGCCGATGGTCACCCAGACCAGAGCGGTCCTCGACCGGTACGCCGCGGCAGGCGGCGACTACCGCGAGGTGGTCATCGCCGACACCGGGCACAGCCCGCACATCGAAAAGCCGAAGGAGTTCTCGGCGGCACTGCTCGAGGGGTTGGCCAAGGGCTGAAAGGCATCCGGGACGTCGCCCGCGCCGAAATAACCACCGCGACGCGCGACTGGCCCACCACCTGATCCCGGGCGTGCGGACTTACGCCGGGTTCTCCGCGACGGCGAGGTAGTCCGTGTAGATCTGCGGCGAGCCCGAGAACGAGGCCAGCTGCTTCCACTCCTCGTACATCTGCTTGGTGTCCCGGTGGGCGGCCGCGAACTCCGCGGCCTCGCCGGTGGCGATGTCGGGCTCGGGGTAGAAGACGTCCAGCGCGTCCAGGCTCGCGATCTCCATCATCATCACGTACTGGTCGAGGCGGTTGCCCCGCTCGCCCTTGAGCACGTGGAACCGCCAGTCCGGGTAGTCGTCGATCCGGTGGTGGTTCTCGGCGATGAACCGGTCGAACACCTCCTCGGTCACCCCGGCGCGCAACGCCAGGTTGTGGATCCCGACAACCCGGGCGACGGGCTCCTCCCCCGGGCGGTCGCGGTAGCGGGGGCCGGGCGTGACCGTGCTCCGCGGATTGTCGGCCAGCAGCCGGTAATCGGTGAACAACGTCGGCAGCTCGCCGAAGGTGCCCAGCCGCCGCCACCGCGCCAGCACCGCCTCCGCCTCCGGGTGCCGCGCCCAGAACTCCCGGGCCGGTTCGGTTTGCTCACCCCGGGCCGTGACGTACCGATCGCGCTGCTCGGAGCTCTCGATCTCGTACAACATCAGGTACTGCCCGGCCCGCTCGCCGCGCAACCCGCGCAGCAGAGTCCACCGCCACCCCGGGTACAAGGGCAGGTGAACGCCTTCACCACGCACGAAGGTCTCGAACTCCTCCGGCGTGACACCGGCTTCCGTGTCGATGGCGATGTACTGGAAGGTGAACACCGACGAGCGTCCCATTGCGTCCAATCCTCGGGCCGGCGACCGGGCCGTGCCACCGCACCGCGGGTGGCAGGCTATTGCCGTTGTTCTTCGAGCGAGGGATAGCAGACCTCGATTACGACCGGCGCGTCGCCGCCCGCGTCGCGCAGCCGCCAGACCCGCGCACGCGCGCCGATCACCGGCACCTGCGTAGGGGGGAGCATCCGCGATCGCGAGGTCGGGCGCTCCCACGTCGCGCCTACCCGTCCCTTCGCGGTGTCGACCACGAGCACGAAGCTGTCGACACCGCCGTCCTCGATGGTCGAGACCGTGCGGGCGGAGACGGTGCCGTCGAGCAACTCGACACTTCCCGCCGCTTCCGCCCAGCGAGAGCGGGCGCGCATGCGCTCGGCGCTCCGGGCGATCGCGGTGAAGTACGCGATCCACAGCACGACGACGAGGGCCGTGAACAGGAGGGTGAAGAGGAGGGAGAACCACCAGCCGGGGGTCGGCTCCGTCCACAGCAGGACGATTGCCTCCACGCCCACCGCCGCGCAGAGGACGAGGAGCACCAGGAGCACGGCGCGGCTGCTCGTTCGCAGCGGGCCACGGACCGGTAACTCGGCGGGCGGCGCCGGATCGGGCCAGCGGTCGACCAGCACCACGACCTGCCCGGCGGACACGGAGGTCGATTCGGCCATGGCGTGAGTTTACGGGCCCGCTTCACCGCGATGTCAACGCCGGCGATGCCGCCGTCGCCCCTTGACTCTCGACCCCCTTGAGATCCCATAGTGGCCGGTGTGAACGAGCTCTACTCCATCGGCGACGTCGCCCGCCGCACCGGGCTGAGCGTGAGCGCGATCAGGTTCTACGCCGACGAGGGTGTCGTGTCCCCCACCAGCCACACCGAGGGCGGCTTCCGGCAGTACGACGTGCACGCCATCGCCCGTCTCGAACTCGTGCGCACCCTCCGTGACCTGGGCGCCGGCCTGGGCGACATCCGCCGGGTGCTGGCCGCCGAGACCTCCCTGACCGAGCTGGCCGTCACGCACCTGCGGCTGGTCGAGGACCAGTTGCGGCAGTTCCGGGCCCGCCGGGCCGTGCTGCGCACCATCGTGCGGCAGCACACCACGACCGAACAGGTGAGCCTGATGCACAAGCTCGTGTCGATGTCCGACGACGACCGCGACCGGCTCATCACCGAGTTCTGGGACTTCGTCACCGACGGGCTGGACGTGCACCCCGGCTACGTCCGGAGGCTGCACGACCGGCGGCCCACCCTGCCCGAGGAGCCCACCACCGAGCAGCTCGAGGCCTGGATCGAGCTGGCCGAGCTGGTGCAGGACGAGCAGTTCCGCACGGCGCTGCGGGACAGCCTCCACCGCACGTTCGGCACCGAGAAGGGCAAGCTGATGACCACGCCGGAGATGACGGCCCGCGCCGAACGGCGGTTCGCGCTTCTGCAGGAGGCGCGGGCGGCGTACGAGGCCGGGGTGCCCGCGGACTCCCCGCAGGCCCGGGACATCGCCGAGCGCATGGCCGCCGACACCGCCGACTTCTCCGCCGCCATGACCGGCGAGCGCGACCTCGACAAGGCGCGACGCAGCATGGTGGACTTCGACCGGCACCGAGCAGCGAGGACGCGGGCCCGGTTGACCGGGACGAACCTGCTCCGCAGATACGGCACGCTGGTAGCCACCGTCAACGGGGCACCCACACCGGATCCGGACCGGACGGCGGCGGTCCAGGAATGGCTGGCCGCCGCCCTGCGCGGGGACACGCCCGAGCGGAATGCCCGCTGAATCCGTGCTGTGCCGAGCAGTCGTCTTCGGTGAGCGCGGTCGTCGCGTTCCGAGCCCGCCGCCAGACTGTCACCGGCTTCACGCGGCCCGGCGAGGAGTCATTTCTGTTTCTCCGGCAACGCGAGGTCGATACCGAAAAGCGCGCAGGCGTTGTCCGCGGTGAACCGCGACGCCCGAAAGGCGATCGCCGCGGTCGGTCCAGAACAACACCAGCTCGCCCCAGTGGCCGAGCACGAGTTGCAGGCCGAGGGTGGAAAAGGCCCGCAACCGCGTGGGGTGCCTGCGGACCGCCTCGGCGGCGACGTCGTTGGCCCGCCTGCTCAGCGCCCGCGCGTCCGCCGGCTCCAGCGGGTGTGTCCCGGGTGGCGCCAGCGAGAGGATCTGCAGGTCGACGCCCTGGGCGTCCATCGCCGCGATGCGGGCGTCGCCGATGTCGTCGAGGCGTTCGAGGTTGTCGCCCAGCTCGTCGAGCACGACGCTCGCGTCATCCCGGTCGGCCGGGAGTGCCTTCACCGCCGCGGTGAGCTCGGGCAGGTTCCAGTGTGAGACCGTACCCGAATCGCTCAACGGCTGTAGAGTGAATTCATGACCGAGACGTCTCGCGACGCCAAGCACGCCCGTACCGCACAGCGGATCCTCGAGGCCGCGCGGCAGGAATTCGCGACCCGCGGCTTCGAGGGCGCGACGATCCGGGGCATCGCCGGCGCGGCGGGCGTGGACGCCTCGCTGGTGATGCAGCACTACGGCTCGAAGGCGGCCCTGTTCACCGCCGCCGTCCAACTGCCCGGTAATGACGCCGGGAGCGCCGCCGAGCACCTGCTGGAGGTGCTCGCCAACCGGCTGCGCGAACTGCCCCCGGAGACGAGCGCGCTCGTCCGGTCCATGCTCACGGTGCCGGAAGCCGCCGACACGATGCGGTCCTACCTCGACGAACGCGTCGACAACCTGGCCCGGTCCCTGGAGGGCGACGATGCCCACCTGCGCGCCCTGATCACCGTGAGCGGCATCCTCGGCCTGACGATCACGCAGCACTTCCTGAAGCTGCGCAACTTCGACGACGTTTCCCCCGACGGGTTGCTGCGGGCCGCGCGCGGCTGGACCGAATATCTGTCGCACGACTCGTGAGAACGGCGGGTTCCATCATCCGAGCGAGAAAGCGCCGGACCTGCTACTTCGGCGCGCGGTACGGGCGCTCGTAGTCGGTCCGGTCGTGGAACTTGGTGATGTCCCCCTTGCCGTCCTGCTTGAGGCGCGGGTACTCGGTCAGGTCGAACACGTTGTTGTCGCGCCGGTGCGGGTAGATGTCGTGGCCCTTGCCCGGGTAGCTGGGGAAGACCACGTGCGTCTTGCCGGCCTGGGCGTTCTTGGCGAAGGTGTCGGACACGTAGTCCCACTTCTCCTGGACCAGCGGCGCCCTCGGGTCCTTGGGGTCCTTGATCCAGCCGGGCATCTTGATGTTGTTGTCCTTGAGGGTGCCTTCGAGGGTGTTGCCGCCGTGCTTCTTCGCGATCTCGGTGGCCTTGTCCTCGAGCGACCCGAGGTAGGGGTCCGTGTCCGGGTTCTTCATCTTCCCGGGCACCCGCTGCTTGTGACCACCGGACCAGAAGAAGGTCTTGTCGGCCTTGAGGATCTTGTCGAGTTCCGGCTTGAACTTCTCGAACTCTTCCTTGGTCATGTTGTCGACGCGGATGGGGTGCCGCGGGCTCCGCCGCGTCGGCTGGGTCAGCTGCTTCTTCTTGTTCCGGTCGCGCAGCCGCTTAGCGCGGTCCTTCATCCGGCCCTTGAAACACCGCTGGGGAGCGAGGCCGAGCGGGTCGCTCTCGAGCAGCGGCTGGTCGACGTAGCCGACCGGGTTGGGCGCCGCCGCGAGGCCCAGCGGGTCCTGGCTGAGGTAGCGCGTGGTCCGCGGGTCGTAGTACCGGAAGACGTTGTAGTGCAAGCCGGTCTCTTCGTCGCGGGTCTGCCCGGGGAACGCCAGCGGCATCGCCGCGACGTCGGCGCCGGCCGCCGGCACGCCCCAGAAACTGCTGCGGTCCTGCCAGACCAGCGTCCCGCGCTCGTCGAGCAGCTCGGTCGGCGTCCCCGCGGGCGAGGTGATCACCACCCGGAACCGGGCCTCCTCGACGACGCCGGTGTGCTCGACCTGCACGACGGGACGATCGTCGCCGAAGCGCTCCCACGTCAGGAAGCGGTAGGACCCGTCCGCCGGGCGGTACTCCACCTGCTCGACGAGGTTCAGCTCGCTCCACAGGAACCGCACGTCCAGGGCGAGCTCGGGCTCACCGTCCGGGCCGCTCAGCCAGCAGCGCTTGGCGAACCGCCGTCCGATCGGGTCGTAGTGGTAGGTCCAGAGCGCGCCGTCGGGCGTGCGCGCGGAGCGCAGCCGGTCGAGGTGGTCCCACGTGTAGCTGCACGCCCGGTCGCCGTGGCGCCAGCCGGTGACGCGGCCGTGGGCGTCGCCGCCGAAGCGGATGTCGCCGATGCCGGCGAGCCGGTTGCGCTCGTAGCCGCGCGGGCCCGGGGGCGACGGGGCCGTCGCCGTGGTGATGTTGCCGGCGACGTCACGGGTGAACCGTTCCGCTGCGTCCGGCCCGTGGGCCTCGCTGACCCGGCCGGCCGCGTCGTAGGAGAGCTGCCACGGCCGGATCGCGTCGTCGACGCCCGCGAGCCTGCCGTCCGGGCGGTAGCGGTAGGTCCGCCGCCCGACCCCGGCGACGTCCTCCTCGGCGAGCCGGTCCTCCTCGTCGAACCGCCGCCGGAGCACCACCTCGCCGTCGACGCTGCGGACGACCTCCCGCTGGGCGTCGTCGTAGCCGAATTCGACGTCGTGGCCGGCGATCCGCAGCGATCGCGGCTGTCCCGAACCGGTGAACCGCCACTCACTGTCCACACCGGACGAAGTCCGCCGGACGACGGCGTCGCCTTCGTCGCGCCAGCACACGCCGAGCCCGTTGATCGTGTCGGCGACGACCCGGTCGCCGCCGTCGCGGCGGATCTCCACCCGCGACTCGGCGTTCTCGGCGACGACCAGCCGGCCGAGCGCGTCGTAGCCATAGCTCGTGACGTCGTCGGGGGTCCGCCGCGCCACGACGTTGCCCTCGAGGTCGTAGTCGTACTCGACCACCCGGTCGGCGCCGGTGGACATGCGCCGCAGCCGGCCCGCCGCGTCGTGGGTGTAGGTGGTCCGCCGCTCGTCGAAGTCGGTCTCCTCGACGAGCCGTCCGGCGGCGTCGAAGACGTAGTGCCAGGTCAGGCCAGCCGGGTTGGTCACCGACGTGAGCCGCAGCTCGCCGTCGTAGGTGAACACCGTGCGCCCGCCCGCGGCGTCGGTCTCCTCCAGCACCAGGCCGAACGGGCCGTGCTTGCGGCGCCGCGCGGCACCGGCCGCGTCGCGGTATTCGACGACGTTGCCTTCCGCGTCGTGCACCCACGTCTCGCGGCCACCCTGCGGGCCGAGCCGCCAGGCGCGACGGCCGTCGGCGGTCCAGCCGAGCCGCGCGGCCGCGCCGGACGCGGTGTGCGCGAGGCGCGGGCGGCCGTACACGTCGCGGTCGCCGGGACGGGCCGCCCGGTCGGTCACCGGAGCGTCCTCGAACGGGTCGGCCGGCTCCAGGACATCCACCGGCAGCCCGTTGCCGAGCAGCGTGGTGGCCGGGTCGAAGTCGAACACCAGGCGCTCGATCTCCTCGTCGCTTTCCCCGGCCTGGAGCCACACTGCGCCGTCTTCGCCCGGGGTCAGCCGCACCTCGGGCGCGCCGGGTCGGTGGACGGCCACCAGCCCGTTGTCGTCGTACTCGTACCGGGTTTCGCGGCCCAGTTCGTCCACTTGGGACAGCAGTTCGTCCCGCCGGTTCCAGTCGTAGCGCCGGGAGCCGCCGAGCGGGTCGACGCGCTCGATCAGCTGACCGGCCGCGTTCAGGCGGTAGGTCCAGGTGTGGCCGAGGGCGTCGGTGTGCCGGGTCGCGCCGGGTTCGTAGGTGAAGGCCGCGTTGTAGAAGCCGTTCGCGCCCACCGCACGCACGCAGCGGCCCGCATTGTCGTAGACGTAGCGGTACCAGGTGCCGACCCGGTCCTGCCAGCCGACGAGCCGGTGGTCGAAGTCGTAGTCGAGCGCCATCGAGCGGCCCGCGAAGTCCGTCACCGCGCTCAGCTGGGTGTGCCGGTTGTACGAGAACCGCACCACCGGCGGCTGCCCCGGCGCCCCCAGCGCGACGATCCGCCCCCGCGCGGTGCTGACCAGCAGCTCGACGCCCCCTGGCCGGCGAAGCCGGGTGGGCGAACCGTCGGCGGCGTAGTCGATTTCGGTGCGCTCGCCGCCCTGCTCGATGGCCGTGACCGGCAGCACGCCGCCGGTGCCGGAGAACTGCAGTTCACGATCACCGGCCGCGAGCCGGAAACCTCCCGGCACGCGGCGCAGCCGGTACCGCGGCCCCTGGGCCGGCAGCACGGGCTCGTCGCCCGGGACGGGGAAGTCCAGCACCATGCCGTCCTCGGCGTGGAACCGGACCCGGTTCGCGTCGAACTCCAGCCGCTGGTCCCAAGTGGACGTCCACGACGGACCGAACCACCGCCCGGCCCGGTAGGCCGACAGGTGCGTCCGGGAGATTTCCAGGTCCGCGGCTTCGCCGGGCAGGGTGACGTCGACCTGGGTCATCACGACCTCGCCCGTCGCGACGTCGATCGGGTCACCGCAGTAGTTCTTCGAGTCGTCGGGCGTCGAACGGTCGGCCTTGTCCTTCTTCGCGGTGTCGTTGCGGCCGCCCTTGCCCGGCTTGCCGCCGCCGCTTCCGGCGCCGCTGCTGTTCGTCTGGTCGCCGTCGTTCTTGGGGCCGTTCTTGTCGGGGCCGTTGTCACCGCCCTTGTGACCGTCGCCGCCGCCTTTGGCGCCGTCGCCGTGGCCCGCGCTCGACGCCGACGTGCTGTCGTCGTGGGGTTTGTCCTTCTTGGGCTCGGGCCCGCCGTCCCCCTTCTTGCCGCCGCCCTTGATGTCCTTGGGAGCCTTCGGGACGTCCGCCTTGCCGGGCTTGATCTTGCGCAGCGCCTTGGCGGCGTCGTCGAACAGCGTCCCGGCCTTCTTGAGCAGCGGGACGAGGGCCTTGAGCGCCTTGACCAGCCGCTTGGTGAGGTCGGCGATCTTCGAGGCGGTCTTGGCGACCGCGGCCACGACCTGCGGCACCACCCAGGTCAGGCCGATGCCGAGGGTGAACACGACCTGCAGGGCCCAGCTGATCAGGTGGCCGACGAGCTCGGCGATGATGTCGCGGACGAGCATCCGCACGGCGGCGACGACCTCACCGGCCGTCTTGACCCCGCTGGAGGCGCCTTCGCAGCCCTTCTGGGCGGCGGTGAGGATGTCGACGGTGTCGGTGGCCCGCCGGCGGTACTGGTCGGCGGCGTTCCCGCTCCACGACTGCAGGTCGGCCTTGACCATGTCGCCCAGGTCCTGGCCGACGGCCCCGAGCTCCTTGGCGACGTTGGCCCACGTCTGGGACTGGGCCTTGATCTCGTCGGCGTCCCCGGTCAGGGCGTCGAGCGCCGCGGAAAGCGGCCCGACGTGCTCCAGCAGCCACCCGACCCCGGCCGCCAGGATCGCCCCGAAGGGGTCCAGGGCCATGGACAGCGTGTCGAGCGCGACCCCGACGGCGCCCATCGCCACCGAGGCCCAGTCGCCCTTCTCGATGCCCTCTTTGAGGTCGTTCGCGGACTCCAGCAGCGGCACCCCGGAAACGGCCGTGGTGGAGTCTTCGCGCTGAGCTACCAGCGGGTTCGCCATGGCATCCGATCCTTCTCACGGTTCGCTCGATCACCGCCGGAACCACCGGCGCCCACCGCGGCGACGTCGCGCACAGCGGGTGCTGCCGGCGACTGCTCGTGACCGGGTGCCGTCGATCCCCCCACCAGGGTGACCTTAGCGAGTCCGCCGGGCCAATCGGGGGTGAACAACAGCGGAACTGCGCGGAAGGACCGCCGGAAGAGCCCGTTCGCACCAGCGATGCCCAGCGGCCGCCGGGTGGCCGTGCGCCGGGTTGTCCGCTCACGCCGCAGGGCGGTGGCGCGGCGGGTACGCTCAGCCGACGGGCGATCCGGGTCCTCACCCGTGGCCCGGTCGCCGGTGAAGCTTGAGCCCACAGGTTTCCGTCAGGCACGCAGTCGAGCGCGCACGACCGTGGCCCCCGGACGGAAGCAGGCCGATGACCCCGACCGATGACGCGGACGCCGATCTCCGCACCCTCTTCGGACACTCCACCGCCGTCTTCGCGTCCCTGCACGGCCCCGAACACCAGCTCGAAGTGGCCAACGCCGCCTTCTTCGCCGCCATCGGGCGCAGCGCCGGCACACCGCCGGGGACCGCGCTGGGCCGGCTGATGCCCGAGCTGGCCCGCCAAGGCTTCCTCGGGCACCTCGACCACGTCTACCGGACCGGCGAGACCTTCGTCGGCCGCGACGCGCGTGTGCTGCTCGGCGAAGGGGCCGACGCCCGCGAAGCGTTCTTCGACTTCACCTACGAACCACGGCGTGACGGCAGCGGCGACGTGCTCGGCGTGCGCGTGCTCGGCGTCGAAACCACGCAGGTCAAGCAGGCCCAGCGGCTCACCGCCGAGCACCGGGTCCTGCTCGAGCAGATCGCCCGCGAAGCTCCCCTGGAGCAGGTGCTCGACGGCATGGCCCGCGCGATCGAAGACCTGAGCCCCGACGTCCTGGTCTCCGTGCTGCTGGCCGACGCGGACGGCCGGCACCTGCGCCACGGCGCCGCGCCGAGCCTGCCCGCTTTCTACAACGAGGCCATCGACGGGATCGCCACCGGCGAGGGGGTCGGCTCGTGCGGCACGGCCGCGCACCGGCGCAGCCCGGTGATCGTGACCGACATCGGCCACGATCCCTTCTGGGCCGATTTCCGCGACCTCGCCACCCGGGCCGGGCTCGCGGCCTGCTGGTCGACCCCGATCCTCGCCCGTGACGGCCGGCTGCTGGGCACCTTCGCGATGTACCACCGCGCGCCCCGCTCCCCCCAGGACGCCGACCTCGCCCTCGCGCGGCTGTTCACCGACACCGCCGCACTGGCGATCGAACGCCACCAGATCGAACAGGCCCGCCAGGCCGCCGAGGCCAAGGAGCAGGTGGCCCGCAACGACCTCGCGTTCCTGCTCAAGGCCAGCACCGTGCTGGCCGACCAGCTCGACCACGTGCAGACGCTGCAGGGCCTGGCCGACCTGCTGGCCCCGGTCGTCGCCCCGCTCTGCACGGTCGACATCGTCGAGGACGGCCGCCTGCGGCGCGTGGCGTGCGCGGCCGACACCCCGCGCCACGCCGCGCTGCTCGCCGAAGCACCGGTGGCGACCGTCGAGGACGTGCTGGTCTCCGGCCGGACCGAGATCGTCCCCGCGCCGCCGGGCGACGGGGACACCTGGGCGCGGCTGGGCGTCACCGCGCACCTGTGCGTGCCGCTGACCGAACGCAACCAGACCTTCGGGGCCGTCACCCTCTTCCGGACGGACGGATCGCCCTTCGACGAGCGCGCCGTGTCCCTGGCCGAAGAAGTCGCCCGGCGCGGCGCCTCGGCGGCCCGCAACGCACGGCAGTACCAGCAGCGCGTGACGCTCGCACGCGACCTGCAGGCCGGCCTGCTCATGCCCGACCCGCCCGAAATCCCCGGCGCCGACCTCGCCACCTTCTACCACCCGGCGGGCGAAGGCCTCGAAATCGGCGGCGACTTCTACGACGTGTTCCCCCTGGACGAAACAACCTGGGCGTTCCTGCTCGGCGACGTCTGCGGCCGCGGTCCCGCCGCCGCCACCACGACGGCGCTGGTCCGGCACACCGCCCGCGCGGTCGCCCCACTGCTGCGCGACCCGGTAGCCATCGTCCGGGCCATCGACACTGCGCTGGGCAACCGCCCGCACGCCCACGGTTCGGACTTCGTGACCCTCATCCACGGACACCTCACCCCGACGGCGGCCGGGCTCGAGATCACCCTCGTCCGCGCGGGGCACAACCACCCCCTGCTGCTCGACGACACCCACCAGGTGCACGAGCTGCACATCCCAGGCTGCCTGCTCGGAATGATCCCCGAACCACGGCTGCAGGCCCGCCGATTCCTCCTCAAGCCAGGCGAAAGCCTCATCATGCTGACCGACGGCATCCTCGAAGCCCGCAACACCACCCGCGAGGAGTTCGGCGAGCAACGCCTGGCCGAGGCCGTCGCCGCGGCACCGGAGAACCCGGGCGCGTGGGCCGTGCTCACTGCAATCACCGAAGCGGTAAGCAAGTTCGCCCTGCCCGGCGCCGCCCCGGACGACCAGGCAGTGCTCGTAGTCACCGCCGACGGATCCCCGGCACGGCCGTTTCCCGGGTGAGCGGACCGGGTAGCAACCCCGGCGGCTGCCCTTCCGTGCCGGCGCGGCAACGGGCGTTGGACCAACCATGAAACGCTGCTGAACTCGGATGACGTCGGCGCCGGCCACGTCGTGCGGTTCAACCGGGCAGCGCCGGATCGCGTTGTTCGGTCGCGGCGATTGTTTCTATCGAGGCGTTCACGCAGGACGCAGTTGATGCGCCGGTCCCGCGCGGCCGGCGGACTGCCCGGCATTGCCAAGCTCGAGCGGAATCGGGCAGCCATCAAGCACACTTACCTGTCAGAGGGCCTGGTGGGGTGCGAGATCCGCACCAGGAAGATGCAGGGTGCGGCGATCCGGAAAAGCGTCTACTACCGGTGCGTCGCGCGGACGATGGCGCCAGGATCGGCGGCGCTAGCCGATCACCCGAAGGCGGTGAATCTGCGCGAGGACATCGTAGTCTCGCCGATCAACGAGTGGTTGTGTCAGGTCTCGCAACCAGTACGGCCTGACCTTCACGTTGTTCGTCCACTACAGCGTCGGACTGTGGGTGCCCGAGGTCGGCGGCGCGATCGAGCCGGAGTCCGAAGCCCACGATCTCGTCATGTCCGTCTTCGGCGGCATGAGTAAAGGCGAATAAAACCGCATCAAGATCCGCGTCCGCGCCGCCATGGCCGCCCAAGCCTCCGTCGAAGGCCGCTACCTTGGCGGCCGACCCCCTACGGCTACCAGCTCGCCGACGGCGGACCGCGCCCCAACCCGGCCAAGCCGCTGAAGGCAAACGGTTGCATCGGCCCGAACCCGACCCCGCCACCGCACCAGTGGTGCAGCGCATCTACGCCGAGTACATCGCCGGCCGAGGGAAATTCGCCATCGCCGAGGCCCTCACCTGCGACGGCATACTCTCCCCCTCAAGCAACGACCCCACCCGCAACCGCCACCGCACCGGCATCGCCTGGGCCAAAGGCGCGGTCGCCGTCATCCTCACCAACCCCCGATACACCGGCCGCCAGGTCTGGAACAAGCAGCGCAAAGACGAAGTCCTCATCGACGTCGAAGACGTCGGGCTCGGCCACGAAACCAAGCTGCGCTGGAACACCCGCGACAAGTGGATCTTCTCCGAGCAGATCGTCCGCGAGCCGATCATCGACGTCGCGACCTTCCAGCGCGCCCAGGAGATCGCCGCAGCCAAGGGGGTAGGCCGCAAGACCCGCGAACGCAACCGCACCCAGCACCGCTACGTCCTGCGCGGCCTGCTGCACTGCGGGATCTGCGGCCGCCGCATGCAAGGCCAGAAAAGCCGTGAGCAGTTGTTCTACCGCTGCCGCTATCCCAACGAGTACGGGCTGGCCAACAAGACCGAACACCCCGCAACGTCTATCTCGTCGAGGGAGACCTCATGGGACAGCTCGACAGCTGGCTCAACACCTGCTTCGCGCCGCACCGACTCGCCGACACGATCGAGGAATGCGACCGAGCTCTCGGACGCCACCGCGCAGCACTCGAAGCCGGCGCCGACGCGGCTCTGGTCGCCGAGTGGATCGCCGAAACCCAAGCCCGCCGCGCCGAAGTCAAGGCGCGCATCGTCGCGCGGCCCCAGCAGCAGCGGCTGAGCAAGGACCAGATCGCCGACCTTATCGAGCGGCTCGGAGACATCCGGAAGGTGCTGGCCATTGCCGACACCGAACGCAAAGCGAAGTTCTACCAGCAGCTCCAGCAGTACGTGACCGACCACCCGGTAGACGACAAAACGGATCGAGACAAGTCTCGATCCGTACGGTTGGGGTTATGGGCAGTGTCCGAGGACCGAGTTGATCTACAACCCCACACTGAAGTTCGCCACTGACCTGCAGCTTGAGTGACCCGCCTCCACTCGGGAAATTTCCCACTTCCGCGTGCTCAAAGGGGACTTGGTCTCCAGTGGTTGTTGCAATGGGCGGCAACTGATGGGCTGTCACCGTGGCAGGAACACTTCTCCCACCGGAGGAACGACAGAAAATCCAGCACGTCCTGGACGCCGGACTGACCCAGACCGCGATCGCGGCCGTCCTCGGCAGGTCACCCCCGCCACACTGGGCCGCGAAGCCCGCCGCGGTGGCGACCCCCGATCCTCACGACCCGGAACAACCATGATGGGCCGGCCCCGCCGCCCGCGCCCAGCGACTGGCCCGTCAGCGGGCAGCCCGACCCAAACCACACAAGCTGACCGGAGCCCTGGCAACAGTGGTCACCGGCCTGCTGCAAGCGGACTGATCACCGGCATGCTGCCGAGAATGTCCCTCACGACGAGGCGATGCAGGTAAGCCACGAAACCATCTACCAGTCCTTATTCAGTCAAGGCCGCGGCCAGCTACGCCGCGAACTGGCCGAACACCTGCGCACCGGCCGCACCCAGCGCCGGACCCGCACCACCACGGCCGGGCGCCGCAAAGGCCGGCTCGCCGGCATGGTCCCTATCAGCGCCCGCCCCGCCGCGGCCGAGGACCGGGCCTGCCCGGGCAGTGAGAAGGCGACCTGCTACTGGGCGATGCCGGGCAGGGCGCGGTGATCACTCTGATGGAGCGAGCCACCCGGTTCGTGCTGCTGGCGCCCCTGCCCGAGATTCACGCCGCGTTGCCAGTGCGGGAACCCTCGCCGGGATGATCGCGGGGCAGCCCGCGGCGCTGAAACGGCCACTGACATGGGGATCAGGGCAACGAAATGGCCCAGCACGCCCAGTTCACCCTCGACACCGGCCTGCAGGTCTACTTCTGCGACCCCACAGTCCCTGGCAGCACGGGAGCAACGAAAACACCAACGGCCTGCTGCGTCAGTACTGGCCTAAAGGCGCTGACCTGCGTCACCTCGCCCAAGCGACTGCGACGCGATCGCTGGGCGCCTCAACACCCGCCCGCGAGCCACTCTCGACTGGCACACTCCAGCACAAGCACTCAACACCGCAGCACTTGCAACAACCAGTTGAGACCAAGCCCCATTCGCGCGCCCAATCTGGGAGACGAACCCGCGCGCGTAATGAACCGGTGGTCTGGCGAAGGTTTCGATGGAGCTGGAAAAGGTTGTGCCCGGCGCAGTGGATCACCAGACTTTCGAGCGTGAGAATTCTTCGTAACAGCCTCGTGGGGGGGGGGGGGGGGGGGCGCCCCCCCCCCCCCCCCGGGGGGCGCCCCGCCGGGCCCGCCCCCGCGGCCGGCCCCCCCAGGGGGGGGGGCGCACAAAATGTATTGAACC